>NZ_JADYWZ010000007.1:0-176024 GCF_015864605.1 Psychrobacter sp. SCQQ22
GGTTTTAATTAAGTAATTATCTCCTAATTACTGCCAGTTCTCCCTGTTGAGGGGCGTATTATAGACGCTTTAAATCTTGAGTCAAGAGGTAATTTAACTTAATTCAAATAAGCTTGGTTATCCACATCACTAATCTACTTCCCTTACGATTAAATGCATCCTACGAGATCTCAAATAGAAAACAAGGAAAGTTTTTCAGAAATCTTCTAACTTCATAGATTTAATTGATTGAGCTTACTATCAAAAACAATAGTAGGCTCAAGTATTTTTTGATTTCTTAACACTAAACGTTAGTCAAAAGTATAGCTTACGCCAACGTTACCACCATTTTGGCTGCCACTACCACCAAAAGCACTACTGATAGAAAACTGTCCGTCAGATGTGGTGTAACCGACACCAAATGCATAACCTGTCTCACCTTCCCATGTACCACCGCCCAGACCAACGCTGACTTTACCCGGTACATTGGGGTAACGTAAAGCACCGAAAGCAAGCGCGCCTGCAACTGCTGAGTAGGTCTCTCCTTCTAGATCATTTATTCTTCTATCTGTATAACCGAAGGCTTCAGCACGATTTTGATCAAGCTGAGAGACATTAACTGCATCAGTTGGACTGATACCAGCGGCGACATTGGTAATTCGGCGCTGGCTGTTTGCGTTGCCCACTGATACGGTATTGTCTGCACTGGTCTGCGACCCTGCTCCTAATGCTATAGCATTGCTATGAGTTACACTACTATTAGCACCGATAGCCACTGCATTAGCTGCTTGAATGTTCACCGACTCACCGATAGCGACGGAGTTTGAGGCATTAGTCTCGTTTTCAAAAGCTGGTGTACTATTGGTACCAACTGTTGCCGCTGTAGCACCAACAGTTGCATTGCTACCTAGTACTACAGAGTTACTAGTAGTATCACCAATGACATTGTCGTTACCAACTGCATAATTGGCGTTACCACCGACGATATTGGGATCTCCAAACGCACCTGAGCGATCACCTGAAACGACATTGCCATTACCCACGCTAGTAGATTGATCGCCAGTCACTGTATTATTAGTGCCTATAGCGACGCTGTCCTGACCTTTAGATTGAGCGTTAACCCCGATCGCTATCGCACCGTCAGCAGTAGCGCCATTACTGTTATAATTACCTGCATCTTCGCTGTTACTAGAATCATTAACGCTAAAGAAGCGAGCTTGGCTATCTTCGATTTTGTTTTCTAATTCAACTTTAGCTTCTTCACTGATACCTGAATCACCTTTATCTCCTTTAGCGCCGTCGATACCATTTGTACCATCAGCACCGTTCAAACCATCTGTTCCGTTCTGACCTGCTGGACCAACTGGACCTTGAGCACCATCAATGCCGTCTTTACCATTTGTACCATCAGCACCGTTTAAACCATCTATTCCGTTCTGACCTGCTGGACCAACTGGACCTTGAGCACCATCAATGCCGTCTTTACCATTTGTACCATCAGCACCGTTTAAACCATCTATTCCGTTCTGACCTGCTGCTGGGCCTTGAGCACCGACAGCACCATCTTGGCCGTTAATGCCATCCGTACCATTCTGACCGTCAATACCATTTGTTCCATTGATACCATCAGATCCTGCTGGACCCTGCGGACCAACCTCTCCTTTATCACCTTTAGGTCCAGGTGTTAGCTCAATCGTATTTATCTGTGTTTGTAAATCCGTTAACTTTCCGTCAACTGCGGTGAGCGCTGCACCTACATTGTTGTAGTCTGCATTGCTTATTCTATATGTGGGGGCTTGAAATACACCAGTACTGTTCACTTGCGCGCCCCCACCTAAAGCGGTTGCTACATTACTGAAATAAGAAATACCTGTTGTTTCTAATCTTTTTAATTGAGCAATATTAACTGCATCAGTATCAGATGTACCGGCCGCTACGCCTGTAATTTGACGGGTCTGCCAGTTGGCAGGATCAGCATCAGAGGTATCACCCACACTCACTGCCGCTAGCGTTGATTGCCATACTGGTGTGGTTCTGGTGTCCGCACCAAAGCCTGCTACGCCTGCATCAACTGTTGTGGTGCTCTGTGCGCCTAGAGCAATGCTGTTACGAATATCAGCCGTTGACCCTGTACCCATCGCTAGGCTGTCACGACCGCTTGCAACTGATGAGTTACCGATAGCGGTCGCGCGGATGCCGCTCGCGGTCGCGCCTGTGCCTAGAGCTTCATAGTTACTCACTGCAAACTCAAAGATCTGACCGCCATTTCCATCGTCTTTAAAGCGTCGATTGTAAGCGTCTGTCTGTATAGGCGTGGTCGCAGCGGTAAAATCAGCTTGCACCACTGCATCTACTACTGGAACTTGTGTAGAAGTACTGCCACTACCAACGGCAGTCGCGCCTGATTCTGAAGCTGTGTTACGAATACCCATCGCTGAGCTATTAAAACCTGAGGCTGTGTTACGGCTACCCATCGCTGAACTATCAATACCTGAGGCTTCATTTGCAAAACCCACTGCTGAGCTGGTAACTCCTGAGGCTCTGTTAAAATTACCTATCGCTGAACTGGTAAGTCCTAAGGCTGTATTACCACTACCCATCGCTGAGCTACCATTACCTGAGGATTCATTGTTAAAACCCACTGCCGAGCTGAAACCTCCTAAGGCTTCGTTGCCATAACCCAACGCTGAGCTGAAACTTCCTGAGGCTATGTTGCTACGACCCACTGCTGAGCTGTCATCACCCGAAGCAGTATTATCGCTACCTAGTGCTGAGCTACGGTCACCAGTTGCCTCATTGCTATAGCCCACCGCTGAACTATACAGCTTTGAGGCTGTGTTTAGACTACCTACCGCTGTACTACGTTCGTTGGCGGTTGAGTTGTCGCTACCTATTGCCAAGCTATAATCCCCTGCAGAGGTATTAATATAACCTACTGCTGAGCTAAAACGACCAGAAGCTACGTTCCTATGCCCTGCTCCCAAAGCCATTTGCCCATCTACTATATTGCTAGACCCTACCGCCGTACTATAAGTATTATCTACTTGGTTCAGTATGCCTAATGCGGAACTTCCTAGCTTATCAGCCCTATTTTGCGATCCTATAGCAGAACTGGCATTACCTAAAGCACTATTACCAGAACCTATCGAAGAGCTGCCTTCACCCGAGGCAATATTAGTGTTGCCTACCGCTGAGCTATATAGACTTGACGCTTCATTTTTATGGCCAATCGCTGAACTAGAAGAACCTGAAGCGGTATTGACATAACCTATTGCTGTTGAATTAGTATTCAAAGCTCTATTTTGAGAACCTACTGCTGAGCTAGAAAAATCTGAAGCGGTATTGACGTAACCTATTGCTGTTGAATTAGTATTCAAAGCTTGATTTCGAAAACCTACTGCTGAGCTGGATTCATTTTGCGCTTGGTTTTCAAATCCGCAAGCTATAGATGTATTTTGTGAAGCGATATTTCCACCTGGTCCATTGAATTGCGTTAAGCACACATCTGCCTGAGCAGTCATCGCTGTTAATCCTAACACTGAGCCAATTGCAGTGGCAATGGCATGTCGACGTAGTGATGCGCCTGTTTGGCTAGCTGGCACAGTACCAATTTGACCTGATGTGTTGCTAGACTTTCCACCCGACTTGCTGATTTCACTAACGGCTGTATAGCAACCCGTAGAACGATTAAAAACAACGCGGTAAACATGGTTTAACATGAGAATATCCTGTGTGTATAAAGTTGCTATCGAAGCGACCATATGATGGCTATAACAAATAGAGCAACAGTTGCACTGTCGATCAAAAATATAAACGTTAATTTGAATGAATAATTACCTGTAGAATTTGATATCCGTATCGTTTGATAAGTGATAAATCAAGCACTAGATTGACTTGCTCTTGACTTAAGCTACCTACTAAATCCGTTCTTCTGATTCTAAAAAATAATTTTATATGCAATACAGACATAAAAAGAAACGTTATAAGTACATTCTGGAATATTATGTTAAATTTGTAAAGTTCTTGTTTTTAATTTGTAACAGATGAACATATACTTTAAGGAATATATTGAAATGTTTGAATTAAAAGGTAAAAACAACTATTTGATAGCACGCATAAAAAAGCCGCTTATTAGAAAATAAGCGGCTCTCATTACATGTATTGAATAATTAGTCTAACGTGACTACTTTGATTTAGCTCCAGCCTGAAAACGACTAGTAATGGTATAAAGTAACATAAGACAGATATCTGTTTTAAATTTTAAATTTTATTTTGACCGTAGTAACAATACCAGACAACGCATAGATAATACCAATCGCTAAAAGGCCGACAGGGATATCATAGAGTATGATACTCATGACCAGCACACCGATGATAAGAACAACGAAAGGCACTTTCTTCTTATCAAATTCTTTGAAGCTATAGTACTTGACGTTACTGACCATTAGTAGACCACAAGTTACGACCCAAGCGGCAAACAAGAACATGACAGCTGTATCGTACTGACCAATCCACTCATTATGATCGACTGCGACCATGACAGCAGACGTCACTAAGATAGCGGCAAGTGGACTTGCTAGGCCAACAAAGTATTTTTTATCGACAATGCCAACCTGCACATTGAAACGTGCGAGGCGAAAAGCGGCACAAGCAGTAAAGACGAATGCACAGCCAATCCCGATACGACCTAACGGCTCTAAAGCAAAGCTATAAATCAAAATAGCAGGTGCAACACCAAACGCTAGCATATCTGCCAAAGAATCGTATTGCTCACCGAATGGGCTCTGTGCATTGAGCATACGTGCCACGCGCCCATCAGCCCCATCAAGAATAGCGGACAAAAATATAGCCAATGAGGCTTTATAAAACTCGCCTTGTGTACTGGCCAAAATTGAATAAAAGCCTGACAGTAGCGACAAAGTTGTAATTAAGTTGGGCGCTAAATACACACCGCGACTGACCACTCGCTGACCTTCTGTTACTTCAGCTTCAATCACTTCAAAGGTCAAACCGTCATAACTGTCATTTTCCGCTAGGCGGATATTGAACTCATGCTCATCGATAAATGGTGGCTGAGTTGCTGCACTGTCTTGTAGCAATCCATCATTTAGAGCCGTATCCTTTGAGGAAACGTGGTTTGATTGACCTGTAGATGATGGTGTATTGGTCATCTTAATATCCTTATTTGCCGACATTGCTACTCATTGAACCAGTTATTCACCGACTAACCAGCGCACATTGGTCGCGCTATCAGGTGTTAAGTCTGGCGCATCAGCTACTTTTAAAGCAGGCTGCAAGAAACGCACAATCTCACGCGCATGATTGTCAAACTGCCAAGGTGGATTGATAACCAGCAGACCTGTACCGTTAAGGCCAACCGCAACATCGTTTGGATAAATATTCAACTCACACACCAACTGACGGCGCATTTCAGTACGTTTCAGCTTTTTATAGAACAGTTCTACAGCTTCGACGTTCTTAATAGGGAACCAAAGCGCATAAGTGCCTTGTGGCCACTTATTATAAGAGTTAACCAACAAATTGATAAGGCGTGTAAAGTCTTTATGCTCTTGCTCATAAGGAGGATCAAGAAAAATTAGACCACGCTTCTCTTTTGGCGGAATAACTGCAGTGATACCTTCAAAGGCATCACGGTGATGGATACCGATTGGCAATTTATGTAGCTGATAGTTCAACGCATCATATTCGCTGGCTTTGGCTTCAAAAGCCTCGCCACGTACGCCCGCTTCCGGGTTTTTTTCGACATGATGGGCAATCCACCAAGGAGAACCAGGATAGACTTTACTGTCATAAGTGAATCTGGCTTGCTTGATGCCTTCCATATAATCTTTGACAGCAGCAGGTGCCTTTTCAGTATCGGCATTCAATAGGGCTTGAATACCACCTTTGGCCTCTCCAGTCTTGCGTGCTTCTTCACTGCTCAGTGAATAAAGTCCGCGACCGCCATAAGCGTCAAGCACATAAAAAGGTTTGTTTTTTTGCCCCAGTTGATTGAGCAGTTGTACCAATAAAATGTGTTTGACCACATCAGCAAAGTTACCAGCGTGGTAGGCGTGTTTATAGTTCATAATCTCAAAAGTTTAAATAAGAAAAATTGCATCTATGGTAGCATAGGCAGAGTAAAAGATAATGTGGTTTTGGTAAGTGCTTTCAATAAAAACGCATTGAATGACGGTATATCGACAGCTGATTGACAATAATGAGATGAAATGACGCAGATTATTAGCAACCTGAACGTGACAGAGTTGATAGCCGATCAGCCAATAGGTCCGGACAATCCACCATTACTGTTTCCAGACGGTCATAGTGACATCCCAGATATCCCAACCCAACATGTATTACAAGCCTCTGATTTTGCCGTGAGCTGGGAAGACAATCTGACTGAAATACAGCTTGATAAGTTCGTCAACGATGGTTGGATTATTATCGATGATGTCTTTAATAGTACCGCGTTGCTAGCCTTGCAAGCAGAAAGCGGTTTTATTGAATATCGTGATGCACAGCTCACTGCTGGTATTCGAATAAGCGATATTCGCGGTGATAAAATACGCTGGATCACCGAAAACTTCTTTGCAGGCTTTTTTTACTTAGAGAGCATTAACACCCTTGCTTCCTTATTCAATCGTAGCTTGTTCGCGGGTATTCGTCATAGTGAAGCGCATTATGCCTGCTATCCGGTAGGTTTTGGCTATCAATGGCACAGTGACAACCCTTCTGGGCGTGACGAACGTGTTATTTCAGCTGTGTTTTATCTGAATGATGAGTGGTCTACAGGCGATGGGGGTGCATTAGAAGTTGTCGATAAACATGGCGTTCATCATAATGTGATGCCTGTTGCCAATAGACTGGTGATATTTGACAGTGACTTACGACATCAGGTACAGATCGCTCATCGTCAGCGCTACTCTATCGCGACTTGGATGCGCCGAGATGGATTGGTACCGTTTGTTGAAGAAAACAATTAGAGTATCACTTATTCATAAACAATATAATTTGAGTCGTAAGCCACTATAAAAACAAACAAGTATTCCACTACTTTCGCAATATCAATCTTAAAAGTTAACTTTACACATAAAAGGTTCATTCATGTCTGACAACAATCACCAAACTACCAATAATCAATCAGCAAGCCACCAACAAGAAACCTTAGAGTTAAGCATCGAACTGCTAGAACGCCCTTCAGTGACGCCCGATGATGATGGCTGCCAAGATATATTGTCAGAGCGATTGGAACAGGCGGGCTTTAACTGTGAGTTTATGTATTATGGTGATAGACAGGCAAAGGGCGAACACGCTGAAGTCAAAAACTTGTGGGCGCGCCGCGGCACGACTGATCCAGTCATTTGCTTTGCAGGCCATACCGATGTCGTACCAACTGGGGACGAGAAAAACTGGACTTATCCTCCATTTACTCCCACCATCGCTGATGGGTATCTATGGGCGCGCGGCGCGGCTGATATGAAAACAGGTATTGCGGCTTTTACTGTCGCAGCCGAACGTTTTGTCGCCAATCACCCTGAACACAATGGTTCGATTGCTTTTTTAATCACCTCAGATGAAGAAGGCCCATCAATCAACGGCACAGTAAAAGTCATTGAAACCTTAGAAGCGCGTCAAGAAAAAATCACCTATTGCTTGGTTGGTGAACCATCAAGTACCGATACGCTAGGCGATATCATTAAAAATGGTCGTCGTGGCTCATTGGGTGCCGTGCTCACAGTGACTGGTAAACAAGGTCATGTCGCCTATCCGCATCTAGCATGCAATCCTATTCATGCTGCAATGTCAGCATTGGCTGAATTGACCTCGACTGCATGGGACAATGGCAATGACTATTTCCCAGCGACATCACTGCAAATCTCAAATATCAATGGTGGCACGGGCGCAACCAATGTCATTCCTGAAACGTTAGAAGTAGTGTTTAACTTCCGCTTTTCAACGGAAACCACTGAAGATGAGCTGAAGGCTAAAACGCATGCTATCTTTGACAAATACTTTGCCGATAGCAAGGCGAACTACGATATTCATTGGAAGTTATCTGGTCAGCCGTTTTTGACCCCTGAAGGTAAATTGGTTTCTGCCTGTCAAAAAGCAATCAAAAAGGTAACTGATACTGATACCACGCTATCTACTTCAGGCGGTACCTCTGATGGACGCTTTATCGCACCAACAGGTGCGCAAGTCGTTGAGCTAGGTGTGCGTAATGCGACAATTCATCAGGTTGACGAAAAGGTAGAAGTCGATGACTTGGGTAGATTGGCACAGATTTATGAAGGGATTTTAGAGAACTTGCTGCTAGACTAATTATTCATTGAAGAAAGCAAAAAAAGCGCTAAATCTTAATTAGATTTGGCGCTTTTTTATTATTTTTACTGATTTATTCAATACTAATTTTACTCGATACCGATATAGACATCAACTTGACCATACTCTAGATTGCCATCAATATAATGCTCAAAATCGACATCAAAAGTTCGGGTATGCTCACAGTTGCGATCATTAAAATAAGTCCAAGCTTTTTCCCAAGCGTTCATCACAGTGTAAGGCATTCTACCCTCTTCAGAGAATACCATGTACTTCCCTGCAGGAATATCTACTGTTACTAGGTTTGTAGATTTAGCAGTCTTTTCATTGTCTGATGGCTCCTGCTCACTGACTACTTTCCAACTGGCAACCACATCAAAAGCGCCGACCAAATCATCGCTCTCATAGTTATGATAGACACCATAAATATCTTCACCTTTAGGCAGATCACTGGCATGGTTTTGGTAAAACTTCTGCCATAAACGACCCAGTTTGGCAGTTTCTTCGCTAATCTCAGCGTTGTTGGTAGTACGAACGCTAATGCCACTGCAAGCTATCGCTTCTGGTAGCTCTTTAATTTGTGAAGTCATGATGCGGTATATCCTGTATATTTGTACGGTTTTTTATGTGAGATAGTATTGAAATGAGCGAGTATTAAAAAAGCCATTAACGTTGCAAAGTAACTCTAATCTGCTTCATCGATCCAATTCATCTGAATGGCTTCTAAAATGCCCTCATTTGATTTTTGTGGATCATCATCAAAGCCTTCAAGTTCAGTCACCCAACGATGCAAATCGGTAAAGCGTATATATTGTGGATCGGTCTCTGGAAACTTTTCATACAACTCAATAGCGATATCTAAGCTGTCTGTCCATTTTAATTTTTGCGGGATCATAGCGGCTCCTTATCTTTTAAACGATTTTGGTAAAATGATTTCGATAAAATAATTTTGACAATTTGATAGGTGCTATTTTACCAAAATTCATCAGATGATTATAGACAAGTTAATTTTATATGGTAGCTTATGCTATCTACGCCGACTTGGCAGACTTCAAAGCAGCTTGGTTACTATTCCATGTGGTAATAGTATCGGTCAAATGCTCTCCCACCATATCCAATACTTCTGGTGTACACTTGCCTTTTTTATCTGTAAAGATAAACTTGGTCATACCCATACTCATCAGCTGATTTTTCACAAAGAAACGATGCTCAAAATATACGTATTTCTGATCCCATCCTGCAACCTTGCTACTGAGTGTCACTTTATCCAAAAACTTGATTGGTTTCAGATAAACCATCTCTTGCATGGACATCACCCAATTCAGTTTCTTAATGCCTTTTTCATGACAGCATGCCATTACCCAGCGAGTGACATTTAATTCAATAAAAGACAGATAGCGGTAGTTAGGCAAGTGGTCACGAAACCCCATGTCATGCGGCAATACTCGATAGTTACGGACAGTCGGTGCGGTCAACGTCTCTATACTAATGCGCTCGCTCATTGATTGCTGTTTTAGTTGTTGTTTTAGCAAGCTAACCATAATAAAAAAACGGATCAACATATTCATAAGTAACTCCCTTAACTCTTATTTTGTATAGATATCGATGTCATATAAATGCTGCCTACTTTAACGCAAAAAAAGCCACCTCAGTGACTTTCTTTACTTAAAAATTTATAGGCAAAAGCTAATAGTTAAATACATATTTTAATGATTAGTGACCTGCGCCATTGATACTGCGAACCATCTCTTCGACCATTTTCTTGGCATCACCAAAGATCATCATGGTTTTGTCCATATAGAACAGACTGTTATCAAGCCCTGCATAACCCGTGTTCATTGAACGCTTGATGACCATAATCGTTTGCGCTTTGGTCACTTCTAGAATCGGCATACCAAAGATTGGCGAGGTTGGATCATCTTTCGCAGAAGGGTTTACCACGTCGTTGGCACCGATGACTAACACCACATCTGTACTCGCAAAGTCAGAGTTGATCTCATCCATCTCAAGAATATCATCATAAGGTACATCGGCTTCAGCCAATAAGACGTTCATATGTCCTGGCATACGACCCGCGACCGGATGAATGGCAAAACGCACATTCACACCTTCTTCTTTTAGCAGCTCATACAACTCTTTTACTGCATTCTGTGCACGGCCCTGTGCCATACCATAGCCCGGTACGATCACAACACTACTGGCATTGGCCATTAAGAAACCTGCATCTTCTGCCGAACCAGCTTTGTAGTTCTTCGGTGCGCCATCATCAGCGCCCGCTGCTACAGCGCCTGTACCCATACCGCCAAATAAGACGTTGAGTAATGAGCGGTTCATGGCTTTACACATGATGTAAGACAAAATTGCACCGGATGAGCCAACGAGCGACCCTGCAATAATCAGCATCGAGTTGCCAAGGGTGAAACCAATACCTGCTGCTGCCCAACCTGAGAATGAGTTCAATAGCGATACCACTACTGGCATATCACCGCCACCGATTGGCGCAATCCACATCCAACCGAAGATAACAGCAATCACAGCCATCGCATAAAATGCTGGTAATGAGTCAGTAACGAAATAAACGCCACCGAAACCAATCATCGCAATGAACAATAGTGCTTGGACAGGTTTTACCCAGCCGCCGACCAGTGTTTTCGCCCAGCTTTTAGCTGCTAATTTACCAAAGGCAAAGACCGAGGCTGAGAACGTAATCGCACCGATGAAACAACCAATAAACAGCTCAACTCGGGCAACAGCGCCATGCTGTTGTTCAGTGTGCAGTACCGTCGCTAGTGCAATGGCAACTGCTGCCAAACCGACAAAGGAGTGCATCAAGGCAACGGTTTCTGGCATTTGGGTCATCGCGACTGTTTTTGCCTTCCACATACCAACGAGGGCACCTAAAATCATCGCGCCAATAATTAACCAAAGGACAGGGCCTTCTGCTAAGAAGAACGTCGTGACGACAGCAATTGCCATCGCTACCATGCCAAAGCGGTTACCACGAATAGCCGTCTTTGGGCTGGATAAACCACGTAAGGTTAAAACGAAAAGAATCGCACCGACTAGGTAGAACCAATCTGCATTTGCCGCAATCATTGCTGAGAAATCATTCATGCGTCACCTCCGACATCAGTGGTTGCTACTGGTGCTTTTTTTACTTTCGGTTTAAACATCGCAAGCATACGCTCGGTCACGGCAAAGCCACCGAAGATATTGATACTGGCTAAAAATACCGCAAAAGCGCCAAGTATACTGGTCGGTGTAAAGATAGAACCATCAATGGTAACGGTCTGTAGCATGGCACCAACGATGACGATACTTGATAGTGCGTTGGTGACGGCCATCAATGGCGTGTGCAAGGCAGGCGTAACGCCCCAAACCACGTAGTATCCGACAAAAATAGCGAGTACAAATACGGTAAAAATCGCGACAAAGGGTGTACTGGCCATGGCGGCACCGGCGGGTGCTGACGCTAAAATAGTGGCAATCATCTAATCCTCCTAAAAATTTATTCGTGTCTGGCAAATGTGTGGTGACAACGTTAGTGGTGACAAAGTTGTAATGACAGGCTGTAAAAACTTAGCCCGTTAAAACTAGCGTTTGGCCAGTCGTACCTGACCCTCATGTGTCACTGCCAGCGCTCCTTGAATCTCGTCTTCCATGTCCAAGTTAAGTGCCAAGTTAGTTGCTGAAGCGTCATCGCCAGCAGGCGCAATTAATGTGGTGATAAAGTTGACTAAGTTATTGGCATACAAATCTGAAGACTGTGCGGCAAGCTGTGAGGGGATATTAGCTGCCCCAACGATACGTACGCCGTTGTCTGTAGTGATAGTTTCGTTGGGCACACTGCCCTCGACGTTACCGCCTGTGCCAGCAGCCATATCGATCAGCACTGAACCCGCTTTCATTTTGGCAAGGGTTGCACCGTGTACCAGACGCGGAGCATTACGACCAGGAATCTGTGCCGTGGTAATAACGATATCAGCATTGCTGAGCGCTTTATCTACGACAGCCGCTTGATCTTTGACATATTGCTCGGATGGCGTCCACGCATAACCACCAGTAGACTTAGCTGTCTCAGCTTCCTCTGCACTCATTGGCACATCAAGCCATTTACCACCGAGTGACTCCACTTGCTCACGAGCGGTCGGACGTAGATCACTGGCTTCAACGACAGCACCCAAACGCTTGGCGGTTGCAATTGCTTGCAGACCTGCCACGCCAACACCTAGGATGACCACTTTAGCGGGTTTAACCGTACCAGCTGAGGTCATAAACATCGGGAAAGGACGTGAATACTCATTGGCTGCCAGCAATACTGCTTTATAACCCGCAAGGTTGGCCTGTGATGACAGTACGTCCATATTCTGTGCGCGTGACAAGGTGCGGGGCAATAACTCCATGGCAAAGGCGGTTGCACCTTTAGCCGCATAACTATCAAGTTGAGTATTACGATAAGGGTCGAGCATGCCAATGACGATCTGACCAGAGGACAAGCCATCGATGGCTTCAGCTGATAGGTCATTGACGGTGGTAATAATCTGAGACTGGGTAATGACCTCGGCACTGCTACTGGCAATGTCGGCACCAGCAGCTTGATATAGCTCATCAGCGTAGTACGCTGCTTGACCTGCATTTGACTGAATGACAACTTCAAACCCAAGTTTACGCAACTTTTTGACTGCGTCTGGGGTTATGGCTACACGGCTCTCGCTCGCGCTATCTGCACTGATTACACCGATTTTCATACCGTCTCCTTACTTACGTCCAATGACTGTACTTATAATGACTATAATTACGTCTCACGACTACCTTTAATACCCTCAACGCACATCTAAAAAGCACAGGGGACAAAAAAACCTTTGGTTTTGATTGGATCAGTATTGCGACCAAAGGTTTATCAATTTAATAAATGATAGCGACTTTGCCATCATGCCTTTTTATTATAGGTACATCGTCCACCAACTTTCATTGTTTAATGATGACCCATAAGTAAATAAAAAGTTAATTATTTGTACCATCTATATAACTTTTATTGTTATATTAAAAAAATTTATTTTTTTAATACCCTTAATGCTTTGCAAAATATAACCTTGTATCACTAGGCCACCCCCATATCACAGACCATTACCTCAATAGACACACAGCTGATAGCTCCCTCGATATTATCTGTGCTGTTTCTCTTGTTTTGATGGTTATATTTGAACTGAAGGTAAGCTCTAACAGTCACAATTGATATATTTTAGAATCGTGTGAAAAAGCAACGAGCCGGTTAAGTTCAAACGATAGGTGTCGTATAATAGGTAAGCTTGACGTGGTAATTGGATCGTCAATGACTCACTATAATAAGGAATAACGATGTATTTTTTACTCTCCCCTGCTAAATCTTTGAACGAAGCAGACGCTATACCGTTAAATCTAGGCAACTACTATAGTCAGCCTGAACTGATTGAACACTCACAAGTATTGATGCAAGTACTGAAGTCTAAAGAACCGATTGATTTACAAGAGCTGATGGGCATTTCTAATGATTTGGCACAGCTCAATGCGACGCGTAATCAACAGTGGCACTGGAGTAAAGAACAGCCATTCACTGATAATACTAATGCGGCAAAACCTGCTGGGTATTTGTTCGATGGTGACGTTTATACTGGTCTTGATATGTATCACATGGATAAAGACACGACTATCTACGTCAATGAGCACTTAGGTATTTTGTCAGGACTCTATGGTGTGTTAAAACCTTTAGATTTAATCCAACCATATCGCTTAGAGATGGGTACCAAGCTGAAAAATGAGCGCGGTAATAACTTATATGAGTTTTGGGGCGAGGAAGTGACTGAGATTATCAATGCGCGGATGGCTGATAGCGACGATAAAACATTAGTCAATCTCGCTTCTAATGAATATTTTAAGTCTGTAAAGAAAAAAACATTAAAGGCTGACATCATCACACCACGATTTGAAGATGAGAAAAATGGTCAATATAAAGTGATTAGCTTTTATGCCAAAAAAGCACGTGGATTAATGGTCAAGTATGCGGCAGACAATAAGCTGACCAATGCTGAGCAGCTAAAGCAGTTTGATTTGGCAGGATATTATTATTGTGAAGCCGCTTCTGATGATAAGACGTGGACGTTTAGACGGGATAATGTGAATCAGTAAATTTGATTTTATTCTTAGTTGAAAGATACCAAACGATTATAAGAAAACCCCGATAAGCTTAGCCTATCGGGGTTTTTCAGTATGGGTTCAAACTAGAGGTTTATTCATATAGATAATTTGAGATTATGAAAGAATTTCTTTATTTAACTATTTTTTTTGAGCAAGTAAATATTACGCCCTCAGTATCATCTTTTAAAGTCAAATTTGATTGTGACAAAGATATAATTGAGGAAGATGCACTTATATTTTTTGGGAATATATCAGTCATGTTGAATGATTGATCCATGTATGGATGACTTATATTAGTCAACTTAATATCTTCTAATATTTCAACTAATTTTTTATTATTTATCTCCCAAGTACCTGTACCGAAATAATCGTATTCTAGCGTAATGTTTTCTTTAGGATAATCTATTATCATCGTACCAAATGTATTGCTTCGTTTATTAGTGAAATACGAAGCGCTTCCTTCCATAGTAACAGTTGCATCTTCAACTTCCATTTTGACAGAATCGCAGTTCCAAGTACCAACTAACTTAGAGCCATACATCTGATCAATACTCGCGAGATCGTTCATCTTATTACTTTGAGCAATACTTGAACTATATGGAACGAACATGATACTAAGTGAAACAAGGGCTGTGAATAATACTTTCTTCATTAATTTTCCAAAAATATAAATAAGATTATAATCTTATGTGTAAGTTTAACGACTATTTTGTTTCTATATTATGACTGTTAACTTTAGGAGTTTCAAACTAATGATCAACATTTATCTCTTAACCCTAAAAAACCTCGATAAGCTCAGCCTATCGAGGTTTTTCTATGTGACGACCACTACCCTATTAAACTAGATACAAAAAAGCCCTGCTATCTTGCGATAACAGAGCTTTCGGTAGGTCAAACGCCTTCACAAAAATACTTATAACTGCAGTGAAAAGCGCTTTATGGATTGACTAAAGCAGTACGACTAGGCGACCAAGTGAAGATTGTACTAATAGTACATCGAGCGAGGTTAACAACGTCGTACAAATTTAGTCGAGGCACAAATTACATCATACCGCCCATTCCACCCATACCGCCCATTCCACCGCCAGCACCCATGCCAGCCATACCGTCATCACCTTGCGGTAAATCAGTAATCATAACTTCAGTGGTAAGCATTAGGCCTGCAACAGATGCAGCATTTTCTAGTGCTGAACGTGCTACTTTAGCTGGGTCAAGAATACCCATCTCGATCATATCGCCATATTCACCAGAAGCAGCATTGTAACCATAGTTACCGCTACCGCTTTTCACTTCGTTTACCACAACTGACGCTTCTTCACCTGCGTTGGTTACGATTTGACGTAGTGGTGCTTCCATCGCACGACGTAAGATATTGATACCAGCGTTTTGATCGTCGTTATCGCCTGTTAGTTCAGACAATGCGTTCATTGCACGTACTAGTGCAACACCACCACCAGGTACAACACCTTCTTCAACCGCTGCACGAGTCGCATGTAGCGCATCGTCGACACGATCTTTCTTCTCTTTCATTTCAGTTTCGGTTGCTGCGCCGACTTTGATCACTGCTACGCCACCAGCTAGTTTAGCAACACGCTCTTGTAGCTTTTCTTTGTCATAGTCAGAAGTAGACTCTTCGATTTGACGGTTGATAGACTCAACACGGTTTTCGATATCAGCTTTGTTACCAGCGCCATCGACGATTACCGTGTTTTCTTTACCGACAGTCACTTTCTTAGCAGTACCAAGTTGCTCAAGAGTAGCAGTCTCAAGGCTCAGACCAATCTCTTCAGAGATAACCGTACCGCCAGTTAGCGTCGCGATATCTTCTAACATTGCTTTACGACGATCACCGAAACCAGGTGCTTTAACCGCACAAGTTTTCAAGCCACCACGCATGTTGTTCACAACCAATGTCGCTAGCGCTTCGTTTTCTACGTCTTCAGCGATGATAAGCAATGGTTTGCTTTGCTGCATTACTTGCTCAAGTAATGGCACGATTTCACGGATGTTGCTGATTTTTTTGTCAACTAGCAAGATATATGGGTTTTCAAACTCTGCCGTTAAGCTGTCTTGCTTATTAGCGAAGTACGGGCTGATATAACCACGGTCAAACTGCATACCTTCTACAACTTCTAGGGTATCTTCGAAGCTTGAACCTTCTTCAACCGTAATAACGCCTTGCTTGCCGACTTTCTGCATTGCTTGCGAAATCAATTCACCGATTTTGGTGTCTGAGTTAGCAGAGATAGAGCCTACTTGTGCAATGGCTTTTTCATCATCAGCGGGTGTAGATAACAAATGGATTTGCTCAACAGCAGCACGTACCGCTTTATCGATACCGCGTTTAAGATCCATTGGGTTCATGCCAGCAGCCACTGACTTCATGCCTTCTTGTAGGATTGACTGAGCCAATACCGTCGCAGTGGTCGTACCATCACCAGCAACATCATTAGTACGGCTAGCAACTTCACGTACTAGCTGTGCGCCCATGTTTTCAAACTTGTTTTCTAGTTCGATTTCTTTGGCAACGGATACACCATCTTTAGTGATGGTAGGTGCGCCAAATGATTTATCGATAACAACGTTACGACCTTTAGGGCCTAGCGTAACTTTTACTGCGTTTGCTAGAACGTTTACGCCGTCCATCATTTGTTTACGGGCATCAATGCCGAATTTTACGTCTTTTGCCATGTTAAATTACTCCACTATTATAAGTATGAGAATACGGTTGAATGATTCGATAGTATGGTTATAAATGCGCTTCGCTAACACTGACTTAGCCAATAGGCCTCGTGAGCAATTAGCCTTCTAGCACACCCAATACATCAGATTCTTTCATAATAAGCAGCTCTTCGCCGTCAACTTTTACCGTTTGACCAGCATATTGACCGAACAAAACTTTGTCGCCAGCTTTTACGTCTAACGCGCGAGTTTCGCCGTTGTCACGAATCTGACCGTTACCAGTAGCTAATACTTCACCTTGTGAAGGTTTTTCTTGAGCTGAACCAGGAAGCAAGATGCCACCAGCCGTTTTTGTTTCTTCTTCTATGCGGCGGACGACAATACGGTCATGTAAAGGACGAATGTTCATCGATATGACTCCAAAAGTTGATTATTAAAATTAAGGGTTTATTTGAATTAATAGTCTCAATGCCAGTATCTACAAGGACTACTACTCAAAAGCAATATTCTGAAGATAAGCATTAAGCTTGTATCAAAAAGTGGGGGCAAGGTGTGTTCGCTTCAAGTGTAAAGCCTAAAATTTTACAAGAATTATCTCGGGGAGCCGCTTACTGCTGTCGTGATTTCACATCGTTATGCTAATCACCTATTATTTATTCTTATATGGAGCATTTTTGTAGCAACATTGACTACAAGAGCAACACACCATAGACAGCAAACACTCTTGAAAATGTAACCAAGTATGACCATTATAGTGCTTGTAAATACAATAATAGTGTTAGATAGAATCTGATATACCAACACTATATTACTTAAGGAACATCTATGATTTTTTCATCATCGAATAAAAATTCTAATAATACAAAGCGTAGTAAGTCAAAAATTTTGACCGCCTTAACATCAGGCGCCAGTATTGCTGCTATCGGAGCATTAAGTATGACTGCACCTACCATCGCTAGTGCAAAGACCATCCAACCATCGAGCGCCAGCTATAGCTTTACGGTCGAAGACAAGTACAAAGGCACCGCTACTCGTACCTTAAACAAGTCAGGTGATACTTGGAAGTACAATGTCAATGCACGAGTTGCAGGTGTCGCTAGCGCCTCGCAGAATAGTACCTTTACCATCAACGGTAACAATGTCACGCCAACACAAGCCAGCACAACTTATAAGCTCCTAGGCGTAGGCCGTACACACAAACTGGATTTTAATCCAAGTAGTAAAAAAGTTGTGAGCAACTATCGAGGCAAATCAACGACAATGAACATGTCGCAACAAGCCTTTGATGACTTAAGCCTCGAAGTACAGATTCGTCAGGATTTATTGAACGGTAAATTCTCTGGCAACTACTACATGGCGAAGAAAGACAAAATCGAAAAGACCCCATTTAAGAAATCTGGCAACACCAAAATAACTGTACCAGCAGGCACCTTTGATACAGTACGTGTCGACCGTGTCCATGATGACGATAGCCGTTCTACCAGCTTTTGGTTAGCACCAAGCTTAGATTACCTACCAGTTAAGGTGAGTCAGATTAATGATGGCAAAAAAATGGATTTAGAATTGACCAAGGTGAACTAAACTATTTATTGAACCACTGAAAAAATATTAAAAAAAGCGGCGCTCTAATGTAGAGCGCCGCTTTTTTTGGTTTTATACTGATAGCTGACAAACATTACTTATTGAGAGTTACCTACCAAGCATTTGGTAAGTTAAGCGTCAGACAACTTAGATCACTGGCGAGGTTTCTTAACGACATTATTCATCGAAGGCAGACGTTTGAGCAAAATAAACAACCAAACATTAATAAGCAGCAACAGTAAAAAGTCCAGTAGGTAGACGACTATTTCCGCCCCACTACTGCCATAAACCCGCGTAAACAACACCACGCCACTCGCACCTAAATACACAAGTATAAACATACTACTAATTAACAACGCATAAGGCGAGCGTCCACGCAGTATTGATGGTGTCAGAATAAAGGCGGGTACCAACCACAACATTTGCCATGCGACACCGCCGACGATATCAGGGCTACTTGGATTGAATACGTTAATAAAGATAGGCAGTCCAAGCAATCTATAGACGAGCCAAATCAACCACGTAACCAGCAAACGCTGACGGATAGGCGCAATAGGTTTACTTGCTTTGGCAGGCTTACCAGTTTTCTTTACTGGTGGTGCAGCATTCATCTCACTATCGGAGCGGTTTGTAGCCATTAGATATATTTACTTCCTCATTAATAGCGTGAACAACGTTGTTGCATTTTAGGCTCAATGATTATTGTAGGCTCAACGATACAAAGGCCGCTTAGCGACTCCAGTTAGCTTGAGCCAATGCTGTCGCACTGATAGCCAAACGGCGACCTTGAGCGATGCCTAGCTCACGCTCATCAGGTGAGATAGGCTGATCATGTGATGCCCCACTGACATGGCTAGCACCATAAGGTGAGCCGCCACGTTGGGTGCGATTTAACGCAGGCTCCGCATAAGGCACACCAACGATAATCATACCGTGATGCATCAATGGCAACATCATCGTCAGCAACGTCGTCTCTTGACCACCATGCATCGAACCCGTTACCGTAAATACGGAGGCAGGTTTGTTTTGCAAATTACCTGCCAGCCATAATGTCACTGTATTGTCCCAAAAGTATTTCATGGGTGCGGCCATATTACCAAAGTGCGTTGGGCTACCAAGCGCCAGACCGCTGCAGTTTTTGAGATCTTCCATGGTGCAATACAGATCACCCT
Organism: Psychrobacter sp. SCQQ22; assembly: GCF_015864605.1. NCBI lineage: Bacteria > Pseudomonadati > Pseudomonadota > Gammaproteobacteria > Moraxellales > Moraxellaceae > Psychrobacter > Psychrobacter sp. SCQQ22. The sequence continues at coordinate 19,914 of NZ_JADYWZ010000007.1, forward strand.
CATCAGGTATCGCAGGCTTGCTCGATGTCGTCTCAGGAGCAACCGTTGGTACCGTACGAATACGTGCTGTCATGCCAGCGTCTTCGATGCCTTGCGCGATAGCGTATGCCAATGTCTTGGTTGTACCATGATTAGAATAATAGAGTACCAATACATAAGGGGCAGTCTGACTCATTAGCAACACTTCCTTAAATCATTCACGTGGTTAATGATAGCAATATGTAGCCAACAGCTGACACTATCAATATATGTGCACATTATGCCCGAGTCATTCACTGACATGCAAACAACCTAGCTGTGCATTATCGTCAGAACACTCTATCGCGTTGACTACTGTGCATTTTGACACAATTAAAGGGCAGATGATAACCGCCTATGTTTGTTACACTATTGTCACTCTAATACCTGCTAGATGGTCGATATGGAAAAGTTAGCAAAGAAAATCCCGTTTTTACACCAGCGCTGGTTTCAGTTTTTACGATTTTTGGTTCGGCATTTTTTTGAAGACAACTGCCAGCAAAAATCAGCCTCGCTGACCTATACGACCATGCTATCGATCGTACCCATGCTGACCGTACTCTTGATGATTTTGTCTTCAGTACCAGCACTTTCATCGGTCAGAGCACAAATATATGAAGTCATTTATAACAACTTACTACCTCAATCTAGCATGCAGGTTAGTGAGTACATCAACAACTTCGCTGAAAAATCATCCAACCTGACCATTATTGGTGCGATGGTGCTGTTTTTTACAACGATTATGACATTGACGACCATTGAGCGAGCTTTTAACCAAATATGGCGGGTAGAGAATCGGTCCGGTGGCATCAAAAGCATGCTGCGCTATTGGACGATGGTGACCTTAGGGCCATTAGTGTTGGGCACAGCTTTTATCGCCTCAAGTGCGATACAAAGCATTAGTTTTTTAAATCAGCAAGTCGCTGGTTACGGTATTGATTGGTCTATCTGGATACAAGCCGTCACGATTGGCATCACTGTCTCAGGCTTCATCGGTATGTACTGGTTCATTCCAAAAGCACGCGTGCCGGCCAAAAATGCGGCCATCGCTGGCATATTCGTGGCCATCGTCTTTGAGATGATGAAGCATCTTTTTGGTACCGTGATGGCAAACTTTACCAGTTATGAAGCTATTTACGGAGCCTTTGCTGCCTTACCAATATTTTTGCTATGGATTTATTTGTCGTGGAATTTAATTCTACTGGGCGTTGAAATTAGCTATACCCTGACCATCTTTGGGACAGAAGAGGTGGAGCCACGCCATCCGTTACTGAGCTTGTTAGACATGCTCAACTTAGTATATACACACCATTTAAAAGGTGAGGCCGTCAGCGAACAAGCGCTTCGCAACATGCTAGGACGCAAAGAGCTGCCGAAATGGTATACCTATATTAACTATTTACAAGACAGCAACCTCATCACTATGACTGAAGATGACGACTATGTACTCAAAAGAGATTTGAGCAAGATGACATTATGGGATTTTTACCGCACCCTACCTTACCCATTACCCATCAAAGATGAATTCGATGAGGTAAGAATAGAAGAGCAAACGCCCTGGATTAGGCTACTGATAGAGCGTTTTGAACATACTGAAGCTTATGCTAAACAACAACTAAATCTACCGTTAAGCGCTATATTTACCAATACGGAACCACGTAAAAAGGCCGCTTCTGATAAAAAAGGTAGCCATAAAAATAATGATGCCCATTTATTTAGAAAGACCTCAGCATCGACGATGAAACCATTGGCAAAGGATGACTCAAATAAACAAAATACACCGCACTTTGAGCCCATGTCGTATGACAAAGACAGTGATATAGAATGGGATGACCGTAATAATGAAATCATCATTCCCCAAGATATAAACGACGATAAGGAACAAACTCAGACCAATAATAAGGGCGATATTATTACTGAAGCGGACAATCCCAAAGTGAGCTAACCAAAATAAAAAGAACTAGGGCGTGTCCTCATTTTAAAAATGGCGATAAAAATGAGATAAATTGCCGTCAAACGAGGAAAATAGTGCAGATAATATCGAGATATTGACCAACTATTTGACGATGTTTGGCAAAATTTAGCTATTTTTAGCCCATTTAGAGAACACTCGTTTGAATTGAGGACACGCCCTAATATGACAGTCAAAGCCCTGTCGTATATTTATGAATAAGCTATGACACTATAAGTTTAATATAATGATTTTTGGATACCTCAAAGCTGATGACAGTGAATAAAGATGACAAAAAAAGCTTATGGATACGTACACTTGACATAAGCCAAAACAAGCTAAAACAGTTTGCCCAGTTATGGTCATTGCAAACCCTCACTGACCTGCCCGATCGTCTTCGAAACTTATGGCAACAGCTGATTGGCTCTTACTGGTTTATCCCAACGGCTTGCGTCATCGTGGGTATACTACTTGCGCCTTTATTAGTGACGATTGATCAGCACTTTGACCGTGCAACAGTCAGAGATATTACCTTTGCCTTTACGGGTGATGATGATGCGGCGCGCGCTATTATGACAGCGATAGCAGGGGCTGTATTAGGGGTCGCTGGCACGACCTTTTCAATTACGATTGCCGTATTGTCGATGGCCTCATCACAATTTGGGCCACGATTGTTACGCAATTTTCTGACAGACACACCCAATCAATTGGTATTAGGTGCATTCATTGGTACCTTTAGTTATAGCTTGTTGGTACTCAAGTCTATCCATAAATACGACGTCGCTTTCGGTGTACCACAGCTGGCTGTAACCTTTGCCATTATCATGGCCATTGTCTGCGCACTATTGCTCGTTTACTTCGTACAGCATATGGTACATGCCATCCAAGCATCGCATGTCATTCAGAATGCAAGCAACGATGCCATTCATAATATTCACTATTGGTATGGCAGTCATTGTGACATCCAACATCAACGTGATATCGAGCATCATGATGTCGAACAGTTTCACAAATGGCCATCAATGCCCATCTATCCACCACGCTCAGGTTATATCCAACAGATTTACCTTGAGTCGCTGATTACTCTGACACAAGATTATGGTGGCGTGATACAGATTCATGTCAATCTGGGTGATTATGTGACTGATAAAAACGTCATTGGCTATTTTTACCAGCGTCCAACAGAGCATCCAAACAACCGACAGAAAACATCAACATCGCAGTTGGCCGTTGTACCACGTGCACCTGATGGTGTTTTTTGGCAACGCTTTGCAAGCTGTATCCGTATCGAACAGCGATTGGTGCACTCTAATGATATTGCTTATAGCTTAGGACAAATGACTGAAATCGCTGTGCGCGCATTGTCTCCTGGTATCAATGACCCAAAAACAGCGGTCAACTGCGTACAATCACTGACGAGCTGCTTGAGTATTATGATGCGCTGTCAACCACCCAGCCCTTATCACTTTTATGTACCGGCACCAAATGATGATGCATCAAATGCCGAAGTTAAGCAGCAACGACTGGCCATATTAGCCGTGGTCACTCATACGCCAAAAATTTCTGACTTTATTAATACATCGCTTGGCGAAATACGTCGTTATGCAGCCGCTGATTTGATGGTCTTAAAAGCACTGTGTCAGGCAATGGTCAATCTCAATTATGCGCAAGTCAATAGCGCACAGCAGCAGACACTATTGCATGAACTGACATTAATTGAGCGTGCAGGTGAAGAAAACCTAAACTATCAAGAATTGATCGATGATTTAATCGCCATGTCCAAGCAAGCCAAGCAATTTATTCTGAGTAATGATGCTCAGCATCGATATTTTGACTACGTGAGTGAGTTTGATGCTCATATCCGTAAAGCCCTGCAAACACAATCGAGATAATAATATCAAGACCCATAAATTGACATTCATCACTGGTGCCAAAGCAAGAATATAACTACAATCGAAACCATTTAATTCTTATTAGCTCTACGTTTAAGAATACTTTTCATCATTATTTGAGACTTCTTTCATGGCCCCCACAAGCAGCCTGACCATACTTGAAATCAGCGCGATATTTTTATCCATCACAGCCTTACTCACCTACGTCAATCATCGCTTTATTGGTCTGCCGACCACAATTGGCGTAATGGTTATCTCCATCTTATTGTCTATTGGCGCCATATTTTTAGGATTTTTAGGCTTTGATCAGCTTATTGATTACGAAGTAAGCTTATTAGCACAGCTCGATTTTACCGAAGTCTTATTGGATGGCATGCTTTCTATGCTGTTATTCGCAGGTGCTTTACATGTCAATATTAGCGACTTAAAACGCTATAAATTGCCTATTGGCATCCTTGCCTGTATTGGCACTATTGTATCAGCGATGCTTATTGCCACTGCCCTGTACTTTATGTTGCCGCTGCTCGGTTTTGGCTTGCCATTTCTGTGGTGCCTATTATTTGGTGCGTTGATATCACCGACCGATCCCATTGCGGTGATGGGTATTCTCTCATCAGCGGGCGCCCCAAAGAGCATCGAAACTGTTATTGCCGGTGAATCATTATTCAATGACGGTATCGGCGTGGTTATCTTTGTGCTGCTACTTGGTATTTTATCGAGCGGCGACATTCCGACAGCCAATTATGTGGCGCATACTTTGGCCGTGGAAGCAGGTGGCGGCATTGTCTTTGGTTTGGTACTTGGGGCAATTTTGTATTATATGCTCAAAAGCATCGACAGCTACCAAGAGGAAGTGTTGTTAACGCTTGCAGGGGTAATAGGCGGTTATGCGTTGGCCAGCCATTGGCACCTATCAGGACCACTCGCGATGGTGATGATGGGACTAATGGTTGGTAATCGTGGGCGCGCACTAGCGATGAGCGATAAGACTCGTCATTACATTGATTTATTTTGGGAGTTAATCGATGAGATCTTAAACGCTATTTTGTTCGTGTTAATTGGTCTAGAAGTGGTCATGATTGCTTACTCAGGTAACCTGTTTATCGCCGCTGGGCTGACGATTATAATAGCACTGCTTGCTCGATTTATTGTCGTGGGTATGACCACTAAGACCTTTAGCCGTCAGCTAGATTTACCAACTGGCGCATGGAAGGTGCTGACATGGGGTGGATTGCGTGGTGGTATCTCCGTTGCCCTAGTGTTGCAACTACCTATGGGCACTGAGCGTGATATCTTATTGGCACTCACTTATGCTGTCGTCATATTCTCTATATTGGTACAAGGCTTGAGCGTTGGTAAAGTGGCGAAAAGCATTCGTACGGATGCCACAGAGATATAAACGGTAGATGTACTAAGTGACATAAAGGCCAGCATAAGAAGATGTCTTATGCTGGCCTTTTTTATGCCTATATATTTTGTCGTACGTTTTTATATCAGACCTTTTCGTTTCATATTGCGATAAACCACAATGACGATGAAAATATTTAAGATCAATATGCCCAATTTAAACCAGTCAAATGGGCGTGCAATTAAATAGTAAATCTCAATAGGGATGAATATCCCATAGCCAAGCACACCAAACCAATAAGCCCATGTTCTGTCTTGCCATAGGCCATATGCTTCAAGAAAGCGCAGACTGGCATAGGCAAAAATCAATAATAAAAACAACGGCCAGTTTTTGCTAGCCTGTTGGGCAATTCGTACCACACTATCAAATTGCGGTGCAAACAAGTGACCAAAGCTATGTTGCCAAGAGGCTGTTGCCGTCGTCAGCCAACGCGCAAGATTGGTATGCCATGACCATAACGCAACAGCACCGAGCAATGCGCCCAACCCTTTTACCATCTCATAGATTGCCACTGCTTTGATAGATTCACTAGAAGTGCTTCGTGGCTTTTGTTTCCGGCCAATTAAGTCCATAGCATTATCTTTTGTAGATGGTGGTGGACTGTCATTCTGTCGGGGCAAATTAGCCAAAGAATGTCTCCACAACGCGACCTTGCAACTGCTGATTAAAAAACGGTGTGTTCTTACCGTTTGATAGCATAGATTGCGCTGTCACCTGCCACTCTAGATTAGGATCGACTAATACCACACCGCCGATACTTTCATACTGCTCACCGATACCAGCGATTTTTGCAGGATTAAGACAGATTTTATCGACGAGTTGCTCCAAAGTTAACACCTCATCATGTACTAGCTGACATGCCAGCGCCATAAAGGTATCGAAGTTTGAGATGCCTGGGGTGCTCTCAGCAAACGGCGCTTTTTTGGCCGTACTGTTTAGCGGTTCATGATGACTACAGATTGCATCAATCGTGCCGTCTTTCAATCCACGGCGAATGGCCTGCTGATCAGTGTTACTACGCAGTGGCGGTAACACATAGGCTTGGGCGTTAAAGCCTTCTAAGTTATCATCGGTTAGGTACAATTGATGCATCGCTACATCGCAAGTCACTGGTAGACCTTTGTCTTTTGCCCAGCGCATCAGCTCAACTGATGATTTGCAAGATAACTGGCTAAAGTGAGCCGCGATACCTGTTTCTTCGACCATCAATAGCTGAGTAGATAGAGCTACCGTCTCAGCGATCCAAGGGATGCCTTGTAAGCCATGATATGAAGCAATATAGCCTTCATGTGCTACCCCATCTCCGGACAGACTTGGCTCATCAGGATAAAAGAATACTTTCATACCAAAAGTTGCAGCGTACTCTAACGTACGCAATAAGACCAAATCATTGCGAAAAGGTCTACGAGCGTTAGATACTGCAATACAGCCACCTTTTTTCAATCCCGCAATGTTAGAAGGACGCTCTCCTTCTAACCCTGCGGTCAACGCACCCAATACATGCAAATAAATTCCGCCATCATCAAGCGCGCGCTCACGCAACCCTTTGAGCAGTGAGCCGTTTTCTAGAATAGGATTGGTATCAGGTGGAATCACAACATGCAAAAAACCATTACCGCGAGCAGCAAGTCCTTCTGACTCCAACGTACCATGCTGCTGCTGGCCTGGTTCACGTAGGCGTGCGCACAAATCAACCAGCGGTGGTAGCAGCCACATTTCACGACCAGCTTCAAGCGACGCCAGTTTGTCTGTTACTGCGGTTGGCAATGTATTTTTAATAGCTTTAGGAAGATGGTCAAATATCGGTGCATCAGTGTTTATCGTATTAGACATGAGCGTTATTACCGTATCAATAAATGAAATAATGAAGAACAAAACAGCGTGGCGACAGGTTAATTACCAGCCGCTTGATGAGCGCGCTGCCCTTCCATCGCAAGAGACAGTACAGCCATACGAATGGCAATACCGTTATTTACCTGCTTTAAGATGACAGACTGCGCGCCATCAGCCACGCTCGAAGCAATCTCAACACCGCGGTTCATCGGTCCCGGATGCATAACCAATGCGTCAGGCTTTGCAAGTGCCACGCGCTCTGGCGTAATACCATAGTGTTTGTAGTATTCACTCGATGACGCTAGCAATGGCGATCCGATACGCTCGTTTTGAATTCTTAGTCCCATGATGACATCACATTCCGTGACACACTCATTCATATTTTCATAAACTCGCACACCATAACGCTCAATACCTTTAGGTAATAAAGTGCGCGGTGCACAGACACGGATGTCTTTGACCCCTAAGGTTTGTAGCGCATTGATATCAGAGCGTGCCACCCGTGAGTGCTTAATATCACCCACGATAGCCACTGATAACTCTTCAAAAGGACGCGGCGCTTCACGATGAATGGTCAGCATGTCGAGCATGCCTTGCGTTGGATGCGCATGCCAGCCATCACCGCCATTGATAATGGCAATATTAGGTGTGACTTCCGTTGCCATAAAATGCGCAGCACCTGATGCTGAATGACGCACCACAAAGATATCTGCTGTCATGGCTTGCAAATTCCACAGTGTATCGCGTAGACTTTCGCCCTTTTTAGCGCTAGAGCGCTCGATATCGATATTGAGTACATTGGCACCCAGACGTTTCTCGGCTACTTCAAATGTCGTACGTGTACGCGTTGACGGCTCAAAAAACAAGTTCATCACCGTATAGCCTTCGAGCTCAGGCCGATTGATTAATTGTCCGTTTTTATCAAAGAACGTTTCTGCTTTTGCGATAATCGCCTGTAATTGCTGTTTATTGAGGCCTTCTACACCCAAAAAATGACGGATACTGCCATCGGTATTGAGCTGTGGACGACTCAATGATGTATTGAGCCTTTGATGAATAGTACTGGGGTCGAATTTTGCGTAGTCAGTCGGCGAGATCGTATGTAGTGAGCTGCTATCGAGAGAATTTGACATAATGGCAAGTCTTCATTGTGGGTTGGTATGTGTCTATATTAATCATTTATTCATCTTTGTTCGAGCATTTATCGTAGATATACATAGATACAAGGACATTTTGGCGCTTATTTGATACAATTTACCCCAATGACACCAGTCCTATAAATACACTCAGCCACCTGCTAGGCAATATTCGCGTAGCGACTGTGCAATATCAGTGTAGCGATCATGAGCGAAAACAAGCTTACCAAAGATATTAACGAATAATAATACATATAGTGTAGCTGATTTTACGGTCAGGACAAAGACACGGTATCGCTATTTAAAAATTTGCCCGCCTAGAGTGCGCTTATCACTGCTTATTCTTTTACTCTCAATACGACTTATCAATACCATTTATTAGGAAGCTTTATGACGACTCTAACCAGTTATCTAGACCAACATTCAACCAACACTGAACTGAACGACGTGATTACTACTGTTACTAACGTTGGCAAAACCATTTCACAGCTACTTAGAAAAGGTGCTTTAGCCGATATCCTAGGCGAAGCTGGTAATCAAAATGTGCAAGGCGAAGATCAGAAGAAATTGGATGTACTGGCTAATGACTTATTGTTAGATGCATTGGCAGAAAATACGCATTGTGCAGGTGTTGCGTCAGAAGAGTTAGACAATGCTACCCCTGCCAACGCTGATGGCAGTCTACTGGTATTGTTTGATCCACTGGATGGGTCATCAAACATCGATATCAATATGGCCGTCGGTACTATTTTTTCTATCTTGCCGTACCAACGCCAAGGTCAAACAAGCAAAAACAGCGATTTCTTGCAAGCAGGCAATCAGCAATTGGCAGCAGGCTATTTGTTATATGGCACCTCTACTGTACTTGCACTAACGATAACTGAAAATGTTGTGATGTTCAGCCTAGATCCAGATACGGGTGATTATGTACTCATAGAAGACAATGTACAAATTGATGCTGATACCAGTGAATATGCTATCAATAGCTCAAACTATCGCTACTGGCGCGCACCAATGCAACAATACATCGACGAGCTGATCGCTGGTGAAGCTGGTATACGTGGTCGCGATTTTAATACACGCTGGGTCGCTGCCATGGTTGGTGATGTGCATCGCATCTTATGCCGCGGTGGTCTATTTACCTATCCGTTTGATACCAAATACGCTCACAAAGCGGGCAAGTTACGTTTGATGTATGAAGCCAACCCAATGAGCTTATTGATTGAGCGTGCTGGCGGCGGAGCCACGGATGCTGTCAACCGTATCTTAGATATCGAACCGACTGATATTCATCAACGTGTCCCTGTCGTACTGGGAAGCAAAAACGAAGTCAATTACGTTAAAGACTTGCACGAAAATTATTCTGAAAAATAATTGATTTGAGCACATGTTAAAGATAATCAGTAGAATGCTAAATCAATAATAAGCATTCTGCTAATTGTCCAAACGATTCCTTCAGTCTACTCTAAGCGATCCACTATGGTAACAAATCCCACCGAGCTGATTACTTCAGATAAAAATACAACGGTCAAGTTGGTGAAAGCCCTGTTGACACAGTCTCGCCAGCGTAACAAGCATGGTCAGACGGTCATTGAAGGCATACATCTTATCGATGCTGCCCTACGTAGTGACTATCCGTTCGCCCAAATGCTACTAGCAGAGTCAGCGCACAACCATCCTGAAGTTCAGCAAGTATTGTCTCGCCTGCCGACCTATACACCTATTATGACGCTTTCAGATTCGCTCTATGAGAGCATTCGAAGCTTAGGTACAGGCATCGACATTATGGCGGTTATTAAAGTACCAATGCCGGGTCTATCGATGATCAATGAGGACTGCCTAATTCTCAATGACGTACAAGATAGCGGTAATGTTGGTACGTTACTACGTACGGCAGCAGCAGTCGGTATCAATAACATCTTATGCACCAGTGCGACTGCACAAGCTTGGTCTCCGAAGACGCTACGAGCAGGTATGGGTGCACAGTTTGCACTCACTATTTATGAGGGTTTAAGCACACAAGACATCTTAGATTATGTACAAGTGCCACTTTTAGCCACCAGCTCACATACCGACACTTTAATTTACGATCACAACCTAACCACTCCAACGGCTTGGATTATGGGTCATGAAGGTCAAGGTGTCAGCGATGAATTGATGCAATGTGCCACGCCTATAGCCTTACCACAGCCGAACGGTCAAGAAAGTCTAAATGTAGCGATTGCAGGCTCATTATGTCTATATGAGACTTTGCGTCAAAGAAATTACTCTTAGCTTTGGTTTATAACTGCAATTAAAAGCTTATCTATAAAGCATAAAAAACCCACTATCATTTAATAGTGGGTTTTTTATTATCTATCTACTACTGATATAGTCCAAGAAATCTAAAACGGATACAAGGCCGCCAACTGCAGATTGTACAAGTCGTACATCTAAGGAGGGTAACGCCGTAGCCGTTTAGTAGTTCTGTGACTATATATTAAACCTTGCTGGTTAACTCAGGTAGCGCTTCAAACAAATCCGCTTCTAGGAAGTAATCAGCAACGCTAGCGATAGGTGCTTCTGGGTCATTGTTGATAGCAACGATAACTTTAGAATCTTTCATACCTGCTAGATGCTGAATCGCGCCTGAAATACCTGCGGCGATATATAAGTCTGGTGCAACAATTTTACCTGTTTGACCAACTTGCATATCGTTTGGTACATAGCCTGCATCTACTGCAGCACGTGATGCCCCAACAGCAGCGCCCAATTTATCAGCCAATGGTTCGATATATTTAGTGAAGTTTTCACCGTTTGCTAACGCACGACCACCAGATACTACGATACTTGCTGACGTTAACTCTGGACGATCAGATTTAGCCATCTCTTCATTAACGAAGCTTGCTTTACCAGTCTCTTGTACATTGTCGATAGTCTCAACAGCTGCTGATCCACCTTCGCTCGCCACTGGATCAAATGCAGTAGTACGTACAGTCAACACTATTTTGTCTTCTGAAGTTTTAACCGTTGCCGTCGCGTTACCTGCATAGATAGGACGCTCAAACGTTTGAGCATCTACTACAGCAGAAACTTCTGACAACATGCTAACATCAAGTAATGCTGCAACACGTGGCATAAAGTTCTTACCGGTCGTTGTTGCTGGTGCGATGATATGGCTGTAGTCTTTAGCGACATCCGCAACGAGTAACGCAACGTTACCCGCCAATTGATGCTCATAAGCTGCGTTGTCTGCTAGCAATACTTTAGATACGCCTTCAGCTTTAGCGGCTTCATCAGCAACTGCTTGTGCACCACTACCAGCGACCAATACATGAATATCATCGCCCATTTGCTTAGCAGCAGCGATAGTATTCAAAGTTGCCTTTTTTAGACTGGCATTGTCATGTTCTGCATATACCAAAATTGCCATGGTTCTAATCCTTTATTTATTCGTATCGTCTATTCATGTCATGAGGTTGTCTGTGTACAAAGTTACTGGTGTGGCGAATACTGAATCAGCCAAATTAAACATGTAACTTTGTACATGATATGCCGTAGCGAAGTCTTAGATTACTTTAGCTTCGTTCTTTAGCTTATCAACCAACTCATCCACTGAACCTACTGTAATACCAGCTTTGCGTTCAGCAGGTGGCACAACTTTAATAATCTCTTGCTTAGATGCCATATCAACACCGAAATCAGCTGGTGTCTTTTCATCAAGCGGTTTTTTCTTCGCTTTCATGATGTTAGGCAGTTTTGCATAACGTGGCTCATTCAAACGCAAATCAGTCGTGATGACTGCTGGCAAATCAAGCGCAACTGTTTGTAATCCACCATCGATTTCACGAGTTACATTTACTTTATCGCCTTCAACTTTTACTTCTGATGCAAACGTACCCTGACCGATACCCATCAATGCTGCTAGCATCTGACCAGTTTGGTTGTTGTCATCATCAATCGCTTGCTTACCCAATAGGATAATGTCTGTAGCTTCAGACTCAGCGATACTTTTTAGTATCTTAGCGATTTGTAGTGGATACGGTTTTTCATCAGTCAAAACTAACACACCACGATCAGCACCCAATGCTAGTGCAGCACGAATCTGCTCTTGTGATTCTTTTGGACCGATTGACGCAACAATGATTTCATCAATCACACCAGCTTCTTTTAGACGAACCGCTTCTTCTACTGCGATTTCATCAAAAGGGTTGATTGACATTTTGGTGTTTGATAGATCAACGCCAGAGTTATCGGCTTTTACACGAACTTTTACGTTATAATCAATGACACGCTTGACCGCTACTAATGCTTTCATACGTTCCTCGTTTATTAATGTTATGAATTAAAAATTATCAATTAAGAACCAAAGGTTCATTGTTGTTCAAAATAGCATTGAAGGTTGTTAGTGCATCAACAGACAGTCAATAATCGAAAAAATGAAACAATACTAAAAAATATATTTATATCATATTCTCTATCGACAAAATCCGTTAAAGCTAAGCCAACCGTTATTATCAGACCTATGTATCTTGCGTGAGCACGAGCATAAGGTCAAGACAACGCCGTGAATAATGCGTCATAAATTTATCACTATTCTATTACAAATAGTTTATAAGCGAACAAGTTTACGGCTAGCTTTCACCTATATTTTAAATATCTTCAACCTTTATAGCATTGTAGGTACTTTAATTACTTAACATTTTGTTATTACTTATTTCTTTAAAAGAAGATCTCATAATGAATGTAAATATTTTCCCATTTCTTTACAAGATAAATGAGCCCTGCTAACAGTGCTTAGCTAAAGATACTTCCCTCATACTATATGATGACAAGAAAAATTTATATAAAAAAAGCAACCTGATGAGAGGTTGCTTTTTTTTAAAGTTGAAACAGTATTTTTATTGTTTTAACAAACAAAGTAATCAATGCGTATTGATAATTTCATTGCAATCAAGCTTACTGACAAGCAGTCTACTCAATCACTAGTAGAAATTAGATAGCTTCGATTTGCTCAGCTTGTGGGCCTTTTTTGCCATCACCTAAGATGAAAGACACTTTTTGGCCTTCAGCTAGGGTTTTGAAACCGCCACCTTGGATAGCGCTGTAGTGAGCGAATACGTCTTGTCCGCCATTGTCTTGAGCGATAAAACCAAAACCTTTAGCTTCATTAAACCACTTTACAGTGCCTTCAACTTTATCTGACATAAATTTTCCTAACTCTTTAACTGTTGGCGAGACGTGTGTCATCACCGATTAATTGATATATACCCAAATATTTTTTTGCAGAATGCGGCAGTAAAATCTACTAAATCATCCTCGGATGACTTGAATTTTTTACCTAAAATATTGTAAGTACAGCTTGATTATAGCAGCTTTTCATAATGACAACAGTTTAAATTGATGGTTTTTGTAAATAATTAAAACCAATTTTTTGAAGTTAGTTCAAGCACTCATTAACCACATAACATATTGATATAAATAATATTTTTTATTCAATACTATCTACAATCAAAGGCAATAATCCAGATAAGTTTATAAATCGCAAGGTCAAAAATTGTTAGCAAGCTATAATTTAGACTGGCCTTTACTGAGCTATTGGTAGCCACTGTGAGCTTAATACTAGCAAGCATAATGCAAAGAATACCAATGAAAATGACTGGCTATAAGCGATATATTTAGCTGGTATTACTAAGTCTTTCGGAGAGTCAGGAATACCCTTACGTTTCAGTAGACGCGTTCCGTATACCCAACCAAAAGTAGTATAGAGACCATAGGCTGCAGGTACCGCAACTGCCAATGGTGTTAGATCAATCACATATAACATGACCACGGAAATAAAGAACCATGAGGTATCCAAAAGTGAACTGATTTTAAAAAACTTAGATTGAGGCAATTTGCCATCTGTTGTTTTGAGCATCTCCCCTTCTATCCAAATTAAAACAGCGATCACAGCACTAAGAAGAACATATATGAATTGCGGCGTTAGCCAGTCAGAATAAGATATTTGCACAACATACAACCTGTAATCTATAGGAAAAGAAGAACGGAAATTATTTGATTTGTTTGATAGCTCAAAGACGAACGGAAATAACAATAATCGCCTAACCGAACAAACCGTTAGTTAATGTAATAATGCCTGTCTATATTGGGGGCTACCATGGGTTTTCAACCCGTAGATAGCCTACCATAAAAGCATTGAGCAAACAGAGTGCATTAAAAAACCCATGCTATCAGTCGATAACATGGGATTCTTTAAAACTAAACAGTCTTTCTATAACTTAATACTGTTTTAGTTCTTTTCTTTATCGATGATTTTATTACCACCGATCCATGGCATCATACCACGCAGCTTAGCACCAGTAATTTCGATCTCGTGCTCAGCATTGTTACGACGACGCGCGGTCATTGATGGATAGTTGGTTGCGCCTTCAGAGATAAACATCTTCGCGTATTCACCAGACTGGATGCGTTTTAGCGCATTACGCATCGCTTCACGTGATTGCTCGTTGATGACTTCAGGGCCTGTAACGTATTCGCCGTACTCAGCGTTGTTACTGATTGAGTAGTTCATGTCAGCGATGCCGCCTTCATACATCAAGTCAACGATAAGCTTAAGCTCATGCAAACACTCAAAGTAAGCCATTTCTGGTGCATAGCCCGCTTCCGTTAGCGTCTCAAAGCCCATTTTAACCAGCTCTACTGCGCCGCCACAAAGTACTGCTTGCTCGCCAAATAGATCCGTTTCAGTTTCATCTTTAAACGTTGTTTCGATGATACCTGAACGACCACCACCAACGCCAGCAGCATACGATAGTGCTAAGTTTTTGGCTTGACCTGAAGCGTCTTGATAGATAGCGATCAAATCTGGAATACCGCCGCCTTTAGCAAACTCTGAACGTACAGTATGACCTGGTGCTTTTGGTGCCACCATGATGACATCAAGATCGCCACGTGGCACGACTTGGTTATAATGAATCGCAAAACCATGAGCAAAAGCTAATGTAGCGCCTTCTTTGATGTTTGGTTCGATTACATCGTTATAAAGCTCTTTTTGAAACTCATCAGGCGTCAAAATCATGATAACGTCAGCAGCTTTTACCGCTTCTTCTACTTCAGCAACTTTTAGGCCCGCATTTTCAGCTTTTTTCCATGAACCTGAATTGGCACGTAGGCCAACAGTCACATCGACGTCTGAATCTTGTAGATTAAGCGCATGGGCATGGCCTTGTGAACCGTAACCAATAATAGCAACTTTCTTACCTTGGATAATTGATAAATCACAATCTTTGTCATAATAAACGTTCATAAATACAGTCCTTTTTCTCAATCATGGTTTGCCATGGATAGTAAACGCTTATGCAATAGCCACTATCGTAAAATGGTCACTAAGATAAGCGTTTTGTTGATTTTAAATCAATATGATTTAACTAAAATATTCTGTTATTAGACACTCAACCGATTAAAGGCTAAGCGTCTTTTCACCGCGTGAAATACCGATGACGCCCGAGCGTACCACTTCCATGATACGTTCGCGACCAATCACATCAATAAAGCCATCAAGCTTGGCTTTATCACCGACGATTTGAATCGTATATAAGTTAGAATTGACGTCAACGATTTGTGCGCGGAAAATGTCTGCACTGCGTTTAATCTCTTCACGTACACTACCAGACGCTCGAACTTTTACTAGCATTAATTCGCGTTCAACGTGTACGTTTTCTGATAGGTTCAGCACTTTAACCACTTCAATCAATTTATGCAATTGCTTGGTGATCTGCTCAATTCTTTCAGGTGAAGTAATAGTCGTCACAGTCAGACGTGAAATACTTGGGTCATCAGTTGGTGCGACGTTTAGCGTTTCGATATTATAACCACGTTGTGAGAACAAACCGACTAAACGCGACAACGAACCCGCTTCGTTTTCCATTAATACCGAAATCAGATGTTGTTGTTGCATTAGGTACGCTCCCCTTTTGTTAACCACATATCACGCATTGTCTGTCCAGCAATTTGCATCGGATATACATGCTCATTACGATCGACATAAACGTCAATAAATACTAGCTTGTCTTTCATTGCCATCGCTTCTGCTATCTGTGCTTCCATAGTTGCAGGGTCAGTAATTTTGATACCGACGTGACCATAGCTTTCGGCCAATTTAACGAAGTCTGGCAGTGAATTCATATATGACTGTGCGTGACGACCTTCATATAGCATGTCTTGCCACTGCTTAACCATACCCAATTGAGCATTGTTAATGTTCAGAATTTTAACTGGTAAGTTATATTGCAAGCAGGTCGATAGCTCTTGGATATTCATCTGAATAGAGCCTTCGCCAGTAATACAAACCACATCACGCTCAGGGTTGGCAAGTTTAGCAGCCATTGCATACGGCAGACCAACACCCATGGTACCAAGACCACCTGAGTTCAGCCATTGACGTGGCTCATTATAGGTATAGTAAAGCGCGGCAAACATCTGATGCTGACCGACGTCACTCGTGATAATAGCGTTACTATTAGTCACTTTATCTAGAGCTTGTACGACGCTCTGTGGCTTGATGCCATTGTCGGTACTGGTGTCATAACGCAAACCATGACGCTTACGCCATTCGTTAATCTGCGACCACCAGTCAAGCAATGCATGTTGCTCAAGTTGTTTGTCTTCACCGATAATATCTAACATATCAGTCAATACTGACTTCACATCACCCACGATTGGAATGTGAGCAAGAATCGTTTTTGAAATTGACGCAGGATCGATATCAATATGGATAATAGTCGCGTTAGGGCAGAATTTTTTGACATTGTTGGTCACACGATCATCGAAACGCGCGCCCACTGCCAAAATCACATCAGCATGATGCATACTCATGTTGGCTTCGTAGGTACCATGCATGCCAAGCATTCCCAAGAACTGATTATCAGAACCGGGGAACGTACCAAGGCCCATCAATGTATTGGTCACTGGTAGGTTTAGACGATGAGCAATATCTCTCAGCTCTTCGTGAGCCTTACTCCAAATCACACCACCACCAGCGTAGATGATAGGACGCTGTGCGGCTAGTAGCGTCTCTACTGCTTTCTTAATTTGACCACTATGGCCTTTTAGAGATGGCTGATATGAGCGTATAAATACTTCTTTTGGATATTCATAAGCAAACTTTTCGCTAGGTGCCGTCATGTCTTTTGGCACATCGATTACGACAGGGCCTGGACGTCCAGACTGTGCAATGTGAAAGGCTTTTTTAACAATCATTGGAATTTCGCTAGCATGGCGTACTTGGAAGCTATGCTTAACGATAGGACGTGATACACCGACCATATCTGTTTCTTGGAAAGCATCTTCACCGATGAGGCTGCTTGGCACCTGACCTGCGATGACAACCATTGGCACAGAGTCCATAAAGGCAGTAGCAATAGCGGTCACAGTATTGGTCGCACCAGGGCCTGATGTTGCCAGCACGACGCCAGTATTACCAGTCACTCGCGAATAAGCATCTGCCATGTGGCCTGCTGCTTGCTCATGACGCACCAAGATGTGCTCAATATTCTCTTGTTGAAACAAGGCATCATAGATATGAAGAACTGCACCGCCTGGATAGCCAAAGATATATTTGACACCTTCATCCGTCAGCGATTGCACCAGCATCTCAGCACCAGACAGCATTACAGGCTGTGCACTACCTTCAGCAAGGCGTTGTTGCTTTTCTTCAAAATTTTTGGCAGCATTACCCGTTTGGGTATGTCCAGTCATATTCGGACTTTGCGTGGTTTGCGTCACTGTCATCACCTTTTTTTTTGGTAAGCAGTAGCAGTATTTTATAAAAGAAAACAACGACGTTTGCACATGGTTATTCAGCTCGTAAAAATGAGTGCTAATACTTATCCATATCAAGAATGTGTGCCCGCTATATTTCAGTCATGCTGTTTTATAAGACAACATAGTACTTAAACACAGCAATATATGTAGGGTCAGCTCTGTGATAGGAGTTTATCGATGTACAGTGACAAGATGCGAATGCATCTATAAAAGAGGCTTATTATTGATCATTAACACGAACCAGTATCTATACTCGATTGATATATACGTAGGCATTAGAATAGGTGGAAAAATAACTTTGATAGCCAGTAACACATCGCAATATCATTAGATATTACAATAGGCTGATTGAAGATATCTCTTCCCTAAATCTTGAGCCGTGTTTAATACAATCGCTAAAACGATACTTAGCGCATTTCAAATAACAAGTTTATCTTAGTCATTGTAGACAGATAAGTCCGGAGACAATGTATACAGTTATCAATAGCTGTCATTCATAACGACTACTACCGTTGCTATATCATTATCACAAAGAAAAAAGAACGGTATAAGCCACTGATAAGTAACCCGTAGTTCTCGTTTTCAAGTGCCACGGCAATATCATAAAAGCCGCTCACTGACCAATCAACTCCTATTATATTCGGCGGTTTACGAGCCATTGTCAAGAAAAACTTCTAAAGCCCATCCCTAACTATTAGTTATTAAATAATATACATTCATAAGAATTATTTGCTAAAATCAAACGCTGGTACATTTTTAGTACCATTCAAACACTAAAATGTTATATTGACACATATATAAACATCTGTTTTTTTACCAATTAAGAGGATTGCTACAATGGCATATGCATCTAAGATAAATACTGCTGCCAAACTGCTTGTGAGTATGAGTACGGCGTGTATGCTAATGCTGTCCATGAATGCCAGTCATGCTATTCAGGTTTATAAGTCTGTTGGTGCACACGGCGAAGTAAAATATAGCCAACATTCTCCACAGAATGGCAAAAATATCGAACTGATTGAGTTCCGTAGTGACGGTAGACAGAACAACGCAGGAAATTTAGCTGGCAAAACAGATGCCAATCAGAGTAATGCCCCTAGTGCAGAAGAACAAAGAGTGGCAGCACTTGAGACACGTATTAAAGAGCAAGAGGCACAAGCCAATGCACAGCGTTGCCAATCATTACGCAGCAACTTGACCAATCTAAATGTTGGCGGCCGTATCTATGAAATGGATGCCAGTGGCAAACGTCAGTATCTAGATGGCCGCGAGATTGAGCTTAAGCGTGAGCGCGTACAGCAAGCGATTGACCAGTATTGTGGCAATCCTACTACCTAGTCTCAACGCTAGTTTTAGGAATCAACCAGCAACTGCATAACATGACGAATGGCTACTGGCATATCTTGAGCTTGTAGCCCTCGTTGTCCTATCAAGAGATGACCGCGATCACTCTTGCCACTATTATATTGATTCGTCTGACTAACCAATATATCCCCTGCTAACCCATGTATGATAACCGCTTGATGCAAACTGCGCATCTCCGGCTCCAAATCCTGTTGTGCTAACAACCCAGCAATGACACCAGACAACACATCGCCCATACCAGCGGTTGCCATGCCAGCATTACCAACACCACAAACATAGATCTGCTGTTGATCTAAGCCACTCTCTAAAACCAAAGACCCTGCACCTTTGAGCACCCAATTGCCACCATACGTCTTCGCACATAGTTTGATGGCTGATAATCTATCTGACTCTATCTCATGTATTTTTTTATTCAGCAACTTAGCAGCTTCACCACTGTGCGGTGTTAAAAAAACCTCATTATCAGTACTATACTCTCGCAATTGGGTGATGAATTTATCACTTTTCAACTGTAACGATGCCAAGTGATAAAGCCCGTCAGCATCTATAACTATTGGCTTTTTCGCTGTCATAGCAGCTTGTATATAATTTACGAATAATGCCTGTGCTTTATCGTCACGGCCCAACCCCATACCAATAGCTACCACACTGGCTGCCTTGATTAAGTGCTGCACACCTTGAGTATCATGCAAATTGATAGTCATGGCATCTGGTAGTGACGTCAACAGTGCGTTATGAAAGGCTTCGTGGCAGGCAACAGTGATTTTACCCGCTCCTGCCGCCATCGAACTTGAGGCAGACAGTATCGCTGCCCCGCCCATACCTTGTGAGCCATCAACACGATTACCACCGATGACCAGTACGTGGCCGTAGCTCCCTTTGTAGCTATTTTGACGCCGTGGACTGAGAGCATATCCAGTAGTAATCAATTTGGCTACTGGCTCAAACGCTACATTGCCTACCTGATAAGGTATCAGCGGTATATCGGTTACCTGCCCGCTATAATCTACCCCGTCTTTAGTATGCAATCCAAATTTCCGCGCAATCAAACATAAAGTTGCATCCGCCTGTATCGCTATACGGTCGAACACTTCACCAGTCGAAGCAACCACACCACTTGGAATATCAACCGCAATGGCCAGCCCATTATTTTGCTCCGTTAATTCATTAAAAGCTCTAATTACCTGCTTATAGATACCTTCAGGTTTACGATCCAGCCCTATACCAAATAGTGCATCGATATAGACATCAGTTTGTAGCGCTGTTGCTCTCAAATCATTTTGGCTATCTTCAAAGCGCTCATACTTGCAATTAGCAGATCGTGCTACCTGTAAAGCCTTTTGGGCATCTGTTATTGAATTTTTGCTATTAGAATTTTTCGTTATATCACTTTTATCAAAACTAACTTGATCAGAGTCGCTATTGCTAAAATCACTATCCTCAAAACCCACTGTGACTACCTGTACCTGCCAGCCAGCTTGCTTGAGATAGTATGCAATCAGCCAACCATCACCGCCATTGTTGCCTTTTCCTACCCAGATACTCACCCGATACTGAACGTTATGACGATGAAAAAAATTAGCAGATTCTGATGAATGATGGTTTGAATATTTTTTCTCATAAAGCTGCTCGATATGCTTCGCCATTTGCCAAGCTGCTTGTTGCATTAGTCCGAAACTATCATGACCTTCATCAAACCATGCTTGCTCCATTGCGTAGAGCTGTTTACTACTATATAGCGCTACAGGGTGTTTCTTATTGATGAATGAATGACCGTGTATTCGCATGACTTGCCCTCAACTGTTTTTATTAGATTGTTTTATATTATTCTGACGCTTAATATTGCCTCATTGATATGAAGACATATCCTAGCTTAGCAAAAGCCAGCTTTGACTTGTGTATCAATATGAATGCGAGTTTATTGTCTTTTATGCTTGCGCTATTGGCTCACTCGCTTATCATAACGGTACTCACATCAACGCTTACTATTACACATGAATAACTCATCTACACCAAGCCTACCAATATCTTCTACCAAACAAGTAGCTGGCCAACAACGAACCGCTACTATTGATGATGCACTCGCAAACAAGATTGCGCTCAATAACACATCAACATTTTCTACCACAACAGACGTCAAACAATGGATCAAGACTCAAGCACAGGCGCTAGGGTTTGCTGACTGCGGCTTTCTATCCGTGCACCACCCTTTGTTTGCTAAACAAATTGTACAACTGCAGCAATGGTTAGAGAAAGGTTACGAGGGACAGCTACAGTTTATGCACAGCAATCATGAGCTACGGGCGAACCCTGAGCAATTGGTCGATGGTGCAAGAACTATCATCAGCGTTCGTATGGATTACCTGACTCAAGCACCGAAACCCCGTGCTGTCACTGACAATGATCTTCCCAACCAAGGTATCATTGCGCGTTATGCCAGAGGACGTGATTATCACAAAACAATGCGTAGTCGTTTAAAGCAATTGGCATTAAAAATAGAAACAATGCTTCCTGAATGGCAACATCTCAATATTGGGTCAGAGCGAGATTTTATCTTTCGACCATTTAGCGACTCTGCACCTATCTTTGAGCGCCCTATTGCCGACGCTGCGGGTCTTGGCTGGACAGGTAAGCACACGCTACTCATTAATAAACAAGCAGGCTCATTTTTTGTGTTGGGCGAGCTATTTATTAGCCTTGAGTTGCCAGATGACCAACCTATCAAAGAGCATTGTGGTAGCTGTAGCGCCTGTATTGATATTTGCCCTACCCAAGCAATTGTTGCACCCTATGAGCTCAACGCTTCAGCCTGCATCTCCTACCTCACTATCGAGCATAAAGGTACCATTGATACCAAGTACCGCCGAGCGATTGGTAATCGCGTCTTTGGTTGTGATGACTGTCAGCTTATCTGTCCTTGGAATCGCTATGCCAATATCACACCTGTAGAAGACTTCGCACCACGGCACAACCTTGATAGTAGTAGCCTACTTGAACTATGGCAGTGGCAAGAAGCTGACTTTATGAAAAAGACTGAAGGCAGTCCACTAAGGCGCACAGGTTATGTTAGCTTTTTACGCAATATTGCAATTGGACTTGGAAATGCCAATGCCAGTACAGATACTGTTGCTCAGTTACAGTCAAAACTGGGTGTACACAATGAGATATTAGATGAACATATCCTTTGGGCAATAACTGAGCAGCAAGATAAATTAAAGGCTATTGAGTCTTAAGCTTGTATTTGTCTAAACAAAAAAATACCTCTTATAAATAAGAGGCATTTTTATTAGCGCATATTTTTGTGCTATTAGTTACGAATATTATGGCTTAGGAATACGTAATACTTGGCCTGGATAAATTTTATCAGGATCAGAAAGCATTGGCTTGTTTGCTTCAAAAATCTTCATGTAGTCACTTGCTGAACCATAAACATCTTTGGCAATCTTAGATAAGTTATCGCCAGACTTAACCGTATACATGGTTGACTCAGGAGCATCTTCTTCGATATCAATATTATCGATGACTTTTGCAACATTCTGTACGTTACCAATTGCGATGATTGCTTTTTCGCGGTCTGCTTGTGTTTTGGCTTTACCACTGATCTCAGCAGTATCCGTTGAGCCATTATATTTAATCTTTAGATCGCTGATATTTAGATTTTGCTGCTGAACACGACGAAGCAAGATATTAGCGACTGACTGCGCTGAAGGCTCACTACTCTGTACTGGTGTATTAGCATCTGCTTTGGTTTCTGATTTAGCATTATGCTCGGCTTCATCACGATTAAAAATTTTATCACCGATGTCTTTTGCAAAACTGAACATACCCATATAACTGCTCCTTAAAATATTATTATTAATCATTATTTTCGATGACGCATAAAATCAAATAGTGAGGTAAACACCTGAATTTCGTCATACCTTATTACTGCTTACCAAGATGAGTATAGACAAAGGTAGTTGAACTGGCTAGTAATAGTATGTTGAATAATGTTGAATCGACGTAGCTTATGTTAATAAATACAATTTACTCATATGGAAAGCTCATTTTACAAGACATAAAAAAACCGCTTATCAATTAAGATAAGCGGCAATACAAAACTTGCTAAGCTAATATAGAATTATAGCTGTGCTTGTACGTAATCAATTGCTTTTTGAACAGTCGTTAGTTCTGCTGAATCTTCATCAGGAATAGTGATGCCAAAATCGCTTTCGAATGACATAACCAATTCAACTAGATCCAATGAATCTGCACCTAAGTCTTCCATAAATGAAGCATCATTGCTGATTTCTTCAACGTTCATACCCAATTGCTCAGCTACTGCAGCTTTAACTCTTAGCTCGGTATCATTACTCATGTAGATTTCTCCTTTTTGATCTATTATTTTGACAAACCACTATAGTTCTATTATTAGATTCTATAGCATTGTATATAAGTGAGACTTTCAGATTAGTATCGCTATCTGAATGCTTTATAACGGATTATACGTTTTGACTAATGTCTGGTAAAGCTCTGCTATCATACAGTGCTTTGGCCTAAAAGTGTCCGTCATTATAGCACCCTTTATTATAGTTTACACTCGTTCACACAGTTTTTTATTATCACTATGTAACACTTGTGCGTCACTTACATATACATGCCGCCATTGACAGGAATAACAGCGCCTGTGATATAGCTGGCCTCATCGCTGGCCAAGAAATGCACTGCTGCGGCGATGTCTTCTGGCTGCCCTAAACGGCTAATAGGGACAGCATCTAACATCGAGTTTAGCAGACGCTCATCAAGCTCATCCGTCATATCTGTTTCAATCAAACCCGGAGCGACACAGTTAATAGTCACTTGACGTGAGCCAATTTCACGCGCTAAGGTACGGCTAAACCCTTCTACACCTGCTTTGGTTGCAGCATAGTTAGATTGACCTGCATTACCCATCTGCGCGACTACAGAGGTAATATTAATGATGCGGCCACGGCGGGCTTTCATCATGCCGCGTACAGCACGTTTGCTCATGCGATATACTGACGTTAAGTTAGTGTCTA
This sequence comes from Psychrobacter sp. SCQQ22, assembly GCF_015864605.1. NCBI lineage: Bacteria > Pseudomonadati > Pseudomonadota > Gammaproteobacteria > Moraxellales > Moraxellaceae > Psychrobacter > Psychrobacter sp. SCQQ22. The sequence continues at coordinate 44,360 of NZ_JADYWZ010000007.1, forward strand.
TGACATTGCCCCAGTCATCATCTTTCATGCGCATTAGCAAGCCGTCTTGCGTGATACCAGCATTATTGACCAGTACCTGTACCGCACCATAGACGCTTTCGATCTCTTCAAACAATTTATCAATTTGCGCCGTATCACGTACATCTAAGACTCGACCAATACCACCACTGTCATGAAGATAGTCATCGATAAGCTCAGCGCCTTTTTCAGTCGTCGCTGTACCAATGACAAAATGACCTTCTTTAGCAAAACGTTTGGCAACAGCTTTGCCAATGCCACGGCTCGCGCCTGTTACTAATGTAATCGTACGGCTCATGATAATAACTCCATTAATTTCTCAAGGCGGGCAGGTTTGTCAGTAGGATAGCTGGCAATTGGCTGGGCTTGACGCTTCGCCAAATTACTCAATACATTACCACTGCCACACTCGATTAAAATATTAATTTGCTTGTCAGCCAGCTCTTGCATGGTTTTTGACCATAATACAGGTTGGCTTAGCTGTTCAGTCAATGCTTGCTTGATACCCAACGCACTGGTTTCGACACGTGCATGACGATTTTGAATAACAGGAATCGTGGCTTGCTCAAATTTGATGTCTGCCAAAATTTCAGCCAAAGCACTACTCGCTGGCTCCATTAGTGCGCAATGCGATGGAACACTAACCTTTAGCGGAACAGATTTCTTACCGGTATTTTTTACTTTATCAATAACAGCATTAACGCCATCGGCATTACCTGATATAACGACTTGGCCTGGGCTATTAAAGTTGGCTGCACCAACAATCGCGCCATCAACATGTTCAGTCGCTTGCTCACATAAATTTTCGACCCGATTGTCTTCAAGACCTAATACTGCTGCCATCGCTGTATCAATTCCTACAACAGCCTCTTGCATTAACTGACCACGTTTATGAACCAGTCTTACTGCATCAGCAAGCGATATCACATCAGCTGCACAGAGCGCGCTATACTCACCTAGAGAGTGCCCTGCTAAATAACAAGGCTCTGTGACTACTTTCTGTTTCAAGATTCGCCAGATAGCTATGCTAGCCGTCAATAATGCTGGCTGAGTATAGTGGGTTTGATTGAGCTTTTCTTCATCCTGACAGATTGCCCATAAGTCTTCACCAAGTGCATCACTTGCTTCAGCGAAAGTATCACGAATCTCTGGATAGGTTTCAGCAAGCTCACTCGTCATACCAACGACTTGTGATCCTTGACCAGGGAAAATTACCGCGATCCGCGAAGGCTTCTTTTTTGCCATATCGGGTACAGAGGCCATAACCAATATTCCTTATTCAATTGGAAACATCCCTAAAAATAATGGGAGTTGTTATATTATTAGGTACTACACAGAGCCGTTGCGTTCGTTATTTTTCGAAAAATTAGCTGTTAGTGAACTATACACTGACAGGCTCTATTATCATAGTGAGTGCCACCTAAACTGGTGTAGCAGAGAATATCACTAAAATTGTAATAATAGATTGTATCAGTTCACTTTCATATTTACTAAAGGCTAAAAATAAAATATTTATTTTAAAAAACCATAGCAAAAAGCCAAGTTATCTAGCCACATAATATATGATAGCGAAATAACTTGGCTTTCTTTAGCTCAAAACTCATTGCTTGATACAGCTATGCAAAAGCAATAATAGTCACCAGTACTATGACTACTTTTGCATTAGCTAACAAACAACTTAGGCGTCTTGACTTACCTTGAACAACTGACGACCACGGTAAAAACCATCTTTAGTCATGTGATGACGACGATGTTTTTCACCAGTAGTAGCATCAATGCTCAGCTCAGCCACTTCCATACGATGGTGTGAACGGCGCATGTCACGACGAGAACGGCTTTTACGACTTTTTTGAACAGCCATGATATAGCTCCTATACTTAAAAGGGATAAGCTTGAAATTCAGCTTTAATCGATACTGACAGAGGCCATATAATCACAACAACCTAAGTCTTACGCATCATTAGTTAAATAGATTGCCACTCACATAAAATGCTAACTATGTCTAAAATCTATAGTAAATTTGCATAGTCAGCTTCTATCAGCAAGCAACTTGTTGCTAGAATGCAATAAACCGGACATTATACGCATGTTTAATGGATTAATAAAGCCCTGCATCTCACTCTTCTGTAGAAAGCTGATGAAAGGTATCACAAATTCATTAAGTAGTACATTTATATGTGAATTGCTTTTAATGAAACTACAACTTGCCTTTTAGCGAGGCTAAAGCGGCAAAAGGATTTTCTGTTTCTTCTTCTTCTGGAATCTCACCAAATTGCTCTACCGTCATCTCACAGTCATCATGCTTTGGTGACATTGGCGTCTTGAGTAGTATCTCGTCTTCAACCAATTTCTTGAATGGCAATAGCTTCTCTGGTGATTGCTCTGTAATGATTTCATCAAGTAATAAATAATCTTGCTCTTCATTCACTAAGCGTACTTGGCTCTCTTTTTCAAGCAAAGCAATATTAAAATCATCAGACAAATCGATAGACACTGGCTGCAGACAGCGCTGACAAGTTAGCCAAACCTGACCAGTTAATGTAAATGTCAAATGTAAGACATTATTACGGCGATACAAGCTAGCACTGAGCTGTATTTTTTCTTGCTCGTGTTCAGTAGCTAAAATAAGCGCCAGACGTTTGAACGCACTTGGCTCTACTTCTCCTGACCATTCATAACCAGTATCTGCCCACTTATCTAAAGAAATAGAATCGGGCATGCTGGTAGGTAACGGCACTTTTTTGTTATCAGTATGCATTGCTGACGGTTTACTTTCTGGAGTGCTTGACATGCGCGGCCTCATTCATCAAAACGGTGTATAATATTGCCTGCCATACTAACGGAAAGCATTGAATGACGCTAGCGCTAGTATGTTAATATTTTTGATATTGGCACGATTTAACATGACCTGTTCTTCGCCTTTATACTAAGGTGATAGTTTTCATTTTTACCATTTATCTGACCAGTATTTCACTTATGAATTCGTTTAACAATAAAATTGACTTTGCTAACTTACTCTCATCCTCTAAAGCAAAAATACTACTGAAATGTCTTACCGAGTTGGCCAGTGATATGAACTCCACTTCTACCGATTCATTATATCTTGAGAGGAATAGAGCGTTAGAGCGCCTGAGAAATGAATGGCAAGGCCTAGCTACTACCGAAACTGACGATAACGACCAACAATTAGCTGATAATAATGAGCGAGTAGCTACCGACTGGCTCATTCAATTATTCAATACTTTATTTGCTGATCAAAAAGTCATATTGGTGCGTAGTGAAGGTGAACCCGAATACTTTCCTGCCCAAAACAATGAACCCGCAAGAATTGAATTTGCTCATGGGTTTTTTGCCAGTGCATTGCATGAAGTCCACACACCTCTTTATAGGTTGACATGCTAGAAACCTCCTAACCTAATAGTGTACATCGCAATATTACTCATAAGCATCTAAATCGAAACTATCATTTTTTAGGTGATATAATATTGGATAATTAGAGGTGAAAAGAATATTGTCTATATTTTGTAACTACAACCTTTTTTATGCAAATATTAGTATTACTTGTACTCACTCTTGCAAAACATAATAGTGCTTTATCTACCCTACAATTTATTAAATAGGAAATTTGAATTAGCAATTCTTGAATAGATAAACTGATTAATAAACGTAACTGAACAACAACATTGATCATTGATCAGCTTTGTAGCTTGAAGAGCGACATATAATAGTTTAACTTTGTCAGGTATCGTTACTTGACTCAAATAGCTCAACCTCCGATAAAATCAAAGTAGTTCAAAATCATAGCTGTAGTTACAGTTATACAGAATCTAGAAGAGTTTCATAAATCAGGGCGTAATTTAATGAGGAGTGTTGAGCATTCGCAAATAGGCACTGTAGGACGCTAAAACTATTCTAGACATAGTGGCAATGCATATGCTTTAACAAGGTTCATAGCGCAGTACAGAGCCGTTTTAACATCAGATCGCAAAGACAGTAATCCTTTTTGCCATTTCATTGCTAAGAAAGGTGATTGGAATGACTAAAATTACTATTTTTAACACCTGATTGTCTCTATCAGTACCATAGTCAAATGTTCAACACGCCTTAATTTCTTCAAGTTAACCTTTTAGCTGTATTTTCGTTCCCTTGCTACCTGTTGCATAAGTCCAACTCAATCCTGTACCAAAGCCACCTGCCTTTAACGCTCCATTAGCCGTATACCTTATAGAATATATATATTCATCTATGCTGTAGACTTCTACTAAATTAAAACAGTACCTTTGATTTGGAAATTTACTTGGGTGGTTTAAACTAAATCTAATAAGGTATTCTGGGTGAAGAATATCTTGCACTGTTCGATTTGGGTTGAGTGTAAGACACCATCTAATGAGACTATCTGCATGAGGTGCTAAGAGAGCTGTCAGTTGAAGCTTCTCAGCAAGACTAAAGTTTATTGCGCTTGCATCTCTTTGATGTTTTATTAAAAGCTGGATAAGAGTAGGGTCTTGGATATTTAGTGCAGTTACAATATCCTCTACTCTATATTCTGCAATAGCTACTTTTCTCACTGTAGATTGCTTGACACTTATGGGAGTTAAGTGAGTGCTTCCATCTGTTAAATCGAATGTAAGATATACATCGGTTTTTGGTGTTCCATTTCTAGCGGTAAGAGGTATACCGTCATTAGAAGCTTTTAACCCTACTATGTCATTAAATGTAAAGCCTAGCTTAAATAGCAAAGCGTCTACTATGTATCTTTCAACCGTCCCTACCGCCCATGACATTGCTACTCTTTTATCTTCAAATATTTTCAATACAAAATGTTCATATACATCACCCAGTTTATCCGTCAGGTGTCCTGCACCAGCTATCATTGTTAAATCATATTGATTATATAATTGATTTAACAAATGACTATTATTCTGTACGTCTATCAAGCTCATAAAATTAACCTTATTTAAATTAGAAAGGTTAATTCATATTGACTTACTTTGCTTAAACACGGAGAATGTTAACTTTTTTAGGTAAAAATCCGTATGATTATAGTTTCTCCCACTCACTTGAAGTTAATTCGCAAAAAGGTAGGGCTAACACAGAAGAAAATTTCTGAAATGCTCAATGTAAGTAGTAAAACATGGCAACAGTGGGAGTCAGGAAAAACTCAAATGCATGAGGCCTATTATTTTTCTTTGAAGGAAAACCTGAAAGATGAGTTAGATATAGACTCCCTTATTTTGGAAGTTAACAACCAGACTGATAATGAATCTATTACATTACGTCAAATTGAAAAGAATGGTGAACAGTTAGCTAAAGACACTCACGTGATGGAACTAGCTAAAGCTAAGGACGCAAAGTTTACTTTTATCGATCTGTTCGCTGGTATTGGAGGAATTAGACAAGGATTTGAGAGAAATGGAGGTTGTTGCGTATTTTCATCTGAAAAAGATAAATTTGCTCAATTTACATACTACTCTAATTTCGGCATTGTTCCTTTTGGAGACATTACTACGCTAGATATAGATGCAGTTCCTGATCATGATGTGCTCTGTGCTGGTTTTCCATGCCAACCTTTTAGTAGTATTGGGAAAAGAGAAGGGTTTGAACATCCAACTCAAGGCACTATGTTTCATGAAATAGTTAGAATTTTAGAACGAAAAAAGCCCTCGGTAGTTTTTCTAGAAAACGTTCCTGGAATAGTTAATCATGAAGGTGGAGAAACTTTAGATATTATAATTAAGACATTAGGAACACTTGGCTATAAAGTCGATTATAAAATATTAAATGCAAGTGATTTTGGTGTCCCTCAAAGTAGAAAGCGCTTTTATTTAGTAGCTTACTTAGATCATACAAGAGAATTTACTTTTCCGAAACCGCCGATGATTGAGTCAAATATCGGGGATTTTGTAGAAAAAGACATACAGGGATATACCATCTCTAAGCATCTTCAAAAAAGTTATCTATTCAAAATAGATGATGGTAAGCCCACCTTGATAGATCAGCAAACAAGAGGCAGTACTAAAACGCTAGTAGCGAGTTACCACAAAATTCAGAGGCTGACAGGAACTTTTGTTAAAGATGGCGAAACGGGTATTCGTTTGCTCAGTGAAAATGAATGTAAAGCTCTAATGGGATTTCCAAAAGACTTCAAAATACCTGTTTCTAGAACTCAAATGTATAGGCAGATGGGTAACTCAGTCGTTATTCCTGTTATTGAGGAAATGGCTGCTTCAATAGTGCCATTACTGAGTGGCAAGTAAATTGATTTATTAAAAGATTTTTCTAAACTTTAGACCTCTTGCAAAAGTATCAGTTTATTGACTTCCACTGACGGAGTTACAAGGGCTAGCGATGACTTATGCAAGAGGTCTTTTATATAACTAATATTAAAATCTTGATCTAAAACTTGTATTATAAATTTCTGCAGGAGCTGGTGCAGCCGTTCCCAGCTTTTGCTTAATTTATTTAGTAGATACCAATTGCTTGGACTCAGCTGAACTCTTGCATCTCTATCAGTTGGATTAATTAAATGCTTAGTAAGCACAGGATCCCCGTACAATACTTTTGAGACACTTTAGGTATAAGAGATCGCCTTTACCCCTCTTCTTTTTCAGTAGATAGTTTAAAACGCCACTCGCTTTGCCTTTACTATAGTCAGAGAATTTAACGGTCATCACTATCGCTCGCGACTACCTTTGAGTATTCAATACTGTTCTTTATCAGTATGTGCAATTGTGCCTTAATTTTAGCAAGCTCATACTTATCGCTACGAATAGCGATCTCTTTATTGAGCTTTGCCCTTTTATAAAGAACGATAAGTTTTGATTAAATACTTAGTTTAAACAAAGTCACTGTACAATTATTTTAGATAATCGCTCACTCTCACGGATGTAGAATGCATTAGACATACACATCTCATGCCATCCTTTCCAATAGTTATTACTTTTCTTTGAATACATTGAACTGTCCCACATATCTTCGATCCAAGGGTTGTGGTGATATTTATCAATAATTTTAATTGGATTCTCTTTTGCCCAAATAAGTTCGTTATAGTCTAGCTCTGAAATCAATGCTCCTTTGATTTTTTGAAGATGATGCTTGCATAAATATTTTAGGGTTAAAGATAATAAGGCTCTGTCCTCAGAACCGCCTATACCAACCTTATTACTGACATGTACACGAGTGTCTAAAATCAAGCCACGCCAACTGTCGCAGTGCTTGATAATAACTAACTCACCATTTTCTGTATTATTACGGGCAAACCAAAGCGATTTAACATCATTATCATCATTCCCTTTTAGTAGACGATTTACATTGTCTTCAATATCAAGACCAAATTCAAATTGCTCTTTCACAAAGGGTTTATTTTCATCATGCAGTAGCCAGTCTGATTGGCAGCCAAAATAATCTGCTAGCCTTTTTAATTCTTCAAATGATGGCTCCTTGCGACCTTCAAACCAATCTTCGATCATACCAACTCTATCATATCCGAATGCTTCAGCAATCCTTGAAATACTTGGCGTATAAAAGCTGTTAGCTGCTTGAGACTCACTCAAAAGAAATTTCAGCTTGTTAGCCAGAAGCTTTAAACGATCGTTACGCAAATGAGCATCAAAAAAGTCTTTTAACTCATCAATAGCCTCAATGTAACTTCCACCTTGACTCTCAAAGGATTGCTCTAAACGATATTGAGCTTCAGCATTGATTGAGCGCCCACTATTTTTTGAAGCTTCAGAGATGAGAGCTTTTAATTCGTTAGGAACTCTTAAGTTGAACTGTACATTTTTTGACATTCATAAGTTCCAGATAAAAGTTGTAAGCAGCAAACTTAATGATTTTATCATATAGGTATTGTAGCATTGTTAGCATTATGCTAACATTATTTGTAACTAAAATACTAAGAGACGCTAATGTCTAAACATACTGTACAGATGAACGTCCGAATACCAAAAAACTTAAAAGATTTTGCTGTCAACGATGCAAAGAATCAATTCCATTCACTCTCCAAATATGTAGAGAAGTTGATCTCGAAAGAAAAGGAGCGTAATGAGCTATTAGCAAAAAGAAAACATTAAATTGCTACGAAAGTTAATGAGATTAAACCAATTTTTGCAAAGCACTAGTGAATAATAATATGAGACCTTCTCTTAAAGACCTTTTTGACTCTAATGCTAAAGTAATTTACTTAAGTCGCTTCAAATTGAAGAAAGTAAATTGGTCAAAAACTACATATAGTTTTAGCTCTTTAAGCAGATCTGACTACTTCTTCAAAATGCCTGTCATTATTCAATCAGATGGTTTGCCTTGGAAGATAGCCAACCTGTATTTAATAGGTCAACTAGATACCCCTAATCTTTCAAACATGAAGACCTTATCTGCTAGAGCTATTCATTTAAAATACTACCTTCGGTATTTAGAGCATAGCAACCAACATTTTTTAGACTTACCCACTCAATATCAGCAAAGAGTCCCACACAAGTTCAGATCTTTCCTGCAGTCTGTAATAGAACAGCATGACTTTAGTGCTGAGTACATTAATACCATTTTATCCTCTGTTGTTCATTTCTATAACTATATACAGAATCAAGCTTTGATACCTTCATCTGATATTGAAAATAAACCTTTCACAGAAAGAAGTATTTCAATAGCTATTAACAACAATGTTGGTCTCTCTAAACGCATCAGCGTTATGACAAATGACCTTAAATTAAAAAGCAGTAGACAACCTATTCCATCACTAGGCAGGCTAAGGGATGGCGGTAGTTTGCGTCCTCTAAGTCCTGAAGAACAAGAAATTATTTTCAAGGCATTTGATAATGATTATGCATCAATAGAACTAGAGCTAATGATAAGAATAGCTCTTGAAACAGGAGCTAGACAACAAAGCGTATGCACCCTTTCTGTAGCCTGTATTAAAACCGCTCTTGATTATCTGGAACGACATTCGGAGTCAGAACATGCCGTGATAAAAACTGGATACAGACACAAAACGGACTCAAAAGGTGGGAGGCTAAACCGCTTAATATTTACACGTAGTCTAATTTATCGTTTAGCAACATATATAGATTGTGAAAGAGCTGAAAATAGAAGGAATAAAATAAATAGTTTTTATAGTGGAACTGAAGATAACTATGTATTTCTGACTAACACTGGTAATCCTTATTTGACGGCTGAAAGAGAACTTATAGATCGTAATAATCCTCAATCAATTTGGAACACTAAAGCTCCAGTCATGGTTCCTAAGAATGGTCAATCTTTGAGAAACGAGATAAAGAGATTTATTGATAAAGCTCAAAAATTTGAACCTAATCTTCAAGACTTCTCATTCCATGATTTGCGTGCTACCTATGGGATGAATATAGTTAGAAACCTTAGAACTAAGGGCTACCCCGACTCTAAAATATTTGATCATGTCAGACAAAGGTTAAATCATAGAAGCTTAACAACCACTGAAGCCTATCTAAAATTTGACTCTGAAATAAATGAGTTTAACGATATACAAGATACTTTTGGCGTAACATTTGATAAAGGTAAATATTATGTCTAATTCTTTTTGTGACCGACAGCTCATCGAGATAAATACAAAACAAGCAGATGATATTATTCATCCTCAATATACAGTGATTGTAGGCTCGAGATCTGACGGTGTTATCTTTAAAGTTGATGTTGGTAGAATCTGTTATATAAAAAGAGAAAATAGTTCTGGTAATTTGCGTCACAGAACTAAACGTTACATAACTGGTTTAGTTGACAAATCAACATTATCTTTAGAGCGAGTTGAATGGTTGAGGAAATATCTTAAGGAAATACTTCAAAAAGGCTTGAGAGATGAGACTGTGCGAGGACACCTTCACACACTAAGATATTTCTTTGATTTTTGTGATTTTAAAGGCTCTAAGCCTCTTACTCTAGATGACTTAATATCTAATTATAAGTATTATCAAATTACTCTTTACCAAAAGGCGCGTTTAAGTGAAAATTCTATAAGTGCTACAACTCTTTATGGCAAACTCAATACTGCAAGAGATTTTATAAAAATAGCTTATGAATTATCTGATAATGATATGCTTAGTATTATTCCAAAGCACCGTTATATGGGATATAGCGGTAAAGAAAGAGAAGCTTCATTGGAAGACTTTAAATGTTATTTACAGACCTGCATTACTTACTTTAATGAATTTTCGGACGCTATACTAAATAAAATCTACCCTATACCTATCTCTTTAGAGAAATCGTCAAGTAAAAATTATTATTGGGACTCAACTCAACCATCCGGCATAAAAAAACTACCTAATTGTTTCGATAACAATGGAAAACCTTTACCTTTTGATGAAATCAAAACTATTTTATCGCATTATTATGCTAACGAATATTCCCAAAAATACTTTTATAGAGATACCTTAATAAATCATAGAAATAAATGGATCAGTGAGAAATTAGACTGCAGAAAAACTTATGCTTACAATCTATGTACATACTGCTTCTATTACATATACCTCACTTTTACTGCTGCCAACATACAACCCACACTTGATTTAAAAATATTTGATTTAAATATAGAAAATCTTGGTTTATCAACTTTTGCTAGAAAACATAAATATCGAGCAGGTAGACAGATTGAATTTTCCGCTCCTCCTCAGTTAAAACGTTATCTTATACAGTACTTAAAACTTAGAGAATGGGTCGATAGCTTTGGCCTTTCTGGAGATTGTGGAGAATACTTATTTGTGCGTATTGGCGAACACGGTCAATTAAAACGTTTTTCACGTAGTTCTACTGTCGAGAATTCTCCTCTTTTTAAAGGATTGAAACGAATTACTGCTAGAAACATTAGAAACCTATGTGCGGAATATTATATAAAGCACTCTAATGGAAACCTATCCTTAGTAGCTAGAAAGCTTAATAACTCTTTAGCTATAGTAGCCAAATCTTACTCTTCGATTGATATCGAATCGCAAGCTATGGAAATGAATCAGTATCATGAAGAAATGAGTAATACAATTCTTAGGTCTAATAGAACCAATAGACAAGTTATATCAATTAAGACTTCTACTGAATACGATACAGAACGGATACCAACAGGCTCTTGTTCTAACTTATCAGATAACAACCCTGTTAGGGCAGTAGGTTTCAATAACGAAGCCCCTGCTCCCTCTTGTGCGACTTTTGAGAGTTGTTTGTTCTGTGAATACTTTGTAGTCCACATAGATTTTGAAGACATACATAAGTTATTAAGTCTAAGAGAAGCCTTACTGAAATCTTCTGAAATTCGTGACGATCCTGAGCATCATCTCACTGCTATAGAGCCATCACTATATAGAATTGAGGAGATTATTAATGTTCTTCAAGAAAAGAACAATGAAGTCATTACCCTAATTGATGATGCTAAACAGAATATAGATATGCAAATTTATGATAAATATTGGAGCAATCATATAGAGTTTTTGACATTAGTATCTCAAAAAAATGACAAGGGAATGAAATTATGACCAAAATAATGATGCGTGAATCGCTTGTCAAAGAAATACAACCTACATCCAAAGATTTGATCAAAACACCTGTATCAGATTTAGTTGTAACCCTCTCTAAAAATGGAGAAGCATTATCAGTGTTCTCTGATGATATTTGGGACTATAGTACTACTAGCAATTCCCCTAAAACTATTAACTTTAAATATAAAATTCAGAGCCTATGCACATTTAATACTATCGATAGCAATAAATTTAACTCAGCAGTTAAGTTTTTGAAAATATTTGCTTTGAATTGGATTTGTGAGGTGAATGGATGTTCTATGTCAAAATTAAATGGTGATTTAGTCGCTATCTCTTTCTTAGTTAGCTATTGTGTAAACAATAATATTGACTTCGACGATATATTTACTGACGCTAATGCAATTAATTTTCTAGTTACCAACCTCTCTTCAGAAAAACAAATAGGTTTACACTTAGGTAAGATACAAAGGTTCATTGATACAGCATCTGTTTTAAATCAGGATAAATTTTGGTGTAATCTAAAACCTTCAGAAGGATTTTTACACAAGCTAAAAAAAACTAGAAAGTCTTTTCCTGAGACCTCTCAAACTCTTCAAACTATGATTATTCCTTCACGCATTTACCAGAATCTTCTAAAAGATACCATTCAGAGTTTGCAAGTTTTTAATAAATATGCTGAAAAGATATCATATGTTTTTTCAGCACGTACTAAAGCAAGAGACGAAACATTAAGACCAGATGAGTGTATGTTTGTAAGCAAGCTCAATGATTCACAAAGGAGTTTGGTTAGTGTTCGTTGGAAAACTGCTATAGAAGCAGATACGGAGCTGGCCAACATTTTACTGGAATTAGAAGATCTAGATATTATCAAGGATGCTAGTTGGTCAGGTTTGACAATCAGCTTAGGTCAAATACAAATGAAATGCGCTTTTATCATAGCTGCGTTTACAGGTATGCGAAAAAGCGAAATATTAGCCATTCCTTTCGATGGGCTAAAATATATCCATTCCGACAATGGGAACATACCTGTAATATGGTCAACTACGACAAAACTTGAAAGCAATGGAGTACCGAAATTTACAAAGTGGGTGACAGGCTCAATTGTTGAAGAAGCCTTTAACGCAGCTAAACTCATCGTAAAAGGTGCTTTGAAATGGTCTGGTAATAAGAGCCAAATAGAAACAGATGATAGCAAATTACCTTTATTTCTATCGATTGAAAATGGAAAGTTTGGCAAACATCATCCGCATTTTGATTATGCAACGACTGCATTCAATACACACCTTATTCAAAGAATTATGTCATCAGAGCACCTATTAGTTTCAGAACAGGACTTAGAGGAAATCAGTAACTTTTTATACGGTGATGAATTATCTAATAAGGTTAAATTAGGTGAGCCTTGGCCTTTAGGTTTTCATCAGTTTAGGCGCTCTTTAGCTGTATATGCTGCCTCTAGTGGTTATGTTTCATATCCTACTCTCAAATCTCAGCTAAAGCATATAAGCATGATAATGACAGTCTATTACACTGACTCAAACTCCAGAGCAATAAATATTTTAGGAAATGGTCCTGAAGTTATCGCTATGAAAAAGGAGTGGCAGGAAGCCAAAGCAAGAGTAGAGTCAGATAATTTACATGAGTTGTTAGATAGCGGTGTAACTCTAGCGGGTGCGGCTGGCAAAAATCTACAAAAAAAACGAGCAGAGAATAAACTCCCTAAATTCTTAGACGATAGAAATAGCACTAAGAAGGCGGTTAAAAACGGAAAAATTCGCTATCGAACTACTTTAGTTAGCGGATGCATGTCCATTAAACCTTGTGACAAAGGCGCTGGTATCTTAGCATCTGCATGCATCTGCATGCATCAGCTGTGAAAATGCTGTGTTTCTGCCAGAGTCTAGAAGTAGTTTACTACAAACCAAAGATTTCTATGAGTCTCAACTCACTTTAGGCATTTCAAAACGAGTCCATTATGAGTACGAAACGAGCATTAAAAAAATCGATAGCCTTCTTTCAGTATTAGTATTAAGTTAAGGAAAAACAATATGAAAACCAGTCAAGCAGAACAGGTTTATTGGGATGCCTTAGAGCGCCTCATAACTAATACAGCTAAAATTGTCGATACGAAGTCATCCCGTTTCAAGCTTACTAGGGACGCTGTAGATAGAGAGGCAGGTAAAGGAAAAGGATATGTTAGAAATGAGAGGTATCCAAAACTGTGCGGGGCTATAAAAAAAGCGGAAGAAGAACGTAAAAACCTTGTTCCAAAAACCCTTAATGGTACTGCTAAGCTAAAACACGAAAAAGAACTTAAATTAATAGCTAAATCAAAGTATATTACACTAAAAAAAGAATATGACCTTCTGATGCAGGATTATCTTAATATTCTAAGACAGAATTTTGAGCTTCAATCAGAACTAGTAGATTCCTCTAATGCTAGATTGGTTAGAGGAGCCGATAAATAGCTTAACCTTTTTACTGCTCATTTAGCTCTAATCTATTTATATAGCCTATTTAAAGCATTACTTCCCATACTACGTTTATTAAGATATTTTATGAGTATTCCTATGAATGACGATGATTTATGTATTAGCCTAATAAATTTATTCGAACATCTATTTCCAAATTTATCAATAATTAGTGGAGCAGATGAACCTTACTATAAAGCGCCAATAGCAAATACAAAAGCAAGGATATTTTTTAAAGAGAATTATCCAAGAAGTCTATTACATGAGATAGCTCATTATTGTTTAGCGGGACAGAAACGACGTAAACTAGATGATTACGGTTATTGGTATACTGAATGCGGTAGAACAAATGAAGAGCAGCAACTGTTTCAATTGGTTGAAGCAAGACCACAAGGTTTAGAAAAAGCTATGTGTAAAGCTATAGGTATACATTTTTCACCTAGCTTTGATGATTTTTCAAGTCGACCGATATCAGAGTTATTTTTAAAAGACTTAGAGGTTCATTATCAGGAAATGATCACGAACCCTCCTCCCGCAGCTAAAATAGCTTTAGAAGCCCTATTACTTACTGACTTTGCTATAGCAACTAAACGTAGAATTATTACTTAAGCGATACGATTTCTGGTAAATTAGCTAGCTACTACTATTTTTCAGTATATCTAAAACTTACCCACGCTGAAGTTACTACATATTATATTTTAGGGACATTCACAATAACTGAAGAATAGTCATTCTGCATATTCAATAAATTTGTATATGGTGATTGATTTGAAACTTCTTCTGATTCGAAACTATTTAGTAGAGCTTCAACAGTACATCTGAATCCACAGTCTCTAATTCTATATACCCTATCAAAAAACACTTTCTCAACAGCAGACTGAGGGTGCTGACTATCACGGTTGTACTGTCTTTTCTTGAGGTTGTAATTAGTTATATCGTCATACCTTCTTTGAATATTACCGTAAATTGAATTTGATGCGTGAATTCTAGTAATACATGGTTTATTGCGATAAGAGGACGCATTCTCTACTGCTCCCCAGATGATGTAGTACACCTCACTAATAGAATAACTCAATAAACAGATATCTAATAAGCTCTCCATCTTTTCACTAATGCTAGGTGATAAGTCATTCATCTCAGACCGTTTATTCAAATATCTAATGCATTCCTCTAGCTGGATACGCTGACACCATTCTCTATACTCTAGACTCTCACCTAAATTATTTCTAAACTCTTCACCTTTACTATCAATAATTAGTTGATGTAGCTGCGCTTTGTTGTAAGCGAAATTAAAGTTTATTTGAAAAAAATCAATCTTAAGATCACCTTGTTCACCAGCTTCTACATAGTGCTCAGCATCGTGAGTATTAAACAGCAATAGGTTTTTACTGCATAAACGCCGAAGTATTTTAGCATCTAATCTATGCAGTGGAGATAGAGGGATTTGTAAATTGTCACGTAGCGATATGGTCGTTTCGAGATTATCAGCACCAACGCTTTCAATCACAGCGACCAGTAAGAGGTGGTCTATATTGCTGATGTCCTTGACACTAGGTATTGATAGGTTTTGAAATTGTCGATGACGCTCAAGCAAAGCTATTAAATTTCGTTTTACCTCTAACTCTTGCTGTCTAATTTTTTCAGCTTCAATTAAATAGTCCCTGCGTTCAAGTTGTTGTATTTGATGTCTACAATCATCACATGTCCAACTATTTATACTTAGTTGTATAAGCTCTGAGCGCGTACAACAGGTCTTATGAGTACCACAGCTGCTACATTGGCAGTCGAGTATGATAAGGGTCGCATGTTTCTTGGCTATGGTGGATATTTCGTTCGAGCTAAAGCCGAACTCTTTACCTATTTCTCTACACGTATATATGAAACTGTTTTTTCTATCAGTAGCTAACGACCAGTATTTTTCACAGATTAGTTTAAATTCCTGAGTTGCGTCTGACTTGTACTCTATTTTAGTTTCCATAGCTACCTCGTTAATACCGACTATATCCCGTGGATATTATAGCGAACCACTGTGACTATTGCTATTTTAATAGCGATTAATCCTATGACGGCAGACGAGCGAATGTTAGCTTTTGGACAGCGAGTACGTGAGGCGCGAAAAAGCAGAAGAATATCTCAAGAAAGACTAGCTGAGATGGCAGGTATTGATCGTAGCTATATGGGTAATATAGAGCGTGGTGAGAAGAATATTACTTTAAAGAAAGTATACGAGCTATGTGATGCGCTGGAGATTAAAATAGAGGAGCTGGTTTAGGATAGGATAATGTAAAATAGCCAAAAAGATTTATATTATGTTTAAGTCAACATCAAGATAGTCTCACTACCTAAACAAGAATAAATAGTTGGATGTCATTATGAACGAGTCTAAAGGTCAAGTACTAGCCACTGATGATGAGCGTCTGACTCTTGTGAGTCAAGAAGAGATAAGACGCCGACGCCGAACTAATGCGGACGCTTTAGCGAATTTTGCAGTTGATAATATTCCTACCAATCCTGATACGCGCCATATTTTGATGATTACGTTGAGAGCCGTATTGCGACTCGTGAAGAAGCAAGAGAGCTATTACGTGCGCATTATATTAAAGAAATATCTCAAAGATGATGCTAGCTTATTGTTAGTTAATAACAACCAGGTATTATTAACTGAACCTGGATAATCTCTATAACTCTAGTCCTTCCTACGGCTGTTGTTTATCTTTTTCATCGCTATATGAATAGAAGGTTTAGGTATAGTGCACAATGCAAAGACTTATCTCGTGTCTGTACACAAATGAGTAGCTGTGAACAAGCTAAACAAGTGCTTAAATGCGGAAATACTAGGTTAGATCGTGACAAGGACGGTGTGCCATGCGAATCAATATCCCCTAGTGGTTAATTACGGTAGCTTCTGTTGTGCTTGTTGGGTGCAACTCAGGCACCACAGAGTATGATCTTTACGGTGCAGGCTAAATTGTTGTCAACGAGCAGACATGGAGTGAGAATAGCGCGACTCCTTATCCGTTTACGGTGGCTGAAGGTGAGATCTCATGCGGATACAATCCTGGCTTTGGTCGTAAAGTGTATTTTGAGCCTGAAGGATATATTGATGAGTCCAGTATCGGAACACCACTTAATAAGTCAGCTGTAGATGCTTTAAAGCAAACTGATATGAGTACTAATGTGTCTTACAGGATAAAAGAAAATGCTGATCTAAGCGATGCCGTACAGATTGGATTGAAGGTCTGTGGTGAGCAACAGGATATAATCGAAAATCGTTGATTTGATACCAGAGAAAACACAACTTTTTCTACAAGCTGAACTTATGTTGTATTGTCCAAATATAGTTCGGACAATTTATTACGTAATTTAGATTAGCTGATTAAATACACTATTTTACTTAGTGTACAATATCTTATTTTTTAAGAGAAATTGTACATTCTTTCGTTAAAAAACCACTTTTTGATGATCTCAATTATATCTTTATTATTCATACACTTAACGACGTACATTTATTACTAGGAGTTTACTAGAGCTTAGCCATTGGTGTGTGGCCGGAGAAGCTCGTAGAAGGTTGTCTGACTTTGGCTACTGGTATGCACCAGATGGACGATCAGCAGCTCAGCAGCAGTCTTTTGAGCGCGTCGAAATTAAGCCGCAAGCATTGGAATGTCTATTTACTTTAGCTTGCGGGCGACCTTTCCAAGTATCGCAGGACAATTTATTTGCAGCGTTTGATACGAGTGATAGCACCTTCGAACATGACGTTTATCGACAAGCAGAACAGTATATTACTGAGCCTCAGACACTACCACGTGATGCTAAAATCTTATTACTTACTTTACTTGAGGTTTCCACACCCAATTAGACTAAACCGATGGCAATATAGCTTTCAATGGTATGATTTTTATAACGCAAATGGTTAAGGATCTTATACGAACAATAACGCCTTGCCACTAAAGTTACATGTGCTATGCGCTATACTAATAATCAAATCGATATTTTAAACCAATAAAATTTATTAACGTTTAAAATATACTTTATGAATCACGCCCTATATTAAACAGACTTAACTCAGCCACCGAAACACTTATTTAAATGAAGAAAAACCTCATAATTATAAGATAAGGAAGCACTATGCAAGTATTCTATATTCACCCAGACAATCCACAGCCTCGATTGATTGAGCAAGTGGCTGACCTGCTACGTAAAGACCAACTGATCATCTACCCTACCGATACCAGCTATGCCTTTGGTTGTCGTCTGGGTGCAAAAGATGCGTTAGAAAAACTTAAACAAATTCGTGAGCTTGATGATAAACACCAATTTACCTTATTATGTCGTGACTTAAGTGAGATTGCTAATTACGCTACAGTAGATAATGTGCAGTTTAAACAGCTAAAAGCACATACCCCAGCACCTATTACATTCATCCTAAATGCCACAAAAGATGTACCCAAGAAGCTGTCTCACGCTAAGAAAAAAACAATCGGTATCCGAGTACCGAGTAACGCTATTGCTCAAGCACTTTTAGAAGCTATGGATGAACCAATATTGACCAGCTCACTAGTCTTACCTAACCGTGATGACATACTTGACGATCCATTCGAGATTGAGGATATCTTAGGCAATCAAATTGATGGTCTAATCAATGCAGGTATAAAAACAACCAAGCTAACCACCATTGTAGATATGACTAGCAGCCAACCTGAGATTGTCAGGCAAGGTGCTGCTGATGTTAATTCACTACTGCTCTAATAAAATGAATAATGTGATTAACCAAATTCAAGACATAAAAAAAAGCTCCAATTAATTGGAGCTTTTTTATGAATCATATATTCAGTATAAAACTAGTCACGATCAACTAATTCTACATATGCCATTGGCGCATTGTCACCATCACGATGACCGCATTTTACGATACGCAAATAACCACCTGGACGAGTCTGGTAACGAGGACCTAACGTGCCAAATAATTTGCCTACCATAGCTTTGCTACGCATACGGCTGAATGCTAAACGACGGTTAGCAACGCTGTCTTCTTTAGCCATAGTGATTAATGGCTCGGCAACGCGACGTAGTTCTTTAGCTTTTGGTAAAGTTGTTTTGATCAGTTCATGCTCAAATAATGAGTTAGTCAT
This sequence comes from Psychrobacter sp. SCQQ22, assembly GCF_015864605.1. Lineage (NCBI taxonomy): Bacteria > Pseudomonadati > Pseudomonadota > Gammaproteobacteria > Moraxellales > Moraxellaceae > Psychrobacter > Psychrobacter sp. SCQQ22. The sequence continues at coordinate 63,470 of NZ_JADYWZ010000007.1, forward strand.
GTTCTGAAACATTGCCTTACGATGACTGCCGGTACGACCCAGCTTGACTCCACTCTTACGATGGCGCATAGTCAAAAATCCTTAAAGTTTAACGGCTACGATAAGAAAAGCGATCATCAACACGTAAATCAGCTGGTGGCCAGTTATCTAGGCGCATACCGAGCTCTAAATCTTTAGACGCTAAAACGTCTTTGATTTCAGTTAATGATTTCTTACCAAGATTTGGGGTTTTTAGAAGTTCAGTCTCTGAACGTTGTACCAAATCACCGATATAGTAAATGTTTTCAGCTTTCAAGCAGTTGGCTGAGCGAACCGTTAGTTCAAGATCGTCCACAGGGCGTAATAGCACCGGATCAACCTCTTCTTTCTCTTTCACAGGCTCAGGCGCTTCTTCAGCTTCTAGGTCAACAAAGATAGAAATCTGTTGTTGTAAAATAGTGGCTGCTTTACGAATTGCTTCTTCTGGATCTATAGTGCCATTAGTTTCAAGCTCAATGATAAGACGATCAAGATCAGTACGCTGCTCTACACGAGCGTTCTCAACCTGATAAGCAACACGAAGCACAGGACTAAAACTTGCATCAAGCTTTAAGCGTCCAATTGCTTTAGTATCACCATCTTCACGGCGCTGGTTTGCTGGCTCATATCCACGACCCATTACTACGCGCAAACGCATCTTAAGATGACCACGATCACTCAATGTACCCAATACCAATTCTGGATTGATGATGTCAACATTGTGCGGTAACGTGATATCTGCAGCAGTAATAGTGCCTGGACCTTGTTTATCCAAGGTCAAAAATACTTCATTTTGGTCATGAAGCGTAATTGCCAAGCCTTTTAAGTTCAAAAGCAAGTCAAGTACATCTTCTTGTAGCCCTTCAAGCGTAGAGTATTCATGGTCAACACCATCAATCTCGGCTTCAATGACTGCAGCACCAGGTAATGAAGATAACAAGATACGACGTAAGGCATTACCTAGGGTATGCCCAAAGCCGCGTTCTAACGGTTCGAGCGTGACTTTCGCAATCGTTTCGTTAACCGTATCCACGTTAATGGCATTCGGCGTTAGAAACTCAGTTGCATTTAGCATCATGATGTCACCTCGATTTATTAAACTGGTTTAATTAACGTTAATTGCTCAATGCCATTTTCATGACATCGAGCAGTACGTCATTTACTTAGAGTATAGCTCAACGATCAAGCTTTCGTTGATTTCAGCAGGTAGATCAATACGATCAGGCGCATGTTTAAACGTGCCTTGTAGTTTGCTGTGATCAACATCTAGCCATTCTGGAATACCACGTTGTGTCGCTAGTTCAATAGCGTTTTTAATACGTAGTTGTTCGCGAGACTTCTCTTGGATAGCGATGACATCACCATCTTGAAGCTGAATTGATGGAATGTTCACACGAACAAACTCATCACGGCCAGCTTTCTTTACCATAACAGTACGATGACTGACTAGCTGACGTGCTTCTGCGCGAGTTGAGCCAAAGCCCATGCGATATACAACGTTATCTAGACGGCTCTCAAGCATGGCTAGTAGGTTTTCACCTGTAGCACCGCGCTTACGAGCAGATTCTTTATAGTAATTAGCGAATTGACGCTCTAGTACACCATAAATACGCTTAACTTTCTGCTTTTCACGCAGCTGTAGAGCATATTCAGAGGTCTTGTTACGGCTTACGCCATGTTGACCTGGTGGACGACCAGCTTTTTTCGTTTTTACGTCGTATGGTTTAACGCCAGACTTAAGGCCTAAATCCGTACCTTCACGACGTGATAATTTGAGTTTTGGTCCAATATAGCGGGCCATTGTTATGTCTCCTATAAGCTTTCAATATAAAAAGCTTCGTCTTTAATATTAGACGCGGCGCTTTTTCGGCGCACGGCAACCATTGTGTGGGATTGGGGTTACATCAGAGATGCTGTTGACTTTATAACCCAATGCACCTAGTGCTCTTACCGCAGACTCACGACCCGGTCCTGGTCCTTTGACCAAAACGTCGATATTCTTAACACCATATTCTTGGGCCGCTTTACCAGCGACTTCAGCTGCAACCTGAGCTGCAAATGGTGTAGATTTACGTGAACCACGGAAGCCTTGTCCACCTGAAGTGGCCCAAGCCAATGCATTACCCTGACGATCGGTAATCGTAACAATGGTGTTATTAAAAGACGCATGGATATGGGCTACGCCCTCCGATACTGAACGGCGAGTCACCTTTTTGCGACTGCGAGTGTCTTTTGCCATCTTTTAGCTTCCTAAGTTAATTATCTTTTGAGAGGGCGTGTCGGACCCTTACGAGTACGAGCGTTGTTCTTGGTGTTCTGACCTCTAACTGGTAGGTTACGACGATGGCGGATGCCACGGTAACAACCAAGATCAACTAAACGCTTAATATTCATTGAAACTTCACGACGAAGGTCACCTTCAGTCATGTAATTTGCAATTTGTGCACGGATAGCATCTAACTGTGTATCATCTAACTGACTGACTTTAGTAGTAGGGGCAATGCCAACTGCTTCTAAGATTTTCTGAGCAGTGGTACGACCTACACCAAAGATGTAAGTTAGTGAAATAACAGCATGCTTATTATCCGGAATGTTTACGCCGGCAATACGAGCCATTGATTTCTCTCCATTAAAGAAAAATAAGCGTTATCTAACGATAAGGCATTACTTTTCAGATTTGTTGCTGTCAATACTAAAGCCTTTGTAATCTCAATCTCTGCTTTGGTCTGATAACAGACTTATTCTTCGATAGTATTATAAAAGTTTTTGCATAAACTACGGCAAGTGGCGGATGATATCGCATCCGCCGTTATTTTTCAAGTATTAATTTAAATAGTAACAAAAACCTAAGGCTTTGTGATACTAAGTATTAACCCTGACGTTGCTTGTGGCGAGGTTCTGCTGTACAAATAATATGTACACGGCCTTTACGGCGCACAACTTTACAGCTACCACAAATCTTTTTAACTGATGCTTGAACTTTCATAGCATGCTCCTTGAAATATCGTACCGCTCATTTAAGGTTGAGTGGGCGATTGAATTAACGTCTGATCATGATATTGATGGGTCATCAAATGCGCTTGAATCTGCGAGATGAAGTCCATTACCACAACCACCATAATCAGTAAAGACGTACCACCGAGTTGAAACGGCACACCAAACGATGACTGGACGACCATTGGCATTAAACAAATAACCGTCATATACATCGCGCCAATAAAGGTCAATCGGTTTAATACATGATCGAGGTAACGCTGAGTTTGTTGTCCTGGGCGAATACCTGGGATATACGCACCACTACGTTTAAGGTTTTCAGCTACTTCACGTGGGCTAAATACTAGCGCCGTATAAAAATAGCAGAAGAAAATAATCATTGCACCAAACAATACCAAATATAGCGGCTGCCCTGGAGACAATACTAACGCCATATTCTGTAATATTTTTTGTGTAAAGGTAGGATCGGTTGATTGACCAACCCACTGTCCTAAACTTGCTGGAAACAACAATAGAGAACTCGCAAAGATAGCGGGAATAACCCCTGCCATGTTTAGCTTCAACGGCAGATGAGACTGCTGCTGAGCATAAATTTTACGACCCTGTTGCTGCTTTTGTGCGTAGTTTACGGGAACACGGCGTTGGGCACGTTCAATATAAACAATGCCAGCAGTAACCGCGATACCTAGCAACACAAAAATAAATAGTACAATCAAGTTCATCTGACCTTGATTGACCTGTTCGATAGACTGCGAAATCATACCTGGCGTACCAGCCACAATGCTCGCAAAAATGAGCATTGAGATACCGTTACCTACACCACGCTCTGTAATCTGCTCACCAAGCCACATTAAAAACATAGCGCCTGCTACTAAAGAAGTAACAGCTGGAATATAGAAAGTAAGACCAGAAGATAAGGTAAGGTTTTGACTGATTAAGCCAGCACACATCCCTAATGACTGTACTAGGGCTAAGGCAAGCGTTCCCTGACGGGTATACTTGTTTAGCTTGCGTCGTCCCGCTTCACCCTCTTTTTTGAGGGCTTCAAGCGATGGCAATACCGCAGACATCATCTGTACAATAATCGATGCTGAGATATATGGCATAATACCAAGTGCCATAATAGACATACGCTCTAGTGCACCGCCTGAGAACATATTAAACATGCTCAGAATGGTGTTTTCGTTGCGCGAAAACAGATCAGCCAAGTTAACCGGATTGATACCCGGTACTGGAATATGTGACCCTAAACGATAAACAATCAATGCGCCGATTAAGAATAATAAACGCGTCCATAATTCATCATACTTGCGTATAAATGCAAATGGATTGAGCGGTATACCAGTCGATGACATTGATTGTTTTGACACGTTATTACTCCTCGATGCTACCACCAGCAGCTTCGATTGCTAGCTTAGCGCCTTTAGTCACTTTGATACCTTTAAAAGTATAAGCTTTAGTGACTTCGCCTGATAACATAACACGGGCACGCTTCATATCATGACGGATAAGGTTAGCAGCTTTAAGTGTTTCAATGCTAACAACATCGCCTTCAATTTGGTTTAGTTCAGACAGACGTACTTCAGCTGTCTTCATTGCCATTTTACTGGTAAAACCAAATTTAGGTAGACGACGATATAAAGGCATTTGACCACCTTCAAATCCTGAGCGTACGCTAGAACCTGAACGAGATTTCTGACCTTTTACACCACGACCACCAGTCTTACCAAGACCTGAACCGATACCACGACCACGACGTTGTGCAGTTTTCTTTGCACCAACACCTGGTGATAATTCATTTAATCTAAGACCCATTACGCTTCCTCCACTTTTACCATGTAGTTAACGCGATTTACCATACCACGAGTTGAAGGAGTATCTTCTACTTCAACAGTATGGTTAATACGGCGTAAACCCAATCCTTTCAAGCTCGCTTTGTGGCTCTTTAGGCGATGGGCACCCGATTTAAATTGAGTGACTTTCATTTTTTTCATCGTAACTCACCTAGTCTAAGTTAACCCAAGATTTCGTCTACAGATTTACCACGTTTAGCTGCCATCTTCTCTGGAGTTGACATATCACGTAAACCGTTAAACGTTGCGCGAACAACGTTAGCAGTATTGGTAGAACCATAACATTTAGTCAAAACATCTTTGACACCAGCAACTTCTAATACAGCACGCATTGCGCCACCAGCGATTACGCCAGTACCTTCAGATGCAGGCTGCATATAAACTTTACTAGCACCATGACGTGCTTTGATCGGATGATACAAAGTTGCATCATTTAGCTCAACAGTAATCATATTACGTTTGGCAGCTTCTAGTGCTTTTTGGATAGCAGCTGGCACTTCACGTGCTTTACCGCGACCGAAACCAACACGACCGTTGCCATCACCCACTACAGTTAGTGCAGTGAAAGAGAAAATACGACCACCTTTAACAACTTTTGCAACACGATCAACGGTAACTAAGCGTTCTACTAGACCGTCAGTCTGTTCATTTTTATCATTTTTATCATTTCTAGCCATGATTAAAACTCCAATCCGTTCTCGCGAGCTGCTTCTGCTAAAGCTTTAACTCGACCATGATATTTGAAACCACTACGGTCAAAGGCAACTTTAGTGATACCAGCTGCTTTTGCGCGTTCTGCGATCAATTGGCCTACAGACGTTGCTGCATCAGCATTACCAGTAGCGCCTGAGCGCAAGCTGACGTCTAAGGTAGATGCCTGAGCAATCACTTCACCACCGTTCGGAGAGATAATCTGGGCATACATATGTTTTGGCGTGCGGTTAACCGTTAAGCGATTAACGCCTAAAAAACGGATATGCGCGCGGGTTTTCTTAGCTCGACGCAGACGAGCTGCTTTTTTATCAAACATTTCAACTCACCTTATTTTTTCTTGGCTTCTTTGCGAATCACATGCTCGTCACTATAACGAATACCTTTGCCTTTATAAGGCTCAGGTGGGCGGAAACCACGGATATTAGCCGCTGCTTGACCAAGCTGCTGCTTATTGTTTGATTTCAAAACAATTTCAGTTTGCGTTGGGGTTTCAGCTGACACACCTTCAGGTAACGTATACTCTACTGGATGAGAGTAACCAACGTTCAAAGTTACTTTGTTGCCAGTAACTTGTGCGCGGTAACCAACACCAATTAATTGAAGACGTTTTACAAAGCCTTCATTCACGCCTGTAACATAGTTGTTAAGCAGAGCGCGCATGGTGCCAGTGTGCATCATAGCTTCTTTTGAATCGACTGTAGGTGAGAAAATGATAACATCATCTTCCTGTTTCAGCTCGACCAATGCATGCAGGCGTAAAGACAAATTGCCGTTCTTGCCTTTAACTTCGACCTGCCGATCGTTCAAAGTAACGCTTACACCATTTGGCAGCGTCACTGGGGCTTTAGCCACACGAGACATAGGAATATTCCTTAAAAAATTAACTTCTTTATATTAGCGAAAAAACTAACAGGCTAAAAAGCGTGTTAGTTTAGCATAGTTGACTACGTTAGACACCTACCAATGTTAAATAATTTACCATTACCACATTGATAGAAGCCCAACAGTATCAAATAGACTTTATCGTCGTGTAACTTACGCTACAAATGCGACGATTTCACCACCGATACCAGCAGCGCGTGCAGCACGATCACTCATGATACCTTGGCTAGTTGATACGATAGCAACACCCATACCTTGCTTAACAGTAGGGATAGCGTCTTTACCGCGGAACTGGCGTAAACCAGGACGGCTAAAACGTTGAATAGTTTCGATGACAGCACGGCCTTCGAAGTATTTTAGTTCAATAGTAAGGCTTGCTTTGTTGTTTGCTTTTTCAGTAACAACAGCACTAGCCACATAACCTTCGCTAACTAGTAAATCAGCAATTGATTTACGTAATTTAGAGCTCGGCATTGCTACCGATACTTTGTTAGCCATTTGTGCGTTACGAATACGGGTTAGCATATCCCCAACGGTATCTTGCATACTCATATAGTTACCCCTTACCAGCTTGCTTTACGAACACCAGGCACATCGCCTTGCATGACACGCTCACGCAGCATATTGCGTGATAAGCCAAACTTGCGGAAGTAACCGTGAGGACGACCGGTGATAGCACAACGATTGCGCAGACGTACTGGCGATGAGTTACGTGGAAGAGCTTGTAGCTCTAACATCGCTTCCATACGAGTTTCGTCACTTGCAGTCATATCACTGATAGTTTCTTTTAGCTTGATACGCTTATCAGCGTACTTAGCAACCATTTTTTCGCGCTTCAATTCGCGGTTAATCATGCTCTTCTTTGCCATAACGTCTTTACCTTATTTAAATGGGAAGCCGAATGCTTTAAGCAACGCACGACCTTCTTCATCAGATTGAGCTGACGTGGTGATTGTCACATCCATACCGCGGATACGATCAATCTTGTCAAAATCTACTTCTGGGAATACAATTTGTTCTTTGATACCCAATGAGTAGTTACCACGTCCGTCAAAGGCTTTAGGTGAAAAACCGCGGAAATCACGAATACGAGGAATTGCAATGGCAACGAGACGATCTAAAAATTCGTACATTTGCTCACCGCGTAGCGTTACTTTACAGCCAATTGGCCATTCTTCACGAATCTTAAAGCCAGCAACTGATTTACGCGCTTTGGTGACAACAGGTTTTTGACCAGCAATTGCAGTCATATCAGCTACAGCACCTTCAAGTAATTTCTTATCTTGAGACGCACCGCCTACACCCATGTTAAGTGTGATTTTAGTGATTTTAGGCACTTGCATCACATTCGCCAAACCAAGCTCTTCTTGGATTTGCTGCTTTAATTTATCGTTATATAAAGATTTTAATCTTGCCATTACCATTACACCCTTAGTGTCTTACGCAGTCGCCACTACTTCACCGTTCGAACGATAGACGCGTTGTTTCTGGCCGTCTTCGCTGAACTGATAAGTAATACGATCAGCTTTTTGGGTTTGCGCATTTAATATTGCGACATTTGAAATATGTAGGAAAGCTTCTTGCTTAAGAATGCCGCCTTCAACGCCAGCTGCCTGATTTGGCTTCTGATGTTTAGTGACAATGTTAATGCCTTCTACTTTAATACGATCATTTTTTACAGCTTGTACAGTACCTTGCTTGCCTTTATCTTTACCAGCAATCACGATAACTGTATCGCCTTTACGTAATTTTGACATGGATTACCTCACAATACTTCTGGTGCTAGTGATACAATTTTCATAAACTGATCACCACGTAGTTCACGAGTTACCGGTCCAAAAATACGAGTTGCAATCGGTGCTTTGTTTTGGTTCAACAATACCGCAGCATTGTCGTCAAAACGTAACACAGAACCATCAGGACGACGAACGCCTTTTTTGGTGCGTACAACTACAGCATTCATCACGTCGCCTTTTTTAACACGACCACGCGGAATGGCTTCTTTAACCGTTACTTTAATAATGTCGCCAACTGATGCATAACGACGATGAGAACCACCCAGTACTTTAATGCACTGAACTCGTCTTGCACCGCTATTGTCTGCAACTTCCAGCATTGACTCAACCTGAATCATAGCGTTACTCCACACGTATGAGCAATAAAAACCAGTTGCTGCCGCTAGCACAGTATGAGTAGACGGCATTGTAATATAAATAACCGCGACTTACTCTTAATGTGAGTGATATACGCTCGGCGCAATCAGCATCCTTAAAAAGGCGGATATTTTAACAGCTTCTGGCTTTTAATGCAATTTACTTAGATTTTTTCTACTTTTTCAACCACATCAACCAAAGTCCAAGACTTGGTTTTTGAGATTGGACGCGTTTCTTTGATACGGACAAGGTCGCCTTGTTGGCAAACGTTGTTCTCATCGTGTGCTTTGATTTTCGTAGAACGACGAAGCTGTTTGCCATATAGAGGATGACGAACCAGACGCTCAATCAAAACTGTGATGGACTTGTCCATCTTGTCGCTGACAACTCGTCCTGTCAATACGCTAGCATTGGTAGCTGTTTGATTGTTATCGCTCATGAGTCGCCTCGTTGTTTCTCGTTAATCAAAGTCTGAAGCTGTGCAATCGTACGACGATTGCCACGTACTTCATGGGTATTACCCAACTGACCAGTTGCTTTAGCCATACGAATACGGAAAGCATCAAGTTGCTTTTCATCAAGTAACTGGGTCAGTTCTTCTAATGATTTATCACGTAATTCACTGATCTTCATTACATTATCGTCCGCTTAACAATGGTAGTTTTAAAGGGCAATTTTGCTGCAGCAAGTATAAATGCTTCGCGAGCAAGCTCTTCTGAGACCCCTTCGATTTCATATAACACTTTACCAGGTTTGATTTCGCATACCCAATATTCGACTGGACCTTTACCTTTACCCATACGTACTTCTAATGGCTTGTTGGTAATCGGTTTGTCAGGGAATACACGAATCCAAATCTTACCGCCACGCTTAATTTTACGAGTGATGGTACGACGTGCTGCTTCAATTTGACGGGCAGTCATACGACCACGAGTCAAAGATTTTAGACCAATTTGTCCGAATGCAACGGTGCTTCCACGATGAGCTAGCCCAGTGTTACGACCTTTGTGCATTTTACGAAACTTGGTACGTTTTGGCTGTAACATAGTTTAACCTCTGTCTGAGTTTCGACGATTTCCGTTTCCACGACCACGGCGTTTTGGCGCACGAGCCTGCTCTTCTTTAACGGGATTATATACACTGTTCATACCGTCAAGGATTTCGCCACGGAAAATCCAAACTTTAACACCGATAGTGCCGTAAGTTGTCTCTGCACGTACTGACGAATAGTCAATATCAGCGCGGAGTGTATGCAGTGGCACACGACCTTCACGGTACCATTCAGTACGAGCAATCTCAGCACCGCCAAGACGGCCAGACAACTCAACTTTAATACCTTTAGCACCAGAGCGCATGCTGTTCTGTACAGCGCGTTTCATCGCACGACGGAACATAACACGACGCTCAAGCTGGCTACTGATACCGTCTGCTACCAAACGTGCATCAAGATCAGGTGACGTGATTTCTTCAATGTTGACCTGAGCAGGTACGCCCATTATTTTGGTCAATTCTTTTTGAAGTCTTTCGATATCTTCGCCTTTTTTACCGATAACAATACCAGGGCGCGCAGTGGCGATGGTAATCTTAGCAGCGCCAGTAGGACGCTCGATCATGATGTTGCTGATCATAGCGTTGTCTAGCTTTTTGCGTAGATATTCACGAACTCTAATGTCGTTGATTAGGTATTCTGAGTATTGTTTAGGGCTAGCATACCAGTTTGCGTTATGCTTTTTTACAACACCAAGACGAATTCCGATTGGATGTACTTTTTGACCCATAACTTATTCCCCTACCTTAATAGTGATGTGACAGGTACGCTTACTGATACGATCAGCGCGGCCTTTGGCACGTGGTAGGATACGTTTTAGCGTAATGCCTTCATCAACGTAGATAGTTGATACTTTAAGAGTATCGATATCTAGACCGTTGTTGTTTTCGGCATTGGCGATGGCTGAGTTAAGACATTTCTTAACAAACACAGCGCCTTTTTTATTACTATACGTTAGGATATCCAAAGCACGCTCGATAGATTTGCCACGAACTTCATCAGCAACGAGTCTAACTTTTTGTGCCGATATGGCGGCACCGCGTAATTTTGCAGTTACTTCCATGATAAGCACCTTATTTCTTAGCTTTTCTGTCAATGCCATGACCACGATACGTACGAGTCGGGGCAAATTCACCTAGTTTATGACCAACCATCTGTTCGCTCACAATAACCGGTACATGAGTACGGCCGTTGTGAACAGATAAAGTTAGGCCAACCATTTGTGGCAAAATCATCGAGCGGCGCGACCAAGTCTTAATTGGCTTGCGTGAGTTGGTGTCTAATGCATTCTCAACTTTAGCAAACAAATGCGCGTCTATGAATGGACCTTTTTTCAATGAACGAGGCATGAAATTCTTCCTTTATTTCTTCTTGGCGCGACGGCGGATGATCATGTTGTCAGTACGCTTATTGCTACGCGTTTTAAGTCCTTTAGACTTCTGACCCCAAGGGCTAGTTGGATGGCGACCTTTGTTACGACCTTCACCACCACCATGTGGGTGATCAACCGGGTTCATAGCGACACCACGAACTGAAGGACGAACACCACGCCAACGTGAAGCACCGGCTTTACCAAGTGATTTCAAGTTGTTTTCAGTGTTAGAAACTTCGCCGATAACAGCACGGCAATTCACGTGTACGCGACGAGTTTCGCCAGAACGCAAACGTAGAATAGCATAAATACCGTCACGACCTAACAACTGAACACTAGCACCCGCTGCGCGAGCCATCTGTGCACCTTTACCGATTTTAAGTTCGATATTGTGAATCACAGTACCCAATGGGATGTTTTTCAGTGGTAAACAGTTACCTGGACGGATTGGTGAAGTTTCACCTGACATTACTGTATCACCAACTGCTTGTTTTTTAGCAGCGATGATGTAACGGCGTTCGCCATCAGCGTACTTAAGTAGTGCAATATGCGCAGTACGGTTAGGATCGTATTCAATACGCTCTACCGTAGCTGGGATATTGTCTTTAGTACGTTTGAAATCGATAATACGATAATGTTGCTTATGACCACCGCCAATGTGACGAGTAGTAATGCGGCCATTATTGTTACGACCACCGGTCTTGCTTTTTGATTCTAGAAGCGCTGCAAACGGACGACCTTTATAAAGGTGTGGATGCACTACTTTTTCAACAAAACGACGGCCTGGTGATGTTGGCTTTGCTCTTACGATAGGCATGAGTGTAATCCTTATTCGTTATTCGCTGTTTCACTAGTAGAAGCAGTCGTGTTCGCGACCTCTTCACCAGCATCAGCCATTTGTACATCTTGACCAGCTTTTAAGGTAACATAGGCTTTTTTGTAGTCATTACGACGGCCAATACTTTTACCAAAACGCTTTGTCTTACCTTTAACATTCAAAGTGTTTACTTTTAATACTTCAACACCTTCAAACATCATCTCAACTGCTTTTTTAACTTCAAGCTTAGTAGCCTTAGAGTCAATTTTAAATACCTGCACACCAAGTGAGTCGCCAAGCATTTGAGATTTCTCTGAGAATACAGGTCCTCTTAGGATCTGATAAAGTCTTGCGTTATTCATGCTAGTGCTTCCTCAAATTGTTTCGCAGCTTCAACTGACATGATTACTTTGTCAAAAGCAATCAAGCTCACTGGGTCAACTTCACTTGTATCAAGTACGTTGACATGTGGAATGTTGCGAGCGGCTAAGTATAAGTTTTCGTCAACTTCTTTAGTGACGATCAATGCACGAGGTGCACCAAGCTCATTTAACTTTGCGATCAGCTCTTTGGTCTTAGGACCAGAAACGCTCAACTCTTCTACCAAAATCAGACGCTCTTGGCGAATCAATTCGGCTAGGATGCACTGCATCGCACCGCGATACATCTTACGGTTTACTTTCTGTGACCAATCTTGTGGTTTGGCCGCAAATGCACGTCCGCCCCCACGCCAGATTGGGCTACGAATAGAACCCGCACGAGCGCGACCAGTACCTTTTTGGCGCCATGGCTTAATACCACCGCCAGAAACTTCGGCACGGGTTTTTTGTGCGCGTGTACCTTGGCGAGCACCAGCTAAATAAGCGGTGACGACTTGATGCACTAGTGCTTCGTTGAATTCACGACCAAATGCCGTATCAGAAAGCTCAACCGCAGCACCTGTAACTGTTTTTAAATCCACGTTAATCCCCTTGCTTAGGCTTTGACTGACGGACGTACGATAACATCGCCACCGGTGGCACCTGGGATAGCACCCTTGATGACAAGTAACCCTTTTTCGGCATCAACCGAAATCACTTCTAGGCCTTGAACGGTAACGCGTTTGTTACCCATCTGACCCGCCATCTTTTTGCCTTTGAATACTTTACCTGGTGACTGGTTCTGACCAGTTGAACCATGTGCACGATGAGATACTGAGTTACCATGAGTCGCATCTTGCATACTAAAGTTGTGACGCTTTACAGGACCCTGAAAACCTTTACCTTTACTGTTTCCTGTAACATCAACCATCTGACCTTGTTCGAACAAGTCAGCTAGAATCTCGCCACCAATTTCACGACCTTCAAGATCGCTTTCGTTGGCACGAAATTCCCAAACACCACGACCAGCGGCAACGCCAGCTTTAGCGAAGTGACCTTTTTGAGCTGCTGTTACGCGGCTGTCACGACGAGTACCTGTGGTGACTTGGATGGCTTGATAGCCATCTACATCAGTATTTTTTACTTGAGTAATGCGGTTAGCACTGATCTCAACCACTGTTACAGGGATAGATGCGCCTGCTTCAGTGAAGACACGGGTCATGCCGCATTTTTTACCGACTAAACCGATCGCCATTTTAGACCTCTTTATATCTTATATTAATGGGTTGGGTGTTTATGTGCATTAACCCAAAGCAATTTGAACGTCAACACCCGCCGCTAAATCTAATTTCATTAGCGCATCCACAGTTTTATCAGTAGGCTGAACGATATCAACCATACGCTTATGAGTACGGATTTCGTACTGATCACGAGCGTCTTTGTTTACGTGTGGTGAAGTTAGAACGTTGAAGCGCTCAATGCGAGTCGGCAACGGTACAGGACCACAAACTTGCGCACCGGTGCGCTTTGCAGTATCAACAATCTCTTGTGCAGATTGATCGATCAGACGATGATCAAAAGACTTAAGACGGATACGGATTCTCTGGTTAGCCATGCCAGCAAGCTCCTAATATGTGCTTTTGTCATTCTTGCTTTGCAAAGATATGATCAAAAGCCGTTTGGTTAAATATTTACTTAAAGCTGCCTTCTGTTCTTAACCAGAATGAGTTCTTTATTGGAACTTATAGCCTGCTAAAAGCAAAATAGTTTAAAGCCCCACCAACCCTTCCATTATCGGATGTTAGTAGAGGCATAATGAAATAGTGCTAGAAACGATGCTCTAGCTGTCATAGCGCCAGCTGTTTGATTGGCTGCGCATATATAATTCAGTGGTGTATATTATACATAGTATTTCGTTCATTGCAAGGGCTATATCTATAGCGAATCCAGATATTACGCTTTATAAACAAAGCTATCTATTTCTAATAATTACCTTTATCTATGTTAGTAGTGGAAATCGTATCAATCCAAAACGATGTCGTATTGCTCTTGAGTATAAAGATTTTCTACATCAAAAGTAATGACTCTACCTAATAAATACTCTAGATCTGCGACGGTGTCCGACTCTGAAGTTAGTAACAAGTCAATAACGGCTGCATGCGCCACTACGGTGAACTTTTTTGGAGAATTATAAGTACGGGCACAACGCATAATTTCACGGAATATCTCAAAACAGACCGTCTCGGCAGTTTTTACAAACCCACGACCTTGACAGGTCGAACATGGCTCACAGAGCTGCTGCCCTAGTGACTCACGTGTGCGTTTACGGGTCATCTCTACCAAGCCAAGCTCACTGACTTGCGTAATCTTAGTTTTGGCATAATCTTGCGTAAGCTGTGATTGTAAGCTCTCGAGCACATCATCTTTATGCTGTTGTTCAAGCATATCAATAAAGTCCAAGATGATAATGCCGCCTAGATTTCGTAAACGTAACTGACGGGCAATAGCATGTGTAGCCTCTAGATTGGTTTTATAAACCGTGTCTTCTAAAGAGCGACCACCAACGAAAGACCCTGTATTGACATCTATCGTTGTCATTGCTTCGGTCTGGTCGATAATGAGATAACCACCCGACTTTAGGTCGACACGGCGCTTCAAAGCATCTTTTAAGTCATCTTCGACACGGTGTACATCAAAGAGTGATTGCTCAGCGGTATAGTGTACGATTCGATCATATACAAAAGGAACAAACTCTTTGGCAAAGTATCTGACTTGCTCATAGATTTGCGCATTATCAATGATAACTTTTTCGGTATCAGCATGTACCAAGTCTCGGATCGAGCGCAATGGTAACGCTAGCTCTTGATAAATCAGCTCTGAGCTTTGATGATGATTGATTTCTTGGCGACGGGCACAGATAGTACGCCAAAGCTGCAATAGGTAGTAAATGTCTTCTTCGAGCTTATCAACAGGAACACGTTCAGCAGCAGTGCGAGCAATCAATCCGCCTTTTAGGTTGACCGTCTGCATCAAGCTAGTCAGCTCAGTCTTTAGACGAGTACGTTCCTCTTCACCATCGATGCGCTGAGATATACCGATATGTTCACTTGATGGCAGATAAACCAAGTAGCGTGACGGTAGTGATACATTGGTGGTTAAACGAGCGCCTTTGCTGCCCAATTGATCTTTTGTCACCTGTACTAAGATACGTTGGCTTTCGTGCAAACGATGCTGAATGAGTGTTTTAGAAGTCGGTATGACTTCCGTATTCTGAGTGTTGACTATCGGTAGTGTGACGTCCAAGTCATCAGTAGCACTTTCTATCGCGCCATTGGTTTGATTTTTGGCAGTGTCAGTCGTTTTCTTTACTGCACGAGGCTCACGCTGCATATCATTGACATGTAAGAATGCTGTGCGCGACTGCCCGATATCAACGAATGCTGCCTGCATTCCAGGTAGGACACGTACGACTGTACCTAGGTAAATGTTACCCACCAACCCCAGTTTATGATGACGTTCAATATAAATCTCGCCCAAGATGCCGTTGTCTAGTACTGCGACACGGGACTCCATTGGACTAATATTAATCAGCAGCTCTTCGGACATAATGTTTTCTCTTATCTCTCAGCTTTCTTGTTAGACGTTCATCGCCTATTATCTTTATAGTGTAACAAATGCGGCTTGCTCTCGCCCATTACTCTCACGTGTCATTATGTGCAGAGAGTTGACGACTGATTTCTCGCTAATAAACCCTCTCTACATAGATTTATCTTATCTATTTAATCGAGATTCGCATCGGTAAGCGTTTTAATTAATGCCAGCGTTTGCGAAAGCGGTAAACCAACAACATTGGTATAGCTGCCATTGATACTGCTGACCCATGCCGCACCCAAGCCTTGAATACCATAACCACCTGCTTTATCAGCAGGCTCACCACTATCCCAATAGTTACTCATCATCTGTGGTGTCAGCGGGATAAAGCTCACTTCTGTACGTTCAGTGATTTTCTGCTGCTTGATAATCTGGAAAGTTGGATTATGCGTTGATACATCGTGCTCTGATGTTGTGGGCAACAGCTGTATGTGAGTTGCTTGAACCGCGGTCCATACTTCATGAACACTATCAGACATTTGCTGCCACATACTATAAGCGTGCTCGCGATCGATTGGTTTAACCAAAACCGTTTTACCGTCTGGCAGTACACCAATGGTGTCAGACGTTAAGATGAGAATCTGCTTAGCAAGGTCACTCTTAGTTGCATTGCCCGTCTCATTTAGCTTTTGTATCGCAGCCTCAGCTTTGGTGACGACCATGCGCTCGATATAGTCTTTTGGCGATTCGTTATCATATTGCGTTTCATCAATATCCACGCTCAAGATACTAAAATCCAGTTGCGCTCTTTCTAATAGCTCACGACGACGCGGCGAACCAGATGCTAAAACGATATCCATCGCAACTCTCTTTATATAAATTCATGTGTATTGAATACTAAAAAATTTTATTAATAGGCGTGTCAGAATCGGCCTGAACAATCGCTATCGCTCTATGAGTTATGAACGAGCATCATTATTCATAGGTATTATTGTTCATAAGCACTGTTGCTCATAAACGTAGTGATTAACGCGCAAACTTACGTAGAGCGAATAAAACCAGAGGCCAGCTCAGGATGCTCATTAATAATGATAGGGTGGCTTGAGCGACAAAAACATTTTGGATGAACATCTGTAGCATCCACAAGTTCAATTGAAAAATGATCAATCCAAAACTGGCTACTAGCCATGCACTAGCGGTGTTCATTTGTCTGATATATACACTGGTAATTTTGATAAAGAGAGCGACTACTACTGCGGCAAAGGCCTGCTCTCCCAAGTGGGTATCCATCAGTAGATCAGCAATAATACCGATGGTAAATGCCGTAAAGATGCCAACATAGCGCGGTTGAAACAACAACCAAAAAATCAGCACCATAATCATGACCATAGGACGCAGCGTGGCCATACTAGGGCTCAATGGATATACATTAAGTGAGGAAGCAACGACAAAGCTTAGAATAATCGTAACAATGAGTACTACCGTTGCATTCTCAGAATCAGGATACGACATGAGTACTTACCTTAGCGGGTGTTAGCGGCGGCTATTAGAGCATAGCTAGGCATTAATGGGATGAACACTGTGATTGAGAATATACCAATAAATAGGCTATTCGGCGACTATCAACGCATTGTTCGCTAAATGATGCTTATCTAGCGCTCATCGAGAACAATATCATTGCTGTTGGCTCGTTTGTCTTGCAGAATGAGAACATACGCATTGTCAATAAAGTTAGCTGCTGGCGTGACTTCTATGCTTCTAAAGTTGTCCGCTTGTCCATCTTTGACATGAGCAACACGGCCGACACGGTAACCCGCTGGAATACGACCACCGAGCCCTGACGAAACCAACTCATCCCCCACACGCACGTCTGAGGTTTTGAATACGTAATCGAGGCTCAATGACGTTGGTATCCCTTTCCCTGTAACGATAGCACGTTGACCTGTGCGCTTGACAGTAACGGCAACCGATTGCTGTTCGTCAGTAATCAATAGCAAACGACTGGTATTAGGATAAACGTTAATAATTTGCCCTAAGATACCTTTTTCATCAATGACCGTTTGTCCAACTTGCACACCATCTTGTGCGCCTTTATTAAGCATCACAATTTGTCTGAGCAAATTGGTATCTGTACCGATAACTTGTGCGAGAGTGAGATCAAACTGTTCAGGCTCAGTAGTCGACAGAATACCTTGCAGGCGCGCATTTTGTGCCAAGATATAGTCTTGCTGCTGGAGCTTGGCTTGCGCGTGTATCAATTGAGACTTTAGCTGTATGTTTTCGCGGCGTAGGGCTTCTTTAGATTGCAAGCTTCCACTCACCCAATGCTTGGCGTAGCTCGGTAATAACGATAACTCATAAATAGGCTGCATAGCGGCATGGCTAGTATTACGTATTGGTTTAAACCAGTCTGAGTTTTTGCTATCAAACCACATCAACACTAAGGCTACTATCAATACGATGGCAGTCTTGCGAAGTGCTAATGGCTGGCGCGCAAAAATACTTGGAATCATAAGTCGTCTAACTCAGAGGTTATAAAATAAGCGGTAGCCAGTACGGAATTCTAGCATTGAATAATGTGATTAAAGGTAGCGCAGCGGGCTACCTTTAATTTTATATCTTTATAACCTGTTACTTCATTTTAACAATAACTAAGCACTGTGTACTATCAAAAACGATAGAACTTAGTTAATACGTTTTACACAAAAATCATGTTTAAACTTTTGTTGTTGATAAAGTCAAGAGCGATACCACCGCCGCGGCTGACACAAGTCAGTGGATCTTCGGCAACTGTTACAGGCAGACCTGTTTCTCTTGAAATTAATTTGTCTAAATCACGTAATAAAGCGCCGCCACCCGTCAATACAATACCGCGCTCTGCGATATCCGATGACAGCTCAGGTGGTGTTTGCTCAAGCGCTGCTTTTACTGCGCTAACGATACCACTCAATGGATCACTTAGTGCTTTCTGTACTTCTTCTGAATTGACTGTGAACGTTTTTGGCACGCCTTCTGCCATGCTACGACCACGCACTTCTACTTCTAACTGGCCTTCTTCGTTCAGTGCAGAGCCAACTTCTTTTTTGATACGCTCAGCGGTCGTCTCACCAATGACACAACCGTGCGTACGGCGTACATGGGTAATGATTGCTTCATCAAAAATATCGCCACCGATACGGATAGACTCAGCGTAGACGCAGCCAGATAGAGCGATAACAGCAATCTCAGTCGTGCCGCCACCGATATCAACGACCATAGAACCACTGGCTTCGTGAACTGGCATACCCGCACCAATCGCTGCCGCCATTGGCTCTTCTAGCAACAATACTTTGCTAGCGCCTGCTGATGATACTGCCTCACGAATCGCTTTACGCTCAACTAGGGTAGACTTACAAGGCACACAAACGACCACATTAGGCTGTGCCATAAAACGCTTGGCTTTTACCTTCATGATAAAATGCTTGAGCATCTTTTGGGTCACTTCAAAGTCAGCAATCACGCCGTCTTTTAGTGGGCGAATCGCCGTGATATTGGAAGGTGTACGACCAAGCATCTGCTTGGCATCGATACCAACAGCAGCAACAGTAGGGTTTTGCGTACGATTACTTCGTAGCGCCACTACCGTAGGCTCGTCAAGTACGACACCTTTATTAGGAATAAAAATGAGGGTGTTCGCAGTACCGAGGTCGATAGCGATATTATTTGATAAAAATCCAAACAGGTTCATGACTAATATATCCAGCGTCTTACGAATGAGGCGAATGAGATTGACTGAGGTGTTACTCGTCAGTGTTGAGCAGGTCGTCATTAGACATTACCTGAAGCGAAAGCTGAACATCGCAACAAGCCAAACCTAAGCAATAATGATGAAATGAAAAAATCGAGCTAAATTATACCTATTTAGCTCAAAAAAAACACAGGTATTTGCATCAATAAGTAAGGAATTTAGTCTTAAACGTTAAAAGTTGTTTCAAAGTTTGAAATAGCAGTCTCTATCGCTCAAATCTAATGAAACACCATTTAATTCAATAACTAACAAGGGTTCTACAGGCAGATGAGGTTTTGCTTAATAGCACAAGTGCATACTGTAACGTATTTCAGAACATAATGGGGAAGCAATTGGAAATCAACCGTGAATTATTCAGTCAATTTTGCAAATCACTTGCTCTTGGTTGATATTGTGCATCAATCAAGCGTCATGCTCTGTAAACTTAGGTCAGATGCTTTATAATAACGTAACTCTATATCAGATTTTATCTTAGTACCTGTTCAGTATCTAATCTATTATTTAAATCTAACTAGTACCCAAATCTAACAAAAACTGTCCTTCACTGGAGAAACTATGTCACAGCAGCCAACAACGTCTGACAGCAACGTCAGTCGTGAAGAAATACTAGAAGTTGCCAGCCTTGCGCGTTTAGGTGTCGATGAGACTACGGCCGATAACTATGCCGACGACATCAGTAAAGTACTAAAGCTTATGCATACGCTTGCTAACGTAGATACCACTGATATCAAACCATTATCGAACATCCATGAAGCCTGCCAAGAGCTGCGTGTCGATGTTGCCAAACACGATATCAACCGCGAACGCAATCAATCGGTCGCGCCAGCCATTGAAGACGGTTTGTATTTGGTACCACAAGTGATTGAGTAAGCGGTCGGTTATTTCTCTTCCTTTATTTCATTCGATTTTATGTTATTAACATTTTGACGGACGACACCTTATGTCTGAACTTCATTTATTAAGTACCCAGCAGCTTATTACGGGCTTACAAGACAAACAATTTAGTAGCCTTGAGCTGACAGAACACTATATCAAGCGTATCGATGCGCTAGACAGCAAAATTAACAGCTTTATCACTCACACCTCTGAGACAGCACGCGCACAAGCAAAAGCGGCAGACGAGATGCGTGCACAAGGCGATCAGCGTCCACTACTCGGCGTCCCTATGGCACACAAAGACATCTTTTGTACCCAAGGCGTATTGACGACTTGTGGCTCAAAGATGCTGCATAACTTTGTGTCGCCTTATGATGCTACTATCGTCTCGAATATCGACAAAGCAGGCATGATTAGCTTGGGCAAGCTCAATATGGATGAGTTTGCGATGGGCTCAGACAACAGCAGCTCATACTACGGTACAGTACAAAACCCTTGGAATCTAGAGCGTGTCCCTGGTGGCTCATCAGGTGGTAGTGCTGCCGCTGTTGCCGCTGGTTTCGTCCCTGTCGCCACAGGTAGTGACACTGGTGGCTCTATTCGTCAGCCAGCCTCATTCTGTGGACTAACAGGCATCAAGCCTACTTATGGCCGCGTATCACGCTTCGGTATGATTGCTTATGCTTCAAGTTTGGATCAAGCTGGCAGCATGGGACGCAGCGCTAAAGATTGCGCCTACCTACTACAGCCAATGATTGGTCACGATCCACGCGATGCAACTTCTATCAAATATGACATGCCTGACTATGTACAAGACATCAATGATGCAGAAGCCTCTGCTGGTGACAAACCATTTGCTGGCTTGCGTATTGGCGTGGCTAAAGAATACTTCGGTACAGGACTTGATAGCGAAGTTGAACAAGCAGCACGTGCCGCTCTGAAGAAATATGAAGAGCTGGGTGCAACGATCGTAGAAGTGAACATCACTGATCCTGAAATCACGCTTGCCACTTACTACATGCTAGCCCCTGCCGAAGCATCATCGAACCTATCTCGCTTCGATGGCGTACGTTTCGGCTATCGCTGTGAAAACCCAACGGATCTGATCGATCTATACACGCGCTCACGCTCTGAAGGCTTTGGGCCTGAAGTACAGCGCCGTATCTTGACCGGTACTTATGCACTATCGGCAGGCTACTTTGATGCTTACTATACCAAAGCACAGAAAATCCGCCGCTTAATCGTTAAAGACTTCGATGAAGCATTTGCGAGCTGTGATGTGATTGCCAGTCCAACCGCACCAACCGCTGCTTACAAGCTCAGTGATAATCTCGACCCTGCGACCATGTACTTAGGCGATGTTTATACCATCGCGGTCAACTTAGCGGGTTTGCCTGCGCTTAGCCAACCAGTCGGTTTGACCTCAGACGGTCTACCAATTGGATTGCAATTAATCGGTAAGCATTGGCAAGAGAGTCAACTGCTCACGACCGCGCATCTGTTCCAGCAGCATACGGATCATCATCTACAGCACTCTGCCATCGCAAAGGAGACGGTATAATGAATACAGCAACTACTACTGATAACAATGCCGTCCGCGAGCACGCCGTGCGTAAAGAGCTATTCGTTGATGGCTATGAAGTCGTCATCGGCATCGAGATTCATTGCCAGTTGAACACGGAAAGTAAGATATTCTCAAGCGCGCCGACTGACTTCGGTCACGAGCCAAACAGCCAAGCCAGCATCGTCGATTTGGGCTTGCCTGGTGTGTTGCCAGTTCTAAATGCTGGTGTGGTCGATCGTGCCTTAAAATTCGGTATCGGCGTCAACGCTGAGTTAGGTCTATTTAATACGTTTGACCGTAAAAACTACTTCTATCCAGATTTGCCGAAAGGCTATCAAATCACCCAGATGGCCAATCCTATCGTGGGTGAAGGCTACATCGATGTCGTGGTCAATGAAGGGGATAAGAACGAATATCCTAAACGTATGGGTATCACTCGCGCGCATTTGGAAGAAGACGCTGGTAAATCTGTCCATGATGCCGTCGATGGTATGACTGGCGTCGATCTCAACCGTGCTGGTACGCCACTAATTGAAATCGTCTCTGAGCCTGATATGCGCTCGGCTCACGAAGCACTTGCCTACATCAAAGCGATTCATCAGTTGGTCACTTGGCTAGGTATCTCAGACGCTATCATGGCAGAAGGCTCATTCCGCTGTGATTGTAACGTCTCTGTGCGCAGACCAGGTGATGAGCTTGGTACGCGTACCGAGCTAAAGAACTTGAACTCGTTCCGCTTTATCGAGCGCGCTATTAACCGTGAAATCGAGCGTCAAATCGATATCTTAGAGGATGGTGGCAAAGTCGTTCAAGCGACGATGCTGTATGATCCAGAGCGCGACGAAACTCGTGTGATGCGTACCAAAGAAGATGCCAACGACTATCGCTATTTCCCTGATCCTGATCTGCTACCTGTCCGTATCGAGCAGCATACGGTTGATTCGATTAAAGCTGCCATGCCTGAGCTACCTGTAGCCCGTCGTGCGCGCTTTGAAGAAGCGCTTGGTCTATCAGAATATGATGCTCGCATCCTGACTGGCAGCCGTCAAATTGCTGATTACTTCGAAGATGTGGTCGCAGAAGTGGGTCAAGCAGACGCCAAAATGGCTGGCAACTGGGTCATGGGCGACTTGCTAGGCGCGCTAAACAAAGACGACAAAGACATCGTCGACTCCCCTATCAGCGCCAAGCAATTGGCAGGTATGCTAAAACGTATCAAAGACGACACGCTATCTGGCAAACTGGCTAAGAAAGTCTTTAGTGCTCTATACGAGCGTGAAGGCGGCGATACAGATGATGCAGCCGATAAGATCATCGAAGAAAAAGGCCTCAAGCAAGAAACCGACACTGGCGCTATCAAAGCCATCGTTGAAGAAGTCATCGCTAAGAATCAAGCGATGGTTGATGAGTATCGTGGCGGTAAAGAAAAAGCCTTTAACGGTCTGGTCGGTCAAGTCATGAAAGCCAGTCGCGGTAGTGCCAACCCGCAACAAGTAAACCAAATCCTAAAAGAGCTTTTGGGTTAACTTTGTGATAAGAGCACGTTGCTTGTACTTTTACATGAAAAATTACTATTCATCAATAAAAGTACAAGTAACTTATAAGAGGGATTCTCTTACTATGCTTGCAATGAATTTAGATTAGCATTTTGATTTATACATTCTAGGTGTTTCATAAGCTTTTTAAATATTTCTACATACGTAGCTTTAGGGAAATTTTAAATGATCAATAAGTATAGCTTGAGCAAGAATGTTACGTCTATACAATGTCTAGATTCCTTGAATTCGCAAGAAAATATGGTCGTTCAATATTTTAATTCTGCTTTGTTTGATAAAGATGCGGCAGAATTAAATATTATTATTGCAAATGAATTTGATGTGCGTTTGACTTTAAATGAAGGCGAATCTACCTCTGATTTATTACAGCGCGCTAGAGAAGTTATGTCTCAAATAGTAGAGATGGATTTAGAGGCAAACGAAAATCAGCAAAATACGATTGAAAAGTATCAGCCGTACATATATGAAGTCGAAATTAATTTGCAAGACGATGAAGTTAATCTAGAGTATGTTTCAAGCGTTGTTAATACCGCTTGGGGCATGTTCTTTAGACGTACAAAAGAAGGCAAGTGGCTTTTTGACAATATAGGTTAGTGGGTTATTTGTACAACAATTAATCCTTGCAATATGCATAATTTTGCGTAAAATAGTCAGTCACTCGGGGCGTAGCGCAGTCTGGTAGCGCACTACACTGGGGGTGTAGTGGTCGCAGGTTCAAATCCTGCCGTTCCGACCAAACATAGATATAGGGCAGACCGTCATTGACCGTCTGCCCTTTATTTTGGGCGTTTTTTGGGTTTTACTACTTTATAGGTGTATGGCGTTCCATATAGAATGTTGGTATTATTGTTGGTATCGAGCAGTACCAACACAAACAATACCAACAGAGGATAAGTCCATGCCTTTAACCCATACAGGTATAAACAAGCTTTCACCTAGCCCCACCTCTATAGAGACAAAGCGACCTGATAAGCATAGCGATGGTAACGGGCTGCAATTATGGATTAGATATACGGGCGTTAAGTCATGGATCAGCGCCTATCGCTGGCAAGGTAAACAGCAAACCCTCACTATCGGCACTTATCCAATAATGAGCCTTCAAAATGCACGGCAACGTAATATCGAGATCAAAAGGTTATTGGCTGATGGTATCAATCCAAAAGAGGATAAAAAAAAGACACAAGCTAATAGTGACGGCTCAAAAGCATTCGATACCCTAGCACAGCGCTGGCATGATGACCGTAAAGCCCACATAGCCCCTAATACCTATAACCGTGATTACTCACAGTATCAGCGTGATATTAAGCCCGTTATTGGTCATATGAATATAGAAGACATTACCGCGCCTGATGTATTAGCCATAGGCAAAGCAGTAGAAGCGAGGGGTGCAACTGACATGGCAAGGCGTGCAATACGTCAAACGGGGCAAATATTCAAACAAGCTATACGTGAGGGGTTGATTGATCATAACCCAGCCAATGATTTAACCGAAGCCCTAAAACCCCATAAAGTTAAGCATCATAGTCGTATCACTAGCCAGCAATTACCAAAACTACTACAAGACATTGAGGCTTATGGCGGTGACCTACTGGTCAAGCTGGGTTTTTGGGTGATGTGCTATACATTTGTGAGAACGCAAGAACTGCGCCTGATGGAGTGGAGTGAGATTGACCACAAAGCCAAAATATGGCGCATACCAGCCGAAAAAATGAAAATGGATAGACCTCACTTAGTACCACTAGCACCGCAAGTTATAACAATATTAAAACAGATCAAGGAGCTAGGATTTTCGGATAAATATGTATTTTTTAACCCCTCGAATTATAAGCCATATAGTACTAACGCTTTTATAACCGCTCTATGGCGTATGGGTTATAAAGGGCGTATGACAGGGCATGGTTTCCGTGGACTTGCCAGCACTACCCTACATGAACAAGAATACATGCACGAAGCCATAGAGTTACAGCTAGCACATGAAAAAGAGAACAAGATTAGTAAAGCATACAATGGAGCGCAACACCTACCCTATAGAACCAAGATGATGAATGAATGGGCAAACTATATTGATGATGCCTATGCTGGCAAAACTGACAATTTGATAGTGATGCCAAAGGCTCAAGATACAGGCACTGCTTAAAATACACGTAGAAGCTACTTTCAATCTATCTATAAATATAGTCAAACGTTGACTATTTAAACTTGTTACTATTTCAAAACCAATCTACTACCTGTACGAAAAATGGAATTTCTTATGTCTGAACTTAACACCTCTAGCACCCTACAGAAAATACTTAATGATTATCGCAAGGTAACCCACACTCAAAGAGATTCTGGAACTTTGTTTGAAGAATTGATGATCAAATACTTTGAGAATGAACCTAAATTCAAATCTGAGTATAAAGAGGTACTGTCCTATGCAGATTGGGCAAACAAATATGCGGACGAGTTAGGCTTACCTAATAAAAAAGATACTGGTATTGATCTAGTAGCAACCAATTACTTAGGTGAGCATCATGCTATCCAATGTAAGAACTATTTACCCAGTCATAAAATGGCAAAGTCTGATATAGATAGCTTTATGAGCGCTTCAGGTAAAAGCTATTTTAGTTATCGTATCGTCATTAGCACTGTAGATGAATGGACAGACAATGCTACTCAAATGATCGATAATCAAAATCCGCCTGTAAGCATGATCAACTTATCTGAGCTTGAACAGTCCTCTATTGATTGGGATGAGTTTTATAAAAGTGAAGAGATTAAATTTGTTGAAAAGTATGAGTTACGACCACATCAGCAAGGTGCTCATAATGGTGTAATTAACGGTTTAAAAGAAGCGGATAGAGGTAAGCTAATCTTAGCTTGTGGTACTGGCAAAACCTTTACGTCACTACGTATTGCCGAAACAATGGCTGGCAAGGGCAAAAAGGTGTTGTTCTTAGTACCGAGCTTAGCACTTTTAAGTCAAACGCTTAATGAATGGACTCAACAAGCTAAAATACCGCTGAAGAACTTTGCTGTTTGTTCAGATAGTGATGTGGGTAAACGCAATAAGAGCGATGACGATAGAGTTATTGCTACCCGTTCTGATCTCGACTTCCCTTCTACCACCAATGCTAAAAGCTTATCAAATGCAATCAAAGCATTGCATGATGACGAACACATGACCGTTGTGTATAGCACTTATCATTCTATCAATGTGCTATCAGATGCTCAGATGAGTCATAACGTCAGTGAATTTGATTTAATTATTTGTGATGAAGCCCATCGTACTACGGGTGCGACTTTCGATGATGAAGACGAATCCGCTTTTGTTATGGTGCATAGCGATGACAATATCATGGGGAAAAAGCGTCTTTATATGACAGCGACCCCACGTATTTATAGTGAAGATGCCAAGTCCACAGAATCCGTGCAGTTATGCTCGATGGATGATGAAAAGCTATTTGGTAAAGAGCTTCACGTTATCAACTTCTCACAGGCTGTTGCTTTAGATCTATTGGTTGATTATAAGGTTATTGTATTAAGTGTCGAAGAAAGCGTTATTAGCCGAAGAATACAAAGCCTATTACGTGATGAAGATAACCAACTAAATGTAGATGATGCAGCCAAAATTATTGGGTGCTGGAAAGCACTTGCAAAACATGGTCTTTATGATTCAGACGATCCTATGAGGCGTGCGGTAGCATTCTGTCAGGTGATTGGCACTGACTATAAAGGTAAAGCCCATAAAGTATCTTCTAAGCTCATATCTGAGATGTTTAGTGAGGTCGTAGAAACCTATCAAGCGGCTGAAATTAAGGCTTTACGAGAAGAAGATCCAAATGCTGTTATTCCGCACTCATTAACCTTAAGATGCAAGGCTGAACACGTTGATGGCAGTATGAACGCCAGTGAGAAGCTTGCAAAGCTCGATTGGCTAAAACAAGACCTAGAAGACAATACTTGTCATATTTTATCAAACGTACGCTGTTTATCCGAAGGCGTGGACGTACCAGCGCTTGATGCAGTGATGTTCTTAACGCCTCGCCAGTCACAAGTAGATGTAGTGCAGTCCGTTGGTCGTGTGATGCGTAAGTCTGCTGGCAAGAAACGTGGCTATGTCATTCTACCAGTCGTTGTACCTGCTGGTATGGATCCTGCTGACGCCCTTAATGATAACAAGGTCTATAAAGTAGTATGGCAAGTATTAAACGCTCTACGCTCGCATGATGATAGCTTTGATGCCATGATCAATAAGCTTGAGTTTAACGGCCGTGATAACAGCAAAATGGAAGTTATTGCCGTTACAGATAAAGTTCAAAAGAAATCAGCTGCTACTACAGGTAAAGCAGGTCAAAAAGCTAAAGGTGGTAATAATCTTGGTACTGATAATTCAGGTCAACAACAAATGGCGATGGATTTTGAGGTCGGTGAGATTGAACGCGCCTTATATGCCAAAGTTGTCAAAAAATGCGGCAACCGTCACCACTGGGAAGACTGGGCGAATGATGTTGCCAAAATCGCTAACACTCACATTGACCGTATCGAAGCTATTTTAGAAAACCCTGAATACGAAAAAGAGCATAAAGCGTTTCATGCGTTTGCAAATGAGCTACGCGACGATCTAAACAGTAGTATTACTGATGAAGAAGTGGTCGAAATGTTGGCTCAGCACCTGATCACCAAGCCCGTGTTTGACGCTTTATTTGAGCAGTATGAGTTTGCCAAGCGCAATCCGATATCAGTCGCTATGCAAGACCTATTAGATATCCTTGAGTCTCATAGGCTTGATAAAGAAGCCAAGCAATTAGAATCATTCTATGAGTCTGTAAAGATGCGTGCCAGCGGCGTGCATAGTGCTGAAGGTAAGCAAAAAATTATCTTAGAGTTATACGATAAATTCTTTAAAAACGCTTTCCCACGTATCACCGAACGCTTAGGTATTGTCTATACGCCTACTGAGGTCGTGGACTTTATCATTCATAGTATCGAAAACGTACTTAATGATCAGTTTGGTGCCAGCCTAGCTGATGAGGGCGTGCATATACTCGACCCATTTACAGGTACGGGCACGTTTGTCACTCGCTTGCTTCAAAGTGGGTTGATTCCTAAAGACAAGTTACCTCACAAGTATAAAAATGAGATACATGCTAATGAGATCGTACTACTGGCTTACTATATCGCCTGTATCAATATCGAAACGGTCTATCACTCTACAATACTAGACGTTGATACAAAGGATAATAGCGAAGCGAATGAGGTTGGCTATACCCCATTTGAAGGTATTTGCTTGACGGACACTTTTGAGATGTATGAAAAAGGTGATCTAGTTAGTGAATTATTAGAAGACAATAGCGAACGTCGTAAACGCCAAAAAGCATTAGATATTCGAGTCATTATGGGTAATCCGCCTTATTCAGCAGGGCAAACCAGTGGTAATGATAACAATGCGAATGTGGCATATTCTTCATTAGATGAGCGTATTAGAGAGACTTACGCAGAACACTCAACAGCGACTTTGAAAAACTCACTATATGATAGTTATATCCGTGCAATTCGTTGGGCATCTGATCGTATAGGCGATACAGGAGTCATTGGGTTTGTTACAAATGCAAGCTTCATTGATGGTAATAATGCAGATGGTTTACGCAAGTGTTTGGCTGAAGAATTTAGTAATCTATATATTTTTCACCTACGTGGTAACCAACGCACTAGTGGTGAACGCTCTCGTAAAGAGGGCGGTAAAATATTTGGCTCAGGCAGTCGAGCACCAATAGCTGTCTCTATTTTAATAAAAAACCCTGAAAGCAAAAATTTTGGTCAAATCAAATTACATGATATTGGGGACTACCTAAATCGTGAGCAAAAGCTAAAAATTATTACTGAATATAAGGACTTAAACGGTATCACTGCTGTCGATGCTTGGCAGAACATATTGCCTGATGATTTTAACGATTGGGTAAACCAAAGAGATCCTAATTTCGATAAATATGTTAATTTAGGAGATAAGAAGGATAAAGAAGCTATAAATATTTTTAATGTTTATTCCTCTGGAATTAAATCCAGTAGAGACACTTGGGTGTATAACTACTCAAAAACCAAGTTGACTCACAATGTTAAAAGCACAATAGACTTTTATAATAGTGAAGTTAAAAGGTATCAAGACTCTGGTAGTAAATCTGAGGCAACTGAATTCGTTAACTTTGATTCGAAAAAATTTCATTGGGATAGAGCTAATAAAACAGACTTAACGAAGGGGAAAAAATATTCTTATTGCAATGAAGACATATTTACTAGTTTATATAGACCGTTCACGAAAGAATGTGTCTATTTTAATAGGCAGTTAAACAATACTATTTACCAAATGTATAGAATTTTTCCTAAAAACTATATAACAAATAAAGTTATTTATTTGAGTGGAGGGGGTAGTTCAGGCAATGCTTTCTCGGCACTTATGACTTCTATTATTCCTGATTTAAATTTGCAGCATTCTGGAGGACAAGGTTTTCCGTTATATTTGTATGAAGAAATAGATAATAAAGACGGTGATGACGAAAATCCTCAACTAACCTTAACCGCACCTGATGAGCCAGTAGATAACGAAAACATCATTACAGACGATAATGACAAGCCTATTTATCGTCGTAAAGATGCGATCACTGACGAGGGTTTAGCTCACTTCGTTGATTATTATGCTAGTCAAATGAGCGCTGACGACAATATCAGTAAAGAGGATCTGTTCTATTATATTTATGGCTTACTGCACAGTGAAGAGTACCGTGAGCGCTATGCTGAGAATTTGACTAAGCAATTACCAAATATCCCACGAGTACAACAATATCAGGACTTCGTAGCATTCAGTAACGCTGGTCGTAAACTAGCCGACTTGCATATTAACTATGAAAATCTGGATATGTACCAAGGAATTAAGTTCAATACCAAACTTACCAATCTAAAGCTCGCTGATGGTCAGCATTGGGCTAAGTCGAAGATAGAAGATGATAAATTCTATGTGACCAAGATGAAGCACCCGAAACGCAAACATGAAGAAACGGGCAAGAATGAAGATGATCCAACTAAGATCATCTATAACAGCCAAATCACTATTGAGCGCATTCCTGAAGAAGCCTATGACTATGTGGTGAACGGCAAGCCAGCCATTGAATGGATCATCGAACGTCAAGGCGTAAAGACTGATAAAAAATCAGGCATTACTAACGATGCAAACGATTGGGCTATCGAGACGATGGATAACCCACGCTATCCGCTTGAACTGCTACTACGTGTCATTAACGTGAGCTTAAAGACGCAATCTATAGTGCGTGAGCTACCTAAGCTGGTATTAGAGAAAATTGAAGGATAGCGGTGCTTTCTAACATCGCATTATTTAATAACTAAAGCTGACGAGACAAATATAAGTAGAGATGCACTCTGCTATAACCACTTTGCAAGGCTAGGACTAATTACCCGAACGACAGCTATTCACACCCTTATGCTGTCAGTGCCTTGCATCTATTTTGATTTAAGGGTGTGGGGTGTGAGTGTGAGTTATTTATTTAAAGACTTCTTAAGACTTGAAGATGTAGGTGAGTATTTAAATCAGTATGGATATTCTTATGATCCAGAAGAAGAAGGCGGTTACTGCAGACTGAAAAATACTATATTAGACCTATATCATGAGAACAAGCTCAATGTCGTCTTCTACTATGATGATTTCGCCCTTATAAAAACATTAAGGTTTTCTAAGGATTTAAGCGTCGAAGAAGTAAAAGACGAACGATTTGAACACTATATATCAGGGTATTTCCATGCCCTAGAAGTCAAATCGGTAATAGAACACGAGTGCAATTTAAATATAATTAGAACTTCTTATAGCTATTATCATTTATATGATAAAGAACAACTACCAATCTCTGATAATGAATATAAAGTTGAAGCTGGACGTAAATTTACTTCAATAGAGTTTGGTGACAATGAGATACCATCAGTTATAGAATTTTCTGACTTAAGGTTTCCTAAAGCTGATTTGGATAAACTGTTCAATGAAAAAAATAGTGAGTTAAAAAGCGTCAAAGATGAGTTAGCAGATGTAAAAGCACAAAATGCAAAATTAATTGCCGATAAGGAAGAAAGTAAAGCTACAGGTAGCTTTATGATGGGAACACCAACAGTAGAACATGGCAAACCCAAATCCAAGACCAATGAGCAACAAGCAGAAGCACTGGCAGCCGCCAAAGCTCAAATAATTGACCTCGAAAACCAACTAGCACAAGCCAAAGCTGAACTAGCAGACAAGCCAGCTCATGACAATACTGGACAAAACCACCTATACAATTGGCAAGCAATGGATAAAAATCAATATCCACCTGAACTACATTTAGCTATTGAGATATGGAAAGAATACTATCAAGCTGATGTTGTAGAGCATATTACACAGTTTGATAGTGGCAGGTTCAATAGAATATCTACTAAACTTAATCTTAGTAAAGGTAATTTAAAAGATAGAGTTAGAACACTTTTGACACCTTTAAACTCAAAAACAAGATCACCTGAACTCTTATCTTCTTTAGAAGTCATCAATATTATTCATAATGACAAATTAGAGCAGGATTAAACAAGGTAGCACCTTAACCAGATGCCACCGCCTTAACTAAGCACCATTGCCTACCACCATACCCCACCACATATCATAGAGCCATGTTGAAAGCCGTAGCACACCGTTACGGCTAACATGGAGATATGAACATGACACACCCAATCCAAAAGACCCCAGTAATTCCTTTTACCGATAACACCTCGCACGATACCGAACCAACCACCGAAAACAGTCCAACTATGCAACTACCCACTACTGGAATGGGTAGAGCAAAGGACATTTTGCCGTTCCTACCTTTTAGCAAAACCACTCTCTTTGAATGGTCAAAAGATGGCCGTTTTCCAGCTGGCAAGAAACTTTCTCCTACGATGACAGCATGGTCATATGCAGAAGTGCATGAATGGCTTAACTCTCACATCTCAGCCTCTAGCGAGGTGTAAGCCATGCAGACACCAACCTATAGCCAAATCATTATGGCGCATCTATTAGCAGGCAAGACTATCACCAATATGCAAGCCTATGATGAGTACGGCTTCACTTGTTTGCCTCAGCGTATCAGCGAGCTACGCGCCAGTGGTGTGAACATTGATGATGAGATGGTAAAACAAAATGGTAAACGTTTTAAACGCTATTGGATCAATACAGATACACAGCACTCAGAAGGGATCGATCATGTATAAACATAGCAGCGTAGCAGCCGACGTCCCAGCCGATCGCTTAATAATCGTAGATAGATTTCATCTGCGTCTTATGGATGCTCGCGTTCAAGACATTTATAACATTACTGAACACTTAGCTACTGCACTAGACGCTATCAAAACAAAAGACGATGTTAGTCAAGGCGTTCTTGTGGCAGTCAAAGCAGCACTCCTTGCCAATAATGAGCTGGTAGGTATTGTTAGTGAAATGTTTTGCGAATACGTATTGCCGCCACAAGTGGAGGTAACAGAGCATGAGTAACAACCCTATCGAAACCAAGCCAAAGCCCCAACATATTGCAAAGGCTAACAAGTTTGGCTTACTGCGAAGGTTTATCATTTTTATGATATGGGTAGTATTTATTGGCTTACTTATATCATTAGTAGCTTGCCAGCAAAACGAACCTACAATCTTTGTTATTAAGGTGGGTAGCCTATGAAGGCTTACCCACAGCAAAGACGTAAATACGCCAAGCGCAAAAACCACTATAAAAAGTATAGAGCTATGCGCAAGCCTAATAAGGAGCAACCAAGGGGGAGATTATGAATAATACGGACAAAACAAAGCCCCAAGCTGATGACAAGGGGCTTAACACTTTACTAGGCTCAACAAAGCAAACTAGCACCGATATTATAGCAAATGATGAGATAACAAACAGCCTGATAGAGCTAGGTCAAGGCGATAAATTAAGACAGTTTGGTGATACTTTCACTATCCATAATGGCGATAGAAAAAGCGAGATAATTAACACCGCGGGCAAGATGGCTTTGATATTAAGCAACAATATGCACCAACCAGCCAATATAGGCATTTACACGCCTAATAGTGATAAGCCTATAGAGGTAACAGACCCAAACCAGCCATGCGCTTTTGTTATTGGCAGTCTTAACTTAGATAGCGACTGGTATGCAGTAAAGAACTTAGCTGAGGGTATAGAGTTATACAGGCAATTAATAAGCCAAGGGCTAAATATCACTATTTTAGTCAGTGCTAACCCTTTTCACTTTAATAGCATGGTCAAGCATTTTGCAGAGGTTAAGCAAGTCATTGTTATGGCTACCATAGATAGAAAGGACGAACTAACAAGGCCATTGCTAGGGGTAAACGTTAAAGCCATTATTACTGTTTTTGACTTACTATTATCGTTTGATAATCACCAGACGCTTGATGATGTTTTAAGCGACCCTGATACAATCACAAAAGACTTACTAGCTGATGCATGGGGGCAATTAGGCGATATAGCAGATCAAGCCAGCAAAGCCACACGCTATCCAGTAGAGGCATGGGGAAACGAAGGGCAAGTGCTAAGAGAGGCTTTAACGGCCATTACTTATCATGCACAAGTACCGCCAGCAATGGCAGGACAATGCATGCTAGGGGCTTTAGGTACTATTATTCAGCAATATATAAACGCGCCTTATGCGTTAGGTGATAAGTTTATGCCAGTATCGTTATTTTTACTCACTGAGGGCGATAGTGGCAGCGGTAAAAGCAGGACGGTAGGCTTTACCCATCAAGAGCTTTTTAGTTATCAAAATGATAAGCGTAAAGAATATCGAACTTTGCTAGATGAATGGTTAGCACAAAAGGCTAGCACGCCTAAGAAGGATTCCGAACGATGGTTACTTGAAAACCCTAAACCCAAGCAGTCCATACTTTTAGTTAAGTCTGGCACTATCCAAGGCTTTTTAGACAATATGCTGATGGGTAATACCACGGATATAGCATGGTCAACGGCTGAGGCAGCCCTATTTTTAAGCGGTCATAGCTTAACCAGTGAGACGGCAAAAAGTAACATAAGCCAGCTATGTGATATATGGAGTGAGGGCTCATTTGATAGGGTTTTATCGCCTCGCTATGACACCCTAGACCAAAACAGCATGAATGGGGTTAGGTTCACTTTAGACTTACAAGGTCAGCCAACCGTAATCGCCCCAGCGTTGAATGATGAGGCTATGAACGGTCAAGGATTGCTACCTCGTTTTCTGTTTGCCTTTCCTGACAATATGAACGGCAAGATAGTTTATAACACGGATGAACGGCTAGATGCTAAACCAA
Organism: Psychrobacter sp. SCQQ22; assembly: GCF_015864605.1. NCBI lineage: Bacteria > Pseudomonadati > Pseudomonadota > Gammaproteobacteria > Moraxellales > Moraxellaceae > Psychrobacter > Psychrobacter sp. SCQQ22. The sequence continues at coordinate 98,386 of NZ_JADYWZ010000007.1, forward strand.
ATAAAGATCCAAGATTGCAGGCTTATTGGCAACGGTGCAGATCATTACTAGACCCTATATCTGATAGTGTAAGTAAAGATAATGAGGGTAATATTATCCGCTTTAATATGCCTTTTAAGGATAGACAAGCCAGAAAAACTTTAGCTGACTATCAAACCGATAAAGAACGCCAGTTATGCAAAGGTGGTAAGTTAGAGAAATACGCCAGCTATGCTAAACGCCTACATGAGAATACTAGCCGTATTGCATCAATACTTGCTTACTTTGATGGTAAACGCTTTATATCAGCTGATGACATACATAGAGCATCATTACTGACTGACTACTCTATAAGCGAGCGTATGCGCTACACTGACCAACCCCAAGCTGGTGATAATGATGCTCAAAAGCTAATCAGCTGGCTAGTGAACTACTGCAATAGGCAATCGGTTAAAGAGTTGGCTTACTCAACAGCTCAAAGTAAAGTTACCCCTAAGCATTTACGGAAAAAACAAAACTTTGAATTACTGACTGAGGTATTAGAAAGCGAGGGTTATATCAAGATCATAACCAATGGCAGGGCTAGAACAATACAGGTAAGACCTGAGTTATTAGAGGCTAGATAAGGGAAAGCTAGGAAAACAGGAAAACGACAGCTAGAACCCGTGTTATACCTACCCTAGCCAGCTTTCCTGATTATCCACTCACTAGTCAAGTGGGGAAAGTAAAGGCTAAACAGCTACTAACTTTCCTTACTTGCCTTTTTGATTTAAGAAGGGAAAACACTATAAGTCATATATACCAAGGCTTTTATGATTTACTTTCCTACTTTCCCCATTTTCCCTACTGATGGCAAGATCGCAGGAACATGAAAATAAAAACATATGCTATTGAATCGACGCCTTTTTACTTTTCAAAAAAGGTAGTTTAAAGCACAATAAAACGTTGGAATCAAAGAATAATGGAATCAAAAAGAATAAAAAAACATCTTTGATTCCTTGCAACTAATTGATATAAATACATTTTATAAAAATCATGGAATCAAGAAATATGCCAAAATCAGGAATCAAGAATTAGAGCGACCTCTATCGAAATAAGTGGTACAGACGCTGAAAAATGCATAAGATCTAAAGCAAGTGTGCGAATTTGTGCGAGCAAAACGCGCTTATTTTATCAATCGCACTTCCCTCTTCTCATGAAGGAGAGTTACAAGTAGAAAAGATCATTCTTAAATTACTATAAATTGAATAGAAATTTAATGATAAAAATAATATTTAGTGCAACGGTAAAGAGCCAAAAAGAGCACTATTAAAAACCATTGTTGGTATTATTGTTGGTATTGTAAACATTAAGAGCGACCAATCCTATATAAAACAAGGTATACACACTACTTTTTACCTCCTGCCGTTCCGACCAAACATAGCAGTAAAGAGAAAAGCCAATCATTGTTTTCAATGGTTGGCTTTTTTTTGTGCTAAATTTGGTTGGTAATTGTATGATAGTTGATAGAGCAAAAAATAATAAAAATCTTGCAAGGCATGATGGACAATTGAAAGTCAGTCGTTCATATAGCTTTAGGCTGGTTTGTCTTATATCTACTTTGATTTAATGGTGTGTAGAGGTGTGTGCTGTGGGTATTATTTACGAAATGATGCGTAGAATGGAAGAAAGTGAAAAAGAAGTCTTTGATGATAATGAGCACGAAAGCTACGTTCTATTTTACGAGTTCCTAATTATTATTGCTTTATATGGAGATGATAGCGAAAAAATGGTTGCTAACTACCTTATAGGCGATGATGAGTTTTTGAAGCTAGATTACTATATTTACGACTCTTACTTTTCAAAAGCTGCTAACCCTGAAATTTACGACTCTTACTTTTCAAAAACTACTAACCTTGAAATACCACTACATGAAATCCCAAACTTAGATGAACTAGTTAGTAAATATGGGTTTCATAAGCAAAAGTATGATGAGAGTAGCAATGAAGAGCCATACCCAACAGAATTCTTTTTAGAACAAGTTTTAGACGACCATGTAGAGTATATTTTCAATGATAAGCATTGGAAAATTGAAGATGTATTATCATTGGATTGTATAGTCAATATAGGCTTAGATGCTAACGCTTTTAAAGAATGCTATGAAGCATTAAACAGTGATCCTAGTACAACGCTTAGCTATATAAAAGAAAGAAAGGAGTTTAAAGACAGATTAATTGCAGAACAAATAAAATCTGCTAGAAGTCAAAATATTGATCCTAATGTGTATGATGCTACTCTTAAACAGTTAGCTAAAAAAGACGATGAAATAAAAGATTTACTAAATAAAATTGAAAGCTTAGAGGGAAAAGCTGTATCAAGTAATGACGAACTTATGCACCCTAGGACTGCCAATAATGCTAGTAAAATAATAGCAGCCCTTACTAGCGAACTTTTAAAAATGGACTTAACACAGCCATTTTCTAATGATAGTAATGGCAAAATAATGGCAGCTATTGAGAAACAAGGTAATACAGTTAGTAAAGATGTTATTGCAGACTGGTTAAAGCTCGCACACGAAAATAGTATTTAATTCTAACTAGCTTCTAATTAGAAGGCCTGTTTTTCTAATTAGAACTATCGAACTACCCTATTTCATAAAATACTTCCATACCAGCCGTAGCAATCAAGTTACGGTAAATTATGGAGCTAGGCACATGAAACAGAAAAATCATATCCCAACTAAGCCAAAACAAAAGCCATCTCAATATCAGCCTAAATGGCTACTGCCAATACTTAGAATGGTACTCAGTATTCTATTGCCTTACTTGCTCTCACCACCTGATATCAGCATTCATATTCATCACATTAATATCATGTTTTAGAGCCGGAAAACTGAGCGCTACCCTAGCCGATACTCGTGTCCTATAGACTTTTATAGAGCGAGCCGTTAGGGTAAATGCTACACTTTTGCACTGGTTCATCTTATGTCAGAGCCTATCGCTCAGCCTTCATCTACTCGCCCTATAGATGATGCCCCTTGGGAGCGTTATCACCGACCTTATGTGCGGGATTTGGCTTATGCGCTTGCTTGTCCTAACGTCTTAACGCAATGGATAGATTTCGCACCGCATGAGAACACACATGCTATTTCAGTTCATAGCACCAGCTTTTGGCAGGTGCAGTTTGAGGCGTATGAGCAACGATTAACAGAGCTGGATACCACTACTGACTATCAAGCGCTGACCCGTTATTTACTCAAGCGCCCAAGTCCCAATCGACTGGGGTTTCACTTTGAAGGATTACTGTCATTTTGGTTAGAGGATGGGTTTGCGCGCGAGCTGCATCCGTACGAGACGCTCGCTAATAACATACAGTTATTTAACGGCAAGCAAACGACTGGTGAAATAGATTTAATTTTATACAATCATCAAGACAAGCTGGTCGAGCATTGGGAGCTGGCCATCAAGTTTTTTATGGGATCAGCCCCTTTTGAACCTGTGAACTGGGTTGGGATTAATGCCAATGACAATCTACAGCGCAAGATGACACATATGCAGACCAAGCAATTCCGTACAGTGTGGATAGACACGGAAAATCATGGGCAAGTTAAAATTGATAAGCGGTATGGCATTATAAAAGGACGATTCTTTTTGCCAATAGATACCAGTAATTTTAATTACCCTACTTGGCTAACACCAAGCTTTCCGATGCATGAATGGTGCGATAAGAATGACATATCCACTCTCGCTATCATCGATACAACACAATTACGAGCCGCACACTATATCGAATGGTTTACCAAGCGCGGATTTTATGATGCGTGTCAAACGCAAACGGTTCGGTCAGATAATGAGCCGCCTGCGACAGGATTATATTTTGTGGGAGATAGACCAATCGTGATTTGTCCCAGACAATCAAACCAAATAGATGAAGCGTCTTAGCTAACCTAGATACTTAAAACGGAAAAGATTAATAATTTTCAATCACCTGCATCAGCTCATATCTAAGCATGTCAGCACTGGGCATACGCTCCGCATGAAAGCGCACCATCGCAATACCTGCACTGGCAAGCGCTTTGTCTTTCTTGTCATCAGCCTTTTGCCGCGCTTTACTACTATGCGTCCAATCATCAAGCTCAATGGCAACCAGTGTAGTTTGAGCATCGACATCCACGATCACATAATCAACGCTCTGGCGACAGATACGATTAAACCAAAAGCTACGTTCTGATGTCTCACTACTATTGGCTTCAATGATTCGTGATAGCTGAACTTGGACAAATATGTGATATTCAGGCAGCGCGTTTTTTAACTTATTAAAAAATATCACTTCAGTATCCGTCATGATCGGCATCGGTGCAAACGGCCAAATAGCCAACTCATCGCCGCGTACAGGCTTTGGATCAGGCTCGACGACTACACGTTTTTCTAACAGCTTTGGTACGGTAATTAGCCCTAAAAACCCAACGGCTAAGATTAAAAATATAACACCAAACGACATGGTTTTACCTTATACATGATTAAAGCGGTCAGATAGCTATGGTGACTTAGTGGCAGTGTCGACACATAACTGACCACGGCAAGGCAGCCCTGATAGACTGACAGGTTATAAAAAGAGAAGTAGAGAAAAACGGTGCTTATCGTAACCAAGCTGACCTAAATCGGCAAACGATAAAACAAAAAACACGACAATAGATGTCGTGTTTTCGTGATGATGATATATTTAATTCAATATACTAGGGCATGTCCTAGAATACAGACTTAGCAGACCAGCTATCACCAGTATAAGACCCAAGCACCCGTTGTATTCACTTTAGGGTCACTATTAATCTTATCCTTTAGCGCCAAGGCTGCGATTTTACCACGCTCAGGGCCGACGACGACTCGGACACCGCGACTGGTACGACTGGTTTTAACCTGATAGCCCGCTGCTTGGAATTTTTTGACCAAATCATCCGCTCTGTTCTGATCATTCGCCAAAGCCACTTGTACCCCAAAGCTACCCTTGGCATCTGTCTCTTTGACTTCTTTACGAGCTTCGCTGAGTTTCTGCTGTGCTTCACGCTTGGCTTCTGCTGTTTTCTTAGCTAAGGCAGCTTCCTTTTGACGCTTGGCTTCAGCAGCGGCGGCTTCACGTTCTAATCGCTGCACTTGAGCACGTGACGGAATCGTTATATTTTGACCCAATTGTAATGATGCTGACGAAGAAATATCATTGGCTTGTGCCAATACTTCTACTGGCATGTTGTATTGTCTTGCTAGCTTAATGAGTCCATCACCTCTTTTTACTTCATAATCAGAAGGTGATTTTGGTGGCTCTTTTTTAGCCTTGGCCGCTTCGGCAGCTATTCGCTTTTGCTCTGCTAGTGCTTCAGCCTGCTTTTTTGCCTCTGCTTGTTTCTTTACTTTCGCTTGCTCGTTTGCTTCAGCTGCTTTTTTACTATCAGCTAATTTTTTAGCAGCGGCTTCTGCTTTAATTTCAGCTTGTCGCTTTGCTTCTTGTTGCGCTTGAGCAGCTTTTTGCTGTTCAGCTTCACTAGACTTTTTATCAGCAGCAGCCGATTCACTATCCGTACGAGGTTGGACGGTTAGGTCTTTAGTGATATCTTTTGCCGCTTCTGGATTTTCAGTCTCGTCAACGACTGGTGCACTGTTGGCTACATATTGCTGGCTTTCAGCACGTGCTTTAGCCAATGCTTCTGCTTCGGCTGCTTCTTGTTCTGTCAAAAATTGCTGTGCACGCTTTTCTTGTTCTGCGACACGGGCAGCACGCTCTTTTTGTTTCTGTGCCAAGATACGTTTTTCTGTCTCGATGTCAGTCGTTAACGGTTGAGCAGCTGCTTGCTCAGTACTTGGCGTATCTACCATCGCTGAGGTTGGCGTAGGCTGCTCATCGCTGCTATCGCCAATCTGTTGCACCATAGCGTATAGCATCACGCTACCGCCTAAAATCATCCCAATGCCCAATAAGGCTTGTCTCGAAAAATTCATCCGTTTACGTCTCTTAGTTGGTAATAAGGTTGATTGAGCGGCGCAGCTGTCGTCTCAAAATTATATCGTAGAGAGCTATATCATAGAGAGCTATATCATAGAGAGCTTTGATGACTAGCGATTGCCGCAGGTTACATGTATCAATTTTCAAATGCATTATCGATCTTTTAATGTCAGTGCTCTTAGTTTCAATGCTCTGAAGCATTTTGATTATAAAGCATATTTTCTATACTGTCTGCCATCACGCTACCGTTAAGATTAACATTAAATAGCGGCTGGTTTAACTTAAATTGTCAGCATCCAGTGCAGATAGCGCCTCTCCTATTGTATGGAAAGAGCCGCATACTACGATTAAGTCTTGCGGTTGACTGGCCGCTCTCACTGCATAGGTCGCGGCTTGCAAACGCTCAAATTCATGTACTTGAGCACTATCGACATGATTTACTAGTATACCCTGCAAATGCTCAGTGCTGGCCGCTCGTGGATAGTCAATTTCAGCAATAAACCACTCACTAATTGGCAATCCTGTCTCGGTCAAACGCTGTACGACTTTTTCAATGTCTTTATCAGCTAACATAGAAAACAGCATTTTAATGGTGGCAGGCGCGCTATCAGCATGTTCAGCAGTATTTTGGTCTGCGACATGCTGCTGCCAAAGCGGTAGTAATTGCGCTAATAAAAACTCAACACCTTGCTCGTTATGCGCCACATCAAATAACCAATGACGATTATCTATCTCGCGATAATCAAAGCGACCTGCTAACTTGACCGTTTGCAACGCTGACTCGATAGCATGGGTATCGACATTCAACGGACTTGCGAGTACTGCTGATAGTGCATTGGCCGTATTGGTCAACGACAATGCTGGGCGCGGCAGTTGCATAGTGACAGCAGCATTACTGTATTGCCACGTCGCTGCATCAATGTCACGGTGGCTAAAGTCTTGCCCTACCTGATAGCAGTTTACCTGATGCTTATCAATCGCTTGCTGAACGCTATTCGGCATCTCAATAGCACCGTATATCAGGCTGATATCATCACGCAATATACCTGCTTTTTCTGCGCCGATATCTTCCACATTGTCACCTAACCAGTCGACATGATCGATTGCAATATTGGTAATCACGGCCATGTCAGGATCGATAATATTGACAACGTCTAGACGACCACCTAGCCCAACTTCTAACACCCACACATCACAATCTGCTTCAGCAAATATTAACAATGCCGCCAGTGTCGTCATCTCAAAAAACGATAAGGTCAACTCGCATTGTAGCCGTGCCGCTTCTACTTTGCTAAAAGCCGCAATCAAAACTTGGTCACTGACCATCTCGCCATTGATGCGCACACGCTCATTAAAGACACTCAAATGCGGTGATTGATATAAGGCTGTTTTATAACCTGCTGCTTGACACATTTGTGCGATGACAGCGGTCGTCGAGCCTTTACCATTGGTACCTGCCACTGTAAACACATAAGCATCGTCTTTAGCTGACTGCACTACACCTAAGGCTTCAGCGACTGGCAATACGCGCGACAACCCCATGTCTATCGCCGACACGTGTATCTGCTGCATGTAATCAAGCCATTCGGTCAAACTGGCATTGTCATTAGGGCCATTCGGGTTAGAAAGTGAAGTGTCAGACATAGATAAAACCTATATTGAAATATTCGAATAGAAAATTGGTGATTAGAAAGCTATCGGTTAGAAAGTCATCGATTAGAAGATATGCCCTAGTATATAACTACCTGACCAAAACCAAAAATAGCATTTACCGTTATATGACGATAAATGCTATTAGAGAGTTCTGCATATTTTAGAGATAGTAGCATGCTACTAGGCAGTTATACCAACCGCCTGCTTATTTGGAAGGAAGCATCTACAATGTATCAAGCATCAACATTAGGCATGCGGCTTAACTTTGCCAACAAGCGATAGATCGTTTCAATCATCTGATGGCGATGTACCACTTCATCTACCACGCCGTGCTCTAATAAGAACTCTGCACGCTGGAACGGTTCTTCCAATGTCTCACGTACCGTCTGCTCAATCACACGCTTGCCCGCAAAGCCAATCATCGCCTTTGGTTCAGCTAAATGAATATCACCAAGCATAGCAAGTGAAGCAGTCACGCCACCATAGACAGGATTGGTCAAGACAACAATATACGGAATACCGGCAATTCTCAAACGCTCAATCGCAGCAGCCGTTCGGGCCATTTGCATCAATGACAGTAGGCCTTCTTGCATACGTGCGCCACCAGAAGCAGCGAAACACACTAAAGGTACTTTATCTTCTAGCGCTTTTTCGGCAGCTTGCACGAATCGATCCCCAACGACTGACCCCATAGAGCCACCCATAAAGCGGAAATCAAATGCACAAGTCACCACATCGAGGTTACGTAGCTTGCCATACAGCACAATTAGTGCCTCGCTCTCACCTGTTTTTTCTTGTGCTTCAGCCATACGTGCAGGATACGGCTTACTATCCACAAAACGCAGCGGATCTTTTGCAACGAATTCTTGTCCGAGTTCACCGTTGACCTGATCAAGTAGCCAGTTTAAGCGCTCACGAGCACTCATCGGTAAATGATGATCGCAATGTGGGCACACGTAACTGTTAAAAATCAGCGATGTATTGGTAATCATCGAATGACAGTTACTGCATTTGGTTGATGGTTCAGTCTCTACCGCACTCAATGGTGCGGTCAATTGCTGCTTAACGCCTGGTATCGGGCGATTAAACCAAGATTGCCCAGCAATGTTATTGTTAGGCTCAGCATTATTAGAAGTAGTCATATCAGGTTTTGTTATCGTATCAGTCATATTATTCGCCATTATCAAAGGCTTATCGACAAGCTGGCTCATTCACTTGTCCCTAAGAGTAAATTTAAAAGTCACATACAGTCATAACATGAGCAGTTATAAGGCACGTCTACGCGAAACTGTAACAATTTATTTGTGAGGTTAGTTTACACACGTAAACTAAATTTAGCAAAGTCATTTGACAGTGTCTTTATAAACATTGTTATTTATAAAGACTACTGTTTATAAATAACGCTATTGGGCGTGTCATCATTTTGAAAATGGTGGTAAAAATGAGTTAAATAGCAGCTAAACAAGGAAAGTAGTACAGATAATATCGAGATATTAACAAGCTACTTGACAAAGTTTGGCAAGTATTTAGCCATTTTTAGCTCATTCAACGTTTACGGTTCAGATTGAGGATACGCCCTAGCACTATAACGAAAACTTAGATGACGATAATTTAACGTTGCGTAAATCAGGCACTCAAACTATCGAGTGCGTCGCGTAGCTCATCCATTTTTACCATGATTCGTTGCTGAGCGGCGGCAATAGCGGTTGCATCATTGGCATCTATATCAGCAAAGTTCTGTACCAATGCACTACCAACGATGACACCATCTGCATGAGTGCCAATCGCCTTAGCAGAGGCACCATCACGGATACCAAAGCCCACACATACTGGCAAATCTGTCTCTGATTTGATTGCTTGGACTTGGGTCGCAACAGCGTCAGTATCGAGCGTGGCCGAACCTGTCACGCCTTTTAATGACACGTAATAGATATAACCACCACAATGCGTCAATACTTGCTCACGGCGCTCAGGCAAAGTCGTTGGCGATAGTAAGAAAATCTCATTCATCGAATGATCGGTCAAGTGCTGCGTGAAGCTACCCGCCTCTGCTGGTGGCAAATCAACCATCAAGATACCGTCAACACCTGACTGCTCACATAGCGCGACAAAATTATCATAACCAATGATTTCAACTGGATTGAGATAACCCATCAAGATAATTGGCGTCTGCGTGTCTGTTTGACGAAACTCTTCGACCATTTTTAGTGCATCACGAGTGCTCGTACCTGCTGCTAATGCACGCTCACCTGCCAATGCGACGGTTGGGCCATCTGCCATTGGATCAGAGAATGGTAAGCCAACTTCGATCATATCTGCGCCATGCTTCACTAAATCGTGCAACAGACCTACAGTGGTCGCTGGATTGGGATCGCCTGCCATTACATAAGGAATGAGGGCTTTTTTATTTTGTGATTTTAGCGTTTCAAAAGTGCTTTCAATTCTGGTCATAGTGGTCTCTTAATTGTTATCAACCGACTCATTTAACCCCTCACTAAGTAACTTCTATTGAGTAAGGGGCACTGAGCCATTTTTCTTATAAGATGTAGATTAATAGCATATAAAAGCTACTACAACTCAATCCCTTCTGCCTTCATCACTGAATGCAAATCTTTATCACCTCGACCTGACATATTAACGATGATCGTTTGATCAGGCGTCATTGTCTTAGCCAGTTTTAGTGCATAAGCAACGGCATGAGCAGATTCAAGCGCAGGAATGATGCCTTCTTTGCGCGTGACTTCATGGAAGCCTTCCAACGACTCTTTGTCAGTACAGCCCACATATTCAACACGCTTCATGTCTTTTAGGAAGCTATGCTCAGGGCCAACACCAGGATAATCCAGTCCGGCTGAGATAGAGTGAGTTTCTTGAATCTGACCTTCGTCATCTGCCATTAGGTAAGTGCGGTTGCCGTGTAGCACGCCGATACGACCAGCCGCTAGTGGCGCTGAGTGGCGACCGGTTTCGATGCCATCACCGGTTGCTTCGACGCCGTACATTTTGACCTCAGTATCATTTAGGAAGTCAAAGAACAGACCAATCGCGTTTGAACCCCCACCAACACAAGCAACCAATGCATCTGGTAATTTGCCTGTTTTTTCTAGATGCTGGATGCGGGCTTCTTTACCAATGATTGCTTGGAAATCACGCACCAGTAGCGGATAAGGGTGCGGGCCTGCAACTGTACCGATGATGTAGTACGTGCTATCGACGTTGGTGACCCAGTCGCGCATGGCTTCGTTCATCGCGTCTTTGAGCGTGCGTGAGCCAGAAGTCACCGGCACAACTGTCGCACCAAGCAAGCGCATACGATAGACGTTCATTTTTTGGCGCTCGACATCGTCCGCACCCATGTAAACGATACATTCAAGACCCAAACGGGCTGCTATCGTCGCCGTTGCCACGCCATGCTGTCCTGCACCAGTCTCAGCGATGATACGTTTCTTGCCACACATTTTGGCAAGCAGTGCTTGTCCGATGGTGTTATTAACTTTGTGTGCGCCAGTATGATTTAAATCTTCACGTTTAAAATAAATCTGCGCACCACCAATCTCATCACTCAAGCGCTTGGCATGATAAAGCGGCGTTGGGCGACCAACATAGTTGACCAAATCATTGTGATACTCTTCCCAGAATGCAGGATCGACTTTTACTTTGGTGTATAGCGCCTCTAGCTCTTCTAGAGCGGCCATCAACGTTTCAGAGACAAAGCGACCGCCGTGTACGCCAAAATGTCCACGGGCATCAGGGTATTGATTGAAATCCTGTACGTCCGTTGGATTGGTAAAGGTATTGATAGCTTGTGCGGTAGCAGATAAATTATTGTTATCGACATGACTCATGGTAATTCCTACTGTAATAAGTGGTATTTTTTAGGATAAATCAGGGAGAAATAGTTTAAGCAGCGAGCTGTTGAGCTGATATAAAGCTAGTTACTTGTGTTCGAAGGTTCGCTAGGCGTCGCGTTTTGCCATCGATCGCGTTTTACCGCTTTCATAAAGGCGCGCATTTTTGCAGGGTCTTTTTTACCTTTATCTATCTCAATACCGCCGCTGACATCGACTGCATAAATAGGCAGCTCTAAAGTCGCCGCGATATTTTCGGCATTCAGTCCACCCGCTAAGATAATTGGTAGCGAGCTGTCTTGCGGTATGAGACTCCAATCAAAGCGAGCGCCAGTACCACCGTATTTATGCTGATGGTAGGCATCTAATAAGATACTGCTCGCCCCTGCTTTGGCAAACTCATCAATCTGAGCGCGCACGCTAGCAGCACTATCCGTATCGGCATTGACACGCAACGCTTTAATCCAGCGTTTATTGACCATACTTGCCAGCTGCTGACATTGCTCAGGACTCTCATCACCGTGGAATTGTATGATATCAAAAGGCACATTGTCTGCCAGCTCGACCAACTCATCTTGAGGCATATTGACCACCAACGCCACCACGCTTACAAAAGCAGGCAAGGCTGTACTTAATATCTGGGCTTGCGCTAGCGTCACGGCACGCGGACTGGGCGGATAAAATACCAAGCCGACCGCATCAACACCTAACTGTGTCGCAGTCTGTATATCACTAAGCTGAGTAAAACCGCAGAACTTGACGTGCATTTTGTGACCTTGCATTTCATGATACTAAATATGACACCGATTATAACGGCATCAGATAGGTTCAAGCTAAAGGTAAATCGTTATATGTGATGAGGTTTTGTTAATCAAACAGCAAAGCCATTGCATCCAAAAACTTATCCTAGCATACTTTTATTCCCAGTTTTGTTTATGATTGCGATTGATTAATACAGGAATACTTGAATGTCTAAGACTGCATCGGCAACGGCCAATCCAACTGACTGCAACGACAGTGATAGTGGTAAGGCAACTAGTGCAAATCCGCCGCATTATCTGATGTGGTTTCGCCGTGACCTACGAGTTCATGATAATACCGCCTTGGCTGCGATTTGTGAACGGGCAAACGAAGATAATGCTCAAGTCAGTGCCATATTCTTTCTCACGCCTGAGCAGTGGCAAGCGCATGATACATCGCTTGTGCAAGTCGATCACATCGCCCGTACCTTGCCTATCCTCGCAAAAAAACTGAAAGAACAGTTAAACATCACTTTAACAGTACAAGTTAGCCCAAACTTTTCTGACTCAATTGACGCGCTATTAGATATCTGCAGTGCCAATCATATCAGCACTATCATGGCCAACCATGAGTACGAAGGTAATGAGATCGATCGTGATAAACAACTAACTGAGCAACTGGCAAAAAGCGATATTGAGTTTGTACGCTGGCATGATCAATGTATCTTACCACCGCAAACCATCACGACTAACGATGGCGACAGCATGTACCAAGTATTTACGCCTTTCTACAAAAAATGGCGACACACCTTGGAGGTGAGTGATATACAGATGCATCAAGCACCCGCGATACATTCGAATAATAGCGTGACTTTGGAGCTAGCAAAAAGCGCTGCAAACACGGTAAAAGAGATAGAAAGCCTCAGTACAAAAACGGTCAATGACTATCAAAAACAGTTAAACAGCAATGAAACTGATAATAATACAGATGCAAGCACCCAACTCGAACATGCTCGTGACGCCTATCCTGCTGGTGAAACAGCGGCTTGCCAACGTTTAGAGGACTTTATCACTGAGGATATCAATAATTATGACGTGAGTCGTGATGTGCCTAGCTTGCATGCGACCAGTCAGTTATCGGCTTACCTCACTATTGGCGCAATCAGCCCCAGACTGTGCTATCTACAGGCAAATAAAGCACAAGAAAAACTGCATGGTAACGACAGCGACAACAATGATATCAATCGCTGGATAAGTGAGCTAGCATGGCGCGATTTTTATCGTCATGTCTTGGACTATAAGCCAGAGCTGATTCGCCATCAAGCGTACAAGCATGAGACCGATACTAAGATTAATTGGTCATACAACACTGATGACTTTGATGCATGGTGCAAAGGCATGACAGGTGTACCGTTGGTTGATGCCGCGATGCGCTGTCTAAATGCAACGGGGTTTATGCATAATCGCCTGCGAATGGTGACGGCGATGTTTTTGACCAAAGACCTATTAATTGACTGGCGCTGGGGCGAGCGATACTTTATGCAGCAGCTGATAGATGGTGATTTTGCGTCTAACAATGGCGGCTGGCAATGGAGCGCTTCTACGGGCACTGACTCAGCGCCCTACTTCCGTATTATGAATCCCTTTAGCCAAGCCAAAACCCATGATGCAAAGGGTGAGTTTATTAAGACTTGGCTGCCTGAGCTAAAAGACATCCCTGCTACTATCCTGCACTCAGAAGAGAAAATGCGTAAAGCACTCGGTAAAAAAGGAGACTTTGCCGATATTGACTACCCTGTGCCGATGGTTGAGCATAAAGCCGCTCGACTGTTGACAATCGCTGAGTTTAAGAAAGAAGGTTAATTTTAGGGAAAATAAACAGTAGATTAGCCATTCGTAACCGATGGAAACTGACATGCGCCTGCACCTTGTGTGGTCACCGTAACGACTGCGCCTGTCAGGGCAAACAGTTGCTGCAACTGCGTCTGTGCATTTTGTAGAGCCATCGTCATTACATCACCGCGGCAGGCACGCTCTAGGACTTCTTTTTTGGCCATGCTCTGCGCTTGGTCAAATATCTTTGGATCGACTTGCATCATACCAAAAGCACCAGTCTGCCAATCATAAATCTCAATATCGTCTAAATACACCGAAAATATCTCTGATGGTGGCAAGGTGATATTGATTTGTGGCATGGTCGATGCCGTCGTGTTAGCTTCCGATATTTGGTCATCATTTACATCAGAAGCAATAGGCTGAACCACTCGTACCATCTCAGGTGTCAAGGCACTCAGATCAACCCCTGCCTCAACACGTCCATGCGCAATAAATAATCCTTTTTGCTCGTCTTGCCACAGTTTTTGCCAACTACCACCACGTTGGCTGGTGATAACGGTATCGACACTAAACGACACCGTTTCTAAACGATTTAGGTTTTGGATTTGAGTAACCACGCCTTCACGAGTGATGGTTTCTATCGGCGCTTCTTTGGTACTGTTTTGAACACTATAAATCGCAAAAACGATAGCTATTAAACCGATAAGCAACACAATCCACGACATCGTTGCGATGGGTTTTTTGCCTTGTGGATTGGTCTTATTAGCATTAATAGAAGATCGATTATCAGGGCTATTCATCTAAGTATCCTCAAAGTTTTGTCGTATGAAGCACATGGCAGATTGGTATATAAAATATAAATGCTATGTACGCAAAGTAACTTCAAGTAATAGCTACCAATACCCTACATAATTACTGATGTGTTGTTAGTCAAAAAATTCGTCAAGATTTACTAAAAATAGGCTCAACACTGGTAAATAATCGAGTTATAACAACCTCATCGCCACCTTTATGCAATGTTCGGTCTTAAAAAACAGAAAGTCATTGCGTCTTAGGCAAACTTTACCTAACATAGTCAGATTGTATGAGTAAAATGTCAGTATCAAAGTATTTATCAGGCTTTTAACCTGAATATTTTGTATTTCAGCATACTGATGCATCACTCAAGATTTCCCCTCTTCTATATTATTAGAGCGGTTGTACTAAGATGCTCTTTATAAGCATTTTATTCACTAAATGTTAGTCACTAGGAAATGCCCTAGATTATTGCTAAGTTATAAAGGTAAGCTTGCGGCGGCCATGAAACGATTAGCCATACGCTCAACATCCTACTATTTCTTCTTATTTTTTATCGTTGATAAGGTTACGCTTTATTTATGAAAGCCAGTCAATTTTTATTTGCCACACTAAAAGAAACCCCAAGTGATGCCGACATCGCCTCAAGCCAATTGATGGTGCGTGCAGGTCTTATCCGAAAGATTGCTTCTGGGTTATATATTTGGCTGCCCATGGGGCTACGCATCTTGCAAAAAGTCGAGCGCATTGTTCGTGAAGAGATGCAGAATGTTGGTGCACAAGAAGTGCTCATGCCGATGACTCAGCCTGCTGAACTTTGGCAAACGACCGGACGTTTTGACGATTATGGTCCTGAGCTATTACGCTTCAAAGACCGTCATGATCGTGATTTTGTGCTTGGTCCAACGCATGAAGAAGTCATTACCAATCTTGCCCAAGGTGAGCTACGTAGTTATAAACAGCTACCGATTACTTTCTTCCAAATTCAAAACAAATTCCGTGACGAGATTCGTCCACGCTTTGGTGTGATGCGCGCGCGCGAATTTACGATGAAAGATGCTTATTCATTCCACGTTGACCAAGCTTCATTGGCCAAAACGTACCATGATATGTATGACGCTTATACGCGCATCTTTACCCGTTTGGGTTTAGATTTCCGTGCAGTACAAGCGGATACAGGGTCTATCGGTGGTTTTGCTTCTCATGAGTTCCATGTATTGGCAGACAGTGGTGAAGACGATATCGCATTCTCAGATTCTTCTGATTATGCGGCTAACGTTGAGCTGGCTGAATCGGTAAGCACTGCTGAGCGTCAACCGCCAAAAATGGAGCGCGAAGACGTCTTAACAGAAGATATGACCAGCTGTAAAATGGTGGCTGAGCATCTAGATGTACCGTTAGAGAATACGGTCAAAACCTTAATCGTCCACGGTCATAACGAAGATGATGAGCCACAACTGATTGCTGTTGTGTTGCGCGGTGATCATCAGCTCAATACTATCAAAGCTGAAAAAATTGAAGAGGCCAATGTGCCACTGACATTAGCTTCTGATGAAGAGCTAAAAGCGGCTGGTTTGCACAAAGGTTACATCGGTGTTGATCTAGACATGCCTGTCTTTGTCGATCGTTCTGCAGCTACGTTGTCAGACTTTGTATGCGGTGCTAATGAAATCAATAAACACACGATCGGTATGAACTGGGCTCGTGATACACGTATTACACGTATCGTCGATGTGCGCAATGTGCAAGAAGGCGATCCATCTCCTGATGGTAAGGGCACGCTAAAAATCAAACGTGGTATCGAAGTCGGTCACATCTTCCAGTTGGGTGATAAATACTCGCAAGCCATGAATTGCCGCGTTTCTGGTGAAGATGGCAAACCCGTCACGCTAATGATGGGTTGCTACGGTATCGGTGTGAGCCGTATCATCGCTGCTGCTATCGAGCAGAATAATGATGAAAACGGTATCATGTGGCCGAAGACGCCAACAGTTAATGATTCAATCGCTCCTTTTGAAGTCGCTATCATACCGATGAAGTCAAAAGAAGAGACCGTCATGCAGACTGCTACAGCTCTGTATGAAGAACTAAAAGCGCAAGGCGTTAACGTGCTATTGGACGATCGTAATGAACGTCCAGGCGTTAAGTTTGCTGATCTAGAATTGATTGGTATTCCACATCGTATCGTGGTTTCAGACCGTAACTTGGCTGAAGGCAAATATGAATACGTCAATCGCCGTGAAGCAGAAAAGCAAATGCTAAGCCGTGAAGAAGTCATGGCGAAAGTAAGCGGTAAATAGTTTTAGTCTTAAAAACTGTGCCATAAAAAGCGCCTATCTCATTCAATGAGATAGGCGCTTTTTTCTCGTGTGATTTAGCTAAAAAAAACTACTTAATATTATATCTTTTAGCAATGACCTTGCTACGTTTCTGTGTCTCGTTAGCGGTGCAAACATCAGAATTAATCATGGCATATACCACGGTGTTATTCATGGGGCCATCATGCTCAAAGTCACACTGCTTGCTGCGAGCTTTTAGCCAAGTAATCTGTTCTTTATCAAGCTGCTGCTTTTGAGTAGGTGATAAGGTGCGATACGCAGTCATGTATATTTTGTTAAGCCTATTTTTTTCAACTTGGACCGCATCTTTACCACAGTCATAAGCCACTTCCATATAGGCATCTTCACAAGTGTACTCACTTTCGGCGGATGCCGCTTGTGCTGATAACATCGTATACAGAGATAGCACAGCTACACCCACTACCGTTATAACATGAGTTCTCAATTTCATACTGGTATCCTTACCTTAGATGAATAAAGTTAATTGATTATAGGACGTAACTGCAACTCATAACATCGATATTTATTTACTGTCGAATTAAACGGCTTGGCTGTGGCAGGAGAGTTATATCACTGACACGGCAAGGATTGATATCGATACCACCACGGCGCGTGTACCATGCACGAACCATCAATGCGCTTGGCTCATAGTATCGACTCAAATCAGCAAATATCTGCTCGACACATTGCTCATGGAAGCCATTATGCTGACGGAAACTTAAAATATAACGCAGTATATTAGCCGCATTAACAGGCTTATCCGTCGTAATCGATACTGCTAATGTACCCCAGTCTGGCTGATTGGTCACCGGACAATTACTACGCAGCAAATTAGAATAAAAAGTATAAGGCTGAGTGCTGTCACTTATCACACTCTCGCCACTCGTCTCTGCTTCATTATCACGCAGCAGTGATGCATCAGGATACTCACACAGCGCTACTTTTTCACTGCTGTTTGCCAAGGCCTCATCAATACAAACGCCTTCAGGCTGTGCAATTAATAATCCCGACTGCTCATTGCCTTGCTCGTCATCTAAGCCAAATAACTCAACAATGACATCTGCTTGCACACAAGCTGATAAATCTTTAGCAATCAGCGTCTGCACCTCTGCCCAACTGGCAAATTCGGTAAAATTGATACTGTTTAAATACAGCTTAAGTGATTTTGACTCAACGATAAACGGTGAGCTAGCAGGAATCGCAAAGCGCGCGATGGCCACTTGCGAAATACCTTGCGTGTTCAACCAAGACATCTCAAATGCCTGCCACCAATCAACACCAACCGTTAATTTATCATCTTGCCAGCCAATCACATCACGTCCCATACTTCGCGCGATAGGATATAGCGTCTCTGGGCTATACTCAGTTGGATAGTCCGTGGTTTGCTCACCTAAAATACCGTGGATACTCATAAATTACTTACCTTTCATGCCTAAATACAATGAAATAAAAACCATTCATTTTACAGCAATAGGTTATTTTATGGGAATCATTTGCCAGTCTGAGGTAGGCTCTGTCTTCACATAATTAAATCGTACTCGATAAGCAATAGTGTCATGCTCATTCATCTTAAAATAAAAATCTACTAATAGGCTATCATTGGCAACCCACTCAAGCTTTGCACTATAAGGCATTGGACCATACTCACGACTGTCATAGAACTTGAAGTGTTGCCGAAATTTATCATAATCTATATTATTTTTATCATATTGATAGCTACCATACTTGTCCTTTTTCCAAATGAGAACCTCTTCTTCTCCTGGAAACTCGACTTCAACCGTGGCTGCATAAGTCATGTCTGGTGAAAGTGTCAAATGCGATCCTTCAAACTCTTGTATAACACCCGTGTTTAGATCAACCAATACGGTGTTATTAGTTTCATAGACTTGTCCAGATAGATAAAGCCAATTTTTATCCTTATCGTAGCGATTTATGAGATAAACATATCTAAGGCCGTCCCCCTCTTCATCTTGTACAGGCTTATCGGTCAATATGATAGGAGCTTCATGATTGGGTATCGTAATAGTGGTTTGGTTTAGCTGACGAGAAATATATTTTGATAACTGTAGTTTTTCGATGAGATTTTGATTATAAATCATCGCACTCTGATCCAAGCAATCTCGATATTTCAGCTCATTTTTACTATCACAAGTCTCACCCAAGTTAGGATAAATAGGGGCTTCTATGACCTCCCAATCATAATCATCCATTGTTGCAAATGGGGCTGCGATGGCAATGCTTGTAATTGTACTTAATAACGTGGCTGCACACGCCTTACTCATACTTCTTACAGAAATTTTAAGCATAAAAAAAGAGCCCAACAATATTAGGCTCTTATGATAAGGTTATCAGTCTATTGATTACAAGCTAACTATGACAAATGACGACTCATAAAACTAATGGCTATCATATTATAAACGCACAATTTACAAACGCACACGTGAGCCATTACTGAGTAAGCGATAGGCAATGGTATAAAACACTGCGCAGAATACAAAAATAGCAGCCATCGAGTACCAGACATTGACATCAGAATAGCCAAGGATACCGTAACGGAATGAGTTGACCATATAAACAATAGGGTTCAGTAATGAGATATTTTGCCAAAATGGTGACAAATTTTCCATCGAATAAAATACACCACCAAGATAGGTAAGTGGCGTCAATACAAAGCTTGGAATGATAGAAATATCATCAAATGAGCGAGCAAACACGGCATTGATAAAGCCACCAAGCGAAAACAATATAGAGGTGCCCAGTACCGTAAATATGGTCACGAACACATGCTCAATACCGAGGTCAGTAAAGAATAGCGCAACGATTGAGACAATAACCCCAATGGCCAGTCCACGGAAGATACCACCGCTAATATACCCCATCAGAATCGCATGTTTGGATACTGGCGAAACCAACAGCTCTTCGATACTAGAGGTGAATTTGGCACTAAAGAAGCTCGAAACCACGTTGGAGTAACTGTTGGTAATAATCGACATCATAATCAAACCAGGCACGATGAACTGCATGTACGGCACTCCGCCCATCTCACCGACACGCGAGCCAATCATTTTACCAAAAATGACAAAATAAAGACTCATGGTGATGACTGGTGGCAGTAATGTCTGTGGCCAAATGCGCAAAATTCGGCGAACTTCTTTC
The DNA here is from genome assembly GCF_015864605.1 of Psychrobacter sp. SCQQ22. Classification (NCBI taxonomy): domain Bacteria; kingdom Pseudomonadati; phylum Pseudomonadota; class Gammaproteobacteria; order Moraxellales; family Moraxellaceae; genus Psychrobacter; species Psychrobacter sp. SCQQ22. Next base: position 118,705 of record NZ_JADYWZ010000007.1, read on the forward strand.
AACAATATAGTGCGAAATGCAATCCACTTTTTGCTCAATGACATGGTTTTATTAGGATCTATCATTTCTTGACTCACAATCCCGCCTCCTTCATGCTGTCTTCACTTTGAATATTTTTGTCTACCAAACGCATAAATAGCTCTTCTAATCGATTGGCTTTGTTACGCATGCTTCCCACAGTAATGCCCTGCTCTGACAACTGGGCGAAGACGTTATTCATCGACTCACCTTCCGTCAAGGTCACTTCAAGTGTCTGATCATCCGGCTGGGTTATTCCTGTCACACCTGTCAAAACCAATTGACTATTAACCGGCACTTCCAAATCAAAGACGAATGTTTCCACCGAGAGCTGTGCTAATAAATCTTTCATTTCTGTATTGATACGAATTTCACCATGATCTAAGATAGCAATGCGCTTACACAGTTGCTCGGCTTCTTCTAAATAATGAGTGGTTAGAATAATCGTGGTCTTTTCTTCGATATTAATCTGCTGCATGAACTCCCACATAGAGCGGCGTAGCTCAATATCGACCCCAGCAGTTGGCTCATCCAAAATCAATAATTTTGGCTTATGAATCAATGCGCGTGCAATCATCAAACGGCGTTTCATGCCACCTGATAGCTCACGCGATTTACTATCACGCTTGTCCCATAGACCAAGCGCTGTTAGTAGTCGTTTCGCTCGTGGCTTGGCTTCTTTGGCAGGAATACCAAAGTATCCCGCTTGTGTGATCAAAATATCTTCGACTTTTTCGAACATATTAAAATTAAACTCTTGCGGTACGATACCGAGGTACTGCTTTGCGACAGAAGGGTTTTCCAACAAGTCAGTACCAAAAATATGCACGCTGCCTGTGGTCGGCTTAAACAGCGAACTGATGATACCAATCATGGTTGATTTACCTGCACCATTGGGACCCAATAATGCAAAAAATCCACCTTGTGGCACAGTTAGATCGACTCCTTTTAGAGCCGAAAACCCATTGTCATAAGTCTTGGATAAGTTTTTTATCGTAAGTGCTGGTACTTCTGACATGAAGACCTCTTTGTTTGTTATAAATGTATATAAAAATATTTTGAGACGACGAATAGCTAGAATAGATGCTGTAAAGTCATAAAATGAGGCTACTATTGACGAATTTCAACTATAGTGCAGCTGAAGTCTCATATTGATAATATTGATGATGAAAAAAGCGCCTATCCCATTGAATGAGATAGGCGCTTTATAGATATCTATCGTAAAAGCTTAGCTAAGCACTTGTTAAAGATTAGCTTGCTGCTTCAATCATATAATCTACAGCATTCTGAACTTCTTCATCAACGATATCCGCGCCACCTTTGGCAGGCATTGCATTGAAACCATTGATAGCATGGGTATATAGAGTATCTGTACCTTTTGCTATGCGTGGTCCCCAAGCGCCGGCATCAGCAAAGACAGGAGAGCCTAGCAAGCCCGCTGCATGACAAGTATGACATACGGCATTGTATACCGCTTTACCATCGCGAGGTCCATCACCAGGTGCTGGGCCAGCAACACGTGCCGTCACATCACACACTTCATCATCTTCGAAGCAGACGGTAGCAACAGGGTGAATACGAGCAATCAGGTTAGGATATAGTGCAATCAGTTTTTGCACTTGTGGCGTATCTTGTGGAATCGGCTCTTCAACAGCAGCAGGTGCTGCAGCGGCTGTTTCTTCAGCAGCTTCACCATCTACAGGTGCGGCTTCATCAGCAGGAGCTGCGCCATCTGTTGTATCTGCAGCAGCTTGGGCATCATTGCCTGACTGCTCAGGCGCATTTTCTACGACTTCCTGTGTGTCTGCTACAGCAGAGACAGTTGCAGGAGTTTCTACAACACTTTCAGCTTGGCTCACCGCGATACTAGCGATTCCTAGAATGGCAGCTGCCGATAACATAACTACTTTTCTCATTCGTCACGTTCTCTTATTACGTATACAAAGGCCTGCACAGCTCAGACATTCTGTCTATCCTCCTTTGATAACCTTTGGTCATCAATAGCAAACAGCCATCCCGCGTGCCAGCACACTTGTAATCGGTGATTATAAATATGAATTCTCCATGACATTATAAGGGAAAAGACAGGTAAATTGCCATGCCTGTTTAATGACTATCTTGTTTTTTCTTAAAAAACATCAATCGCTACCGTCATTTATTGGCTTTATGGTTTTTATTTGTTAGACTAAGCGGTCTTTATTTTTCGACACTTATTCGATACTTAGTAATACGACTGATTATTCATACTATTGATTGATATGTTGTGTTGGTTAGCGCAGTATTTATCCATTGAGTGTCCGTGAATAGAGTCGTTGGTTCAGCATATTATGCGCTCGTAGCTCAGTTGGATAGAGTATCGGTCTCCGAAGCCGAGGGTCGTGGGTTCGATTCCCGCCGAGCGCACCAATCATTATATTTACAGCCTCGCTCCACCCTTCCTTAGCACTACCCTAAACTGCCCATACTCATCAAACCTACATGTCCAAATGTTTGCGGTTTTTCTGTGCCCGTATACTTCTGAGGCTCTCACCTATAGTCGGTTCGGTATAATTTGGATACAAGGAAGCCGAGTGAAAGTACTACAAATAGTAGACTGAGCGAGACTGACACCGTACCCAATTTATAGAGGATTGACTATAATAACAAAATTTACTCTGCCTCTTGCAAATTGGCAGTCAATTGAGCACGGCTGGGTACACGGTGGTAATTAATCACAGGAACATCTCCCAAACGACGTTGACCAACGTCTATTTTTTTATCAATGGTAATCATCGCGATTTTTTTGTCTTGCTTACTGAGCAATAAATGATTCGCTTTACGGTTTACTCGATAATCAGGGAAATACTGCTTCAATAATGCTGAGGTTTTTTGTAGGCTATCATTAATAGGTTTATTCGCCTTTGCACTCATTTTGTGGCTGTGTTTGTGGCTATGTTTTTCGCCCGCTTTAGCACCACGCGCCTTTGCCAACATCCATAAGACTGCGATAACGGCAAACAGTATGACAAGCCACCAAATTCCATCTATCATAAGAAAAAATATCCATCATTAGCAAGGGTTGGCTCATGTTAGCAGAATTATCACCAGCGTTAATAGCAGAAGTAGAACTTGCCACCAAGTTACTGAAATCGAAACAGCGTATTTGCATTTTGACAGGGGCTGGTATTTCTGCAGAAAGCGGTATCCCAACGTTTCGAGACAAACAAACAGGGTTGTGGGAGAACTATGGCGTAGAAGATTTGGCCACGCCAGATGCGTTCATTCGCGATCCAAAGCTAGTGTGGTCATGGTATCAATGGCGCCGGCAAGTGGTCGCCGATAAAAGACCTAACCCTGCACATGATGCCTTAGCACAGTGGCAGTATTATGCCCAGTCCTCCAATCAGCAAGTGACACTCATCACCCAAAATGTCGATGACTTGCACGAGCAAGCTGGTAGTACCGTGACCCATTTACATGGCAATCTGTGGTGCAATCGTTGTAGTCAGTGCGAGAGGCCCTACCCAAACCAAGCAAGGAACTCATATAGCGGCGAAAATGTGCCTAGCTTTGACGAAACGCTGATGACCTGTGAACATTGCGATGGATATATCAGACCAGACATCGTGTGGTTTGGTGAAGCGTTGCCTGTAGATGAGTGGCAAACAGCTGAAAATGCTGCGACTAACTGCGAGGTGTTTATTAGTATTGGCACATCAAGCCTCGTCTACCCTGCTGCGGGACTATCTCAGCTAGCCAAACAAAATGGCGCCCAAATTATCGAGATAAACCCAGACCCGACACCGAATACACTCGTTGATATAACGTTAGCAGAAAAAGCTGGCATCATTCTGCCACTATTAATACAAGAGATTACTGCGCTATAGCCGTAACGGAATGACAGATACTGATATCCGATATGAAATAGGGCTAAGTATTATGTCGTATGATGATTCCATTGAATAAAAGTGTCCTAGCAGCACAATAAAAAAGGCTTAACGATTTATATAAACCGTTAAGCCTTGGATACTAAAACCTAATCATATTGAATTTACTGTAGTGCTAGATCCACTTTCGCTAGATATTCTGCTTTTAATTCATCATCTATAAACGACGATCTAAATGAATTCTTTACTAAGGTAACGATATCGTCTTCTGTTAAAGGTAAGTTTTCACAGATATTTATAAAGTTTTGATTGATATAGCCTTTGAAATACGCTGGATCATCAGAATTGACACTGATATTCAGACCATAATCTAGCAGCTCTTTTATATTGTGTTCTTTATAATTCCCGAAGACCCTGAGTTCAATATTAGAGTTCGGGCAAACGGTCAGCGGCATTTGCTCATCTTTAAGCCTTTGCATCAGCTCTGGGCTCTTTATAGACTGCACGCCATGATCTATTCTATTAATGTTCAATAAATCCAATGCTTCGTAAATGTAGGAAAAATCTGCCTCTTCGCCAGCATGTGCGACCAATTTAAAGCCCGCTTCTTCTGCCGTTTTAAAGACATCTTTGAACTTTGAAGGAGGGTTGCCCAATTCTGAAGAATCAAGACCGACACCGATAATGTCATCTTTGAACGCCATTGCTTCTTCTAGCGTTTTAAAAGCTTCTTCTTGTGATAAATGTCTTAAAAAACACATGATAATGCAAGAAGTGATGCCGTATTTTTCCTTGGCATCCGCGAGTGCTTCTTTGATACCCGTAATTACCGCTTCAAAAGGCACGCCTCTTTCGGTATGGGTTTGTGGATCAAAGAATATCTCTGTGTGAATGACATTGTCTTCAACACACTTCAGAATGTATTCCCATGTTAAATCATAGAAATCATCTTTGGTGATAAGGACGTTTGCACCTGCATAGTAGATATCTAAAAATGTTTGCAGATTGGTGAAGTTATAGGCGTTACGCACATCTTCTATGTCTTTATACGGAATTTCTATCTGGTTTTTTTTTGCCAATCTAAACATCAGCTCAGGCTCTAATGAGCCTTCGATATGTAAGTGCAGTTCAGCTTTCGGTAGTTTCTGTATTAAATCAATCATAGTGTTCCAGTAGTGACTTTTTATATTAGGGTGTTATCAAGAAAGGCTTTTATAAATGCGGTATTTGTATATATGCTTAAGTTATATCTCAATCGCTCTCTTTCTAGAAACGCTATTATATTTCAATTGAAGCTGAAACCATAGAGAAGCGATAAAATCTAAAACAACGGCTATCAGATACGATGATAAACATCACTTTAAAAACACCACCGTATCAGACAACTCATTACCCGCTGGATCATGCTCAAGATGATAGTACTGGCGCATTACTTGTCCTACTTCATCCAATAATTCAGCGAGACTTTCTTCTGTTTTTTGATTGGCAATGCCTGACACTGCTTTGTCGCACATCGCGCGCCAGACAGTTGGACTGACGTGAGCACTGATACCACGATCCGCCACGATCTCTAGCTGATGCTCGCAAACATTGACATAGATTAAAACACCTGTATTTTCTTCAGTATCCCAAACGCGATATTCACTAAACAAATCAATCGCACGTGCGCGGCAGCCAACATGATAAGCATCTTGGATAGGCAGATGGTTTTCTACAATTAAAAACACCTCACCGCGATGCCCACGCTCTGCCTGTGTTACTTTTTCTGTGAGACGAGCTTTGGCATCCTCTGTTAGCCACTTACTATGCAAAAGAGGGACAAACAAAACTTGACGCCACCAGCGGGCAAAACTGGGATTTGAAGTGTTGTTTTCTGCCATTGTATTATTTCCTCAAGTACGTCATTGCTAATGGGGATTTAGTATCTGTTCTTATCAAGAGTTCTAGTTTTATCAAGAGTTCTAGTTTTATCAAGAGTTCTAGTTTTATCAAGAGTTCTAGCCAGCGTCTACCATGATCCGCCAGCACCACCACCGCCAAATCCACCACCGCCGCCGCCAAATCCGCCGCCGCCAAAACCACCACCGCTAAAGCCGCCGCTACTACCACCGCCCATGCCAGGCAGGAATATCATGCCACCGCGTTTACGACCACCGCCAGAGCCACCTTTACCGCCACCGCCACCACGTGAAATCAAAAATAGCCACAAAAATATCGCCATAATCACAGTCATGAAAAAGCCACCACCCAATGCGAGTGAGCCAGCAAAGAAGCCGCCCGTCGTCAGGATAGAGCCAAACACACGACCAAAGATATTAGCAATAAAACTACCGAATATCATCGCCATGATAAATAAGAAAATAGGCGACGGCACTTCTTCAGAGTCCTGCTGTGTACTACGCTCGGCTGCTTGCACATCAGCACGAGCCAATACCTCAGGATCAGCAGTCAGACGCGCCTTTAATGCCCCGACACCTGCCAGTATCCCAGCACCATAATCGTTTTGCTTAAACAACGGCGTGATATCTTCACGAATAATTCGGCTGACCGCAGCATCTGGTAACACACCTTCTAATCCGTAGCCTGTCAAAATATACATGTCACGGTCATTAACAGCGACCACCATCAGTAAGCCATCATCGATATCTTCATTACCTAGCTGCCACTTTTCAGCCACTTCTAGTGCGTAGTCAAATATGGGCACACCATTCGTGGTAGGCACGATCACCACTGCGGCTTGGGCAAAGCCTTGCTGATAAATACTTCTGAGCTGTGCTTCTAACCGCTGTTTTTCTTGCGGGTTTAAGATATTGGCCTGATCAATCACGGGCGAATTCAATATCAGCTTATCAGCATCGACACTCTCTGCATTTGACTGTATTGGTGCTTGAGCGGTTGGCTGCGAGCTTGATGTCGCTTCATCATTAGCCACATTAGGATTAATCGCCTCGTTGCCAAGGACGGCATCATTGATAGCGTCATTACCCAACACGGCATCATTGATAGCGTCATTACCCAACACGGCATCGTTGATGGCTTCATTGGACTCACCTGCTTTGGCAAGCGCCACCAAATCTTCGACACTACGATCTTGCAAGCTCGACGTGCCATTGGTCGCAGCAGCTGTATCGTTAGGCGCAGCGTGTAGCATAGGCGCACCACTGACGCTAAGTGTGAGCAGTAATACTGATAAGATTGCTTTTGAATGATTCATCTAATCTATACCACCTCAAATGACATCTATACTATAGTCAGTTCCATATAAATTGGATATGGCGTCAGGCGTGCTCAGTCTACCATCTGTAGTACTGTTACTCGCCTGCTCTATATCCAAATTACCTTTAACTAACTATAAATTGATAGGTATTCATACTTATCAATACCTTTAAAATAAATCTGGCCGACTACTCTACACGAATAGAGCCACTAACACGTTTCTATCGATAGCTTTATTCAATGCGCTTTATTGAGCACTCGCTACATCGTCATCACCAAAATCAACAGTCGGCGCCGTTGAGATAGCGTCTTCATTCGCCACGCTAAAGTTTGACTTGGTATCCATACCAAATACTTTGGCAGTGATGTTGGTTGGGAACTGGCGTACCGTCGTATTATACGATTGTACTTCTTGAATATAACGGTTACGCGCGACCGTAATACGGTTTTCAGTGCCTTCTAGCTGAGCTTGCAAATCTTGGAACAGCGCATCTGATTTGAGCTCAGGATATCGCTCAGACACGGCCATTAGACGTGATAGCGCACCAGTCATCTGTTCTTGCGCAGCAGCATAACGCTCCATCGCTTCTGGGTCATTGAGCACTTCTGCCGTTACCGTGATACCACCAGCACGTGAGCGAGCTTCTGCCACCTGAGTGAATACTTCTTGCTCTTGCTCAGCATACTGCTGTACCACTTTGACTAGGTTTGGCACCAAATCAGCACGGCGCTGGTATTGGTTGACCACTTCTGACCACGATGCTGTCACTTGCTCATCTTGCGCCTGCAGGTTGTTATAGCCACAGCCGCTTAGACCAACGGTAGAAGTCGCTAATACGGCTGCCAACATAATGGGTTTTACAATTGATTGACGCTTCATCGTTGTTTCTCCTAATAATGGTAAATAATAAAATACTTAGTAACACGTTTTTTTAATAATTTTTGAATACTTATTCATAATTTTTGGATACTGACTTTGAATGCTTACACAGTTCTATATTACTTATATAACTTTGCAGAGACTGATAAAGGCATTGCTAGCGTAGTCGTTATCATACCCCTACTTATACACCTCTATCTATAAAGCGTCATATCGTCATTTGCAAAGTATGCTAACAATGATGATGCCATCACGGCACTTTTGCAATTTATGATTACCAAAGTACAACCGCCATATGTTTTCGCTCGTTTGCTTCTCTTACTGATTATCGAACGATAGCTCTCCGTAAACACCACCAAAATCCTAACATTTCTACGAGTTTATACTTTGCTTTCCTGTGGATTTTATAGCCCATCACAGAGGCTATTTATTTACAATTCATCAGTATATCGGTGTACCGAAATTTGAGATTTACAGAATGATGAAACATATGATGTTTTATGCTTATTTATGACTGTACTCAACTTATCAAATATACATATATATAGTTATATAAAAAGAAAATTCTAGTAATTGGTACAAAAATATGGCAAATTGCAGTTACGTAGCCGTACGGTTTGAATACATTTGGTAGTGGACTTATAGTATGATTAGTATTAGCGAATTTCTGATTTCTATTTAAATATCAGTTAACTACTAGCTAAGTAGTTATAGTAAGTGGTTATAGATAGTTACTCGCTAAACTTAATCAGCCATGCCAATAGTGTAGTCAATCGGAACGGCTCATAGCAAATTGAATACTGTCACTACGATAAGTATTTAATTATATAACTGCCTGTTTTATCCGTTGATACTAATATTGTCAATAGCAAGCACTATATAAACGGTCAATATTGCTATTAATATATGCGGATAAACACAGAAAACTACAGTCCATTCTTAGTGGCCAAGCACGTATGAGACTCAAGTAATATACATGAGTCGATGTAGCTAATTTAACTGCTTAACTTAAATAAGTAAGTTAACCAGTTAGCTTACTCCTAGCATACAGAGCCACTTTGAGACAGTACTAGGAATATAAATATGGAAGGTTTAGTTAACTTAGTAAACGGAATTATCTGGAGCCCTGCGCTGATCTATCTGTGCTTAGGTGCGGGTCTGTTTTATTCCATCTTAACGCGTTTTGTACAAGTCCGCCTATTCGGTGAAATGATTAGATTGCTGTTTAAGGGCAAACCTGATAATGATGGTATCTCATCATTTCAGGCATTAGCTGTTTCTCTAGCTGGTCGTGTAGGTATGGGTAACATCGCTGGTGTTGCTGCTGCCATTGGTTTTGGTGGTCCAGGTGCCGTATTCTGGATGTGGGTTGTGGCCTTCTTAGGCGCTTCAACCGCTTATGTTGAATCTACCTTGGGTCAGATTTATAAAGAGCGCGATGTTGTCACGGGTGAATACCGCGGTGGCCCTGCTTACTACTTCGAGCGTGCGCTTGGGCAAAAGTGGTATGGTATTTTATTCGCCATTGCTTCTATCGTTTCTTGTGGTATCTTCTTACCTGGTGTACAGGCGAACGGTGTTATCAATGCTGTGGCTCAGGTCGCCGGTGAAGGTTCAGTCATGAACTTCATGGGTATCGAAACTGGCACAACTCGTATTATCGCCCTTGGTATTATCTTAGTGGTATTAGGATTTATCATTTTTGGTGGTATCAAACGTATTGCGACCTTTACTGAATACGCTGTACCATTTATGGCAGTAGGTTATATTATCTTAGCCCTACTTATCATGTTCTCTAACTTCAGCATGATCCCTCACGTATTTGGTTCAATCATTGGTGATGCATTTACTGCTCAAGCAGGCTTTGGTGCTGCTATCGGTTGGGGTGTGAAGCGCGGTATTTACTCAAACGAAGCTGGTCAGGGTACAGGTCCTCACGCTGCCGCAGCTGCTGCGGTTGATCATCCTGCACAGCAGGGTTTGGTACAAGCATTCTCAGTTTATGTTGATACCTTACTTGTTTGTTCTGCGACTGCCTTCATGATTTTGTCTACAGGCATGTACAATATCCAAGGTACACTACCTGAAGGTCAGTTCTTAGTCCAAAACGTAGCGGCAAATATCGAGATTAACTCTCCTTCATTCACCCAAATGGCGATGGAATCAGTCTACGGTACTTTTGGTAATACTTTCATTGCCATCGCTGTATTCTTCTTTGCCTTTACGACTATCTTGGCGTACTACTACATCGCTGAAGTCAACATCTCGTACCTTACCCGCTCTATGGGCAAAGGCGCTAGTAAAGCAGGTCAGTTCGTTGTTAAGCTTATCATCATGTTTATGGTTGCTTATGGCGCACTAAACAGCTCTGGATATATCTGGGGACTTGGCGACGTTGGTGTTGGCCTGATGGCTTGGTTGAACATCGTTGGTATCATCGTGATCTTCTTTGTCGCACGCCCTGCTATCGATATCCTACGAGATTACGAAGCACAGCTTAAAGCTGGTGGCGGTACGACTGCCAAAAGATTCGTTTTTGATCCTAAGAAATTTGGTATCAAGAATGCGACTTATTGGGAAGAGCGTCATGCAGAAGAGCAACAAAGATTGGCTGCAAATCCACTCAACAAAGAAGCTAAGTAATACGTTTACTGAAACTCTTTAAAGTAGTGGTTTTTTAAGCCTCTAAAAAAAGCCCAAGATAAGTGTCTTGGGCTTTTTTATTTGTGTAGTCTCAATGAATAAATATAAAACAAGCACTGCTAAAATATAGATACAACAGAGCTAGTCATAAGATACGTACCTACTCTCTTATGTACTTATACAGATATGGTGTGCCTCTATCTTTACCTCTGCGCACTCATAAGACATCCACTCTACTACTCTAACCGCAAGTCTTAATGCGTAAAGACTATGGTCAAAATAGTGATACCAAAAAGTGCTAACGTTGATCTCGCTAAAAAGTTCGATATCTCTGCCCTTATCATCAGCTATCTAGACTCACAGTTGCATTGAATCAGCTGTCAATTTCATGCGATAGACTTATAGCAGTGCTACGATGAACTGACGATAGATAACCTTTGGGCACAAAAAAGCCCAGCTAAAAGCTAGGCCTTTTCGATATCATTGATAAAGTATGAACAAATAGATTAAAAACTTACTCAGGCATTAATACTGCATCGATAGTGTGTACTACACCATTCGTTGCCATGATATCTGTACCAGTGATATTAGCAGTGTTACCAGTAGCATCAGTGATTACATTGTCTTCGCTGATAGAAATAGTTGCACCGTTTGCTGTTTTGATATCAGTACCATAAGGGATATCAGCAGCCAATACTTCTGACGCTAGCACATGGTAAGGAAGTACTTTTTTGAGCAAATCAGTGTTAGCCAATAGCTCTTCTTTAGTTACGCCTAGCTTCTCTAATACAGGAGCAAACGCATCATCAGTTGGTGCAAATACTGTATGCTTGGTTTCTTCCATTAGCATAGTATCAAGACCAGCCGCTTGTAATGCAGCGGTTAGAATCGTTAGGTTTTCGTTGCCTGCTGCGATTTCAGCGATGGTTTGTGTAGCCATCGTATCTTCCATGCCATCAGTTTCAGCCATAGGATCGGTTTCACCCATTGCATCAGTTTCAGCCATTGGCTCTGCTACAACTTCTTCAGTAGTCGCTTCTGGTTCTACTGGATCAGTAGTGGCTTCTTTGTCAGCACAAGCAGCGAGTGACATGGCAGCGGTAACAACAGCGATAGATAATAGGTTCTTCTTCAACATAGGTATTTCCTTATCAATGAATGTTCAATTAAGTTATTTGATGAACAAATAAGTTCTCTCAGTTAATGAATATAACAGTTAACAACTTATTTATTGCAAGCGATACCAATTGGTTGGAGTCGATCACATCAAATCTGCTATACCAATAACTACGATTCTAACTGATTAATTTTGAATTAATGCTTACTTAGGTAGCAACACTGTATCAATCACGTGTACGACACCATTATTAACTTGTATATCGGTCACCGTGATATTAGAGATACGGATGCCTTTAATAAAACGAATGCTTTTAATAAAATGGACGCTTGTAATAAAATGGACGCTTGTAATAAAACAGCCATCTTATGACAGATAAAAGCTGGTATTCATACCAGCTTCATCATATATAGGTATACGGTTATCACATCTTAACTAAAGCTATTTTATAGTCGTACTTTATTTAGGTAATAGCACTTTGTCGATTACGTGTACAACACCATTGGTAGCAGCAATATCAGTCTTTAGGATGTTAGCTGTACGGCCATTTTCGTCTTGCAGCTGACCTTTCGCTGTCACCATTAGCGTGTCTTTGCTAAGCATGGCAATGTTGCCTGGCTTCACATCTGCTGCATATACTGGCGCCGCACCATTAATTACATGGTAGCCCAAGATTTTGGTTAGCAATGGCTTGTTGGCAAACAGTTGCGCTTTGGTCATGCCTGTTTCTTGCAATACTTGTGCAAATGCTTCATTGGTTGGTGCAAATATCGTAAAGTTGGCGTTAGGATTAGATAGTGGCTCTGCAATACCAGCCGCTTGTACGGCTTCAACTAGCAATGAGAAGTCAGCATTGCTCTGTGCGACTTGTACCACGTTCATGTCTGACATTGCTTGGCTGCTAGTAGGCGTTTGCGTTGCTGCATCTGTGCTATCACTTGGCGTCATGTTATTACATGCGCTCAAGCCCGCAACTGAAAGGGCTAGTGTACCGATTGCAGCAATTTTAGTAAGTTTCATAATTCTATCCTTGACGATTAAGTAGTAGTAATTGAATATTTTTAGACGATAATAGTCTTATCTCATTAACTAACCTGTATTTTATAGGCGATCATTACATCGATATAAATATTCATATCTGATAAAAGCGATGAACATTCATTAGTAAGTATTGCTTACGAAATACCAGTTCTTCTGAAATCAAATTAACATCTCAAAAAAGTTTATCAAGATACCTTTGCGCTGTTTTTGTAGCGGCGCTGTAAACTCTGTCTTACTTTTAAGAGTAATGTCTGACTTTTGAGAGTAATGTCTAACTTTAATTTACAAAAGCAAAGCTTTATGTAATCGATAAGCGAATAGATATTCATTTGTGCCTACCTGTTTTATGCAATAGACTCTAATGTTCGTATCGAATAAACAGACAATATAGTCCATCCTCTATAAAAGAATGACAACGTTAACCTCTCTTGAAGTATCACCTATACCTCTACACTCGGTTGCCTCGTATCTCTTTTAAACTGAATCAACTATATGTGGATGATATTGCCAAAGAGGAATAAGTACTATCCCTCGTGCTGTGTAATTTTCATGCTAAAATAATGCGACTTTTTCGACGCCTTTTATATATATTTACACCCTATTTGTTATCCCCTCCTTTTATAATATTGACGATATAAGCAGCGCTCCTATGACCCAAACAATGACTTCAAACACTGATGCCACTTCTATCTCATCACAATCTGCTGATGACTTTATACTGACGCCACCTGCCGTGTTTCCGTACAAAGAGCAGCAGCTAACAGCACGTGCCCGTATCACTGAGCAAATGGCCTCAAGAATTTTGATGTTAGACGGGGCGATGGGTACACAGATTCAAACCTATAAATTAGAAGAAGCAGATTATCGTGGTGAGCGCTTTTCGGATATAGACCAAGATGTGCGCGGCAATAATGATTTGCTTGTACTCTCGCAACCGCAAATGATTATAGATATCCATAACGATCATTTGACTGCTGGTGCGGATATCATCGAGACCAATAGCTTCAACGGTACGCGTCTATCCATGGCCGACTACGACATGCAGTATTTGGTACCTGAGCTCAATAAGACGGCAGCTCAACTTGCCCGCAGTGCAGCAGATGCGTTCACTGCCAAGACACCTGACAAGCCTCGTTTCGTCGCTGGTGTCGTAGGCCCTACCTCACGCACGTGCTCGCTATCACCTGATGTCAATGACCCTGCGTTTCGTAATATCACCTTTGATGAATTGGTACTCAACTACCGTGAAGCGACCTTGTGCTTGATAGAAGGTGGTGTCGACCTTATCCTAATCGAAACTATTTTCGATACGCTCAATGCCAAAGCAGCAATATTTGCCATTACTGGTGTGTTTGATGATATTGGTTTTGAATTACCGATTATGATTTCGGGTACGATCACTGACGCGTCAGGTCGTACCTTATCAGGGCAAACGGCTGAAGCATTTTATAACTCAATTCGTCATGCCAAACCATTATCGGTTGGCTTCAACTGCGCACTTGGTGCCGATGCGCTACGTCCACACATTCAAACGCTATCTAATATCGCCAATACTTATGTGTCAGCGCATCCAAACGCAGGTCTACCCAATGAGTTTGGTGAATATGACGAAACGGCTGATGAAACTACTGCTCTGCTAGAAGGCTTTGCAAAAGCAGGCATCTTAAATATCGTGGGCGGCTGTTGTGGTACGACACCAGAACACATTCGCCAAATCGCGAATATGGTAAAAAACTATGCGCCGCGTGTGATTCCTGAAATCGCTCCTGCCTGCCGCTTATCTGGGCTTGAGCCATTTACCATCACAGCAGACAGCTTATTCGTCAACGTGGGTGAACGTACCAACGTGACAGGCTCTAAAAAGTTCTTACGCTTGATCAAAACGGAAGCTTATACCGAAGCACTCGATGTCGCTCGCGATCAGGTAGAAGGCGGCGCGCAAATCGTCGATATCAACATGGATGAGGGCATGCTCGACTCCAAGCAGGCGATGATTCACTTCATCAACTTGGTGTCTGGTGAGCCTGATATCAGCCGCGTACCACTCATGATTGACTCCTCTAAATGGGACATCATCGAAGAAGGGCTAAAACGCACGCAGGGCAAATCTGTCGTCAACTCTATCTCGCTAAAAGAAGGTCATGCTGAGTTCGTCGAGCGCGCCAAACTCTGTATGCGCTATGGTGCCGCCGTTATCGTCATGGCATTTGATGAAGATGGTCAAGCTGATACTTATGAGCGTAAAATCCAAATCTGTCAGCGTAGTTATGATGTGTTGGTTAATGAAGTCGGTTTCCCTTCTGAAGATATTATTTTTGACCCAAATATTTTTGCCGTTGCCACTGGTATCACTGAGCACAACAATTACGGTGCTGATTTCATCAACGCCACTAAGTGGATTACGGATAACTTGCCAAACGCGATGGTATCGGGCGGTGTGTCTAACGTGTCGTTTAGTTTCCGTGGTAACCCGATTCGTGAAGCCATTAACTCCGTCTTCCTGTTTCATGCGATTACAAACGGCCTGACCATGGGTATCGTCAACCCAGCCATGCTTGAGCTATATGATGATATTCCAAAGGAAGCTCGTGACGCTATCGAAGATGTCATGCTCAACCGCAATCAAGGCGAAACAGGTCAAGACGCAACTGAACGCCTGATGACAGCTGCTGAAAACTATCAAGACGGTGGCAAGAAAAAAGAAAGTACGGTCGACATGAGCTGGCGTGAAGGCACCGTCGAAGCCCGTATTGCCCATGCACTGGTCAAAGGTATTACCACCTTTATCGAAGCCGATACTAAAGAAGCGTGGGAGAAATATCCCAAACCGCTAGAAGTCATCGAAGGTCCACTCATGGACGGCATGAATATCGTCGGTGATTTATTCGGTGCTGGTAAAATGTTCCTCCCGCAAGTCGTGAAATCTGCCCGCGTGATGAAGCAATCTGTTGCGTGGCTAAACCCGTACATTGAGGCCGAAAAAGTCGAAGGCGAAGTCAAAGGTAAAATCTTGATGGCAACCGTCAAAGGCGACGTGCATGATATCGGCAAAAATATCGTGGGCGTGGTACTGGGCTGTAATGGCTACGACATCGTTGATTTGGGCGTGATGGTACCTTGTGAAAAAATCCTCGATACTGCTATTGCTGAAAAAGTCGATATCATCGGCCTGTCTGGTTTGATTACGCCTAGTCTCGATGAAATGGTCTATGTCGCCAAGCAAATGCAAGAGCGCGGCATGACGCTACCATTGATGATTGGCGGTGCTACGACCTCTAAAGCACATACCGCCGTCAAGGTTGAGCCACAATATCAAAACGATGGTGTCATCTACGTCACAGATGCCTCACGCTCAGTCGGAGTGGTCACAAAGCTATTATCAAAAGAGCATCGTCAAGCGCTGATCGATGAGACACGTGAAGAGTACGTCAAAGTACGTGAGCGTCTGGCCAAGCGTCAACCAAAAGCGGCCAAGATTTCTTATGCGAACTCGGTCAAGATTGGCTTTCAGTACGATTGGGAAAACTATGTGCCACCAGTGCCTAATCAGTTAGGCCAAGTGATATTGGATGATTACCCTATCACCAATCTACTGCCATATATCGATTGGACGCCGTTCTTTATCTCTTGGGGACTGGTCGGTAAGTATCCGAAAATCTTGCAAGACGATGTGGTCGGCGAAGCGGCTCGTGATTTATTTGATAATGCTAATGAGCTGATGCAAAAGATGATCGATGAGAAATCACTCGTGGCCAAAGGCGTCTTTAAACTCATGCCAGCACGTCGTACTGGTGCAGATACGGTTACGGTTTATGACAATGCGAGTGAAGGCGGCGCAGCAGAATATCAATTCGAGCACTTACGTCAACAAAGCGACAAAGCCAGTGGCAAGCCGAACTTTAGCTTGGCAGATTTTATCTCGCCATCAGAGACACATACCGACCATTTGGGCGGCTTTACCGTCTCTATCGTGGGTACAGAAGCGCTGGCTGAAAAGTACAAAGCAGCAGGCGATGATTATAATGCTATTATGGTGCAGGCATTGTCTGATCGCTTAGCAGAAGCGTTCGCGGAGCACTTACATGAGCTCATCCGTAAAGAGTATTGGGGTTATCAGCCAACTGAGTCACTCACTAATGATGAGATGATCAAAGAAAAATACGTCGGCATCCGCCCTGCGCCTGGCTACCCTGCTTGCCCTGAGCATACGGAAAAAGGCAAGTTGTTTGATTGGCTCGGTACGGTAGATGCTATCGGTACAACGCTAACCGAAAGCTATGCGATGTGGCCTGCGTCATCGGTCAGTGGATTCTATTACTCGCATCCTGACAGTGAGTATTTCAATGTCGGTAAAATCAGTCGTGATCAGTTAGAGAGTTATGCTGAGCGTAAAGGCTGGGATATGAAAACGGCTGAGAAGTGGTTAAATCCGAATTTGTAAGCTATATTATATTATTACTACTAATGTTGAGGTATAAATAAGTGTTAACAATAATAAATGGAACCAACAAAAAACCGACGGCTTCAAACAAATTGATGGAGTTGTTCAACAAGTATAAAGATGAACTTCAAGGGACCTTATTTATAGGTTACCCTATTATAGGAACATCGAAAGGACTTCATTCATTCGATGCAACGTTTGTTTCAGAGAGACATGGTTTAATCATTTTTGATGTACAAGAGACTAGGCTATTAGACAAAAATTTCAAGTCAAACCAAGATGATAGTTTTAATAAGATGGAGGCTAAATTAAAATCCTATGACGATCTTAATAAAGGTCGTGAGCTAATGGTCAATATTATCCCTATCACGTATGCTCCGTTCATCAATGATGTAAACCATAAAGATGACTTTGACGAAATATACCCTCTATGTGATGACTCTAACTTGATAGGTTTTATTAAATCCCTGCGTAGCTCTTACGAACCAATTTACCATAAGCATTTACTATCTGTATTACACTCAATTTCTAATATTAGAAAAAATAAAAATAGTAGAGACATCAATAATGATAAATCTAGAGGCGCTCGCTTGCAAGAGCTTGAACAATCAATTGCTAATCTTGATAACTCTCAAGCTGAAGCAGTATTGCAAATGGCAAATGGTGTACAACGAATAAGAGGTCTTGCTGGTTCTGGTAAAACTATTGTTCTAGCGCTCAAAGTCGCCTATATACATGTACAACATCCTGACTGGAAAATTGCTGTCACTTTCCATACGCGTTCTCTAAAAAATCAGTTCAAACGATTGATTAATACTTTTGTTTTTGAACATGCTCACGCTGAGCCAGATTGGTCAAAAATACACATCATACATTCTTGGGGTAGCCATTCATCTTCAGGAATATATTATAAATTCTGTGTTGAGCACCAGTTACCTACAATATATGACTTTCAATCTGCTAGAAATAAATTTGGTTTCAATAATGCATTTAGTGGTGCATGTGATTTAGCTTTGAGAGAATATAAGGCTAAAGGGAAGAAATTCAAAACTTACGACGTTATAGTTGTTGATGAATCTCAGGACTTCTCTCCTTCCTTTTTGAATATCTGTTATGAAATGTTAGACAACAATAAAAAATTAATTTATGCATATGACGAGTTGCAAAATTTAAATAGTCAATCGTTACCTTCCCCTGAAGAAATTTTTGGAAACGATGAAAGTGGCAATCCAAGAGTAGTTATTCGTAATAGTGAATATCAGAAAAATGATATTATTTTAGAGAAGTGTTATAGAAATTCTAAACCAGTACTCACTGCCGCTCACGCCTTAGGTTTCGGTATATATAGAGAACCTAGTACAACTCTTAAAACAGGTATAGTTCAGATTTTTGAGAATAACAACCTGTGGATAGAAGTAGGATATGAAGTGACTGGTGGTGAGCTTTTAGAAGGCAAAAGTGTAGTTCTTGAGAGAAATGATGAAACAAGTCCAACTTTTTTAGTTGAAAACTTTGATATTGATGATCTAATTGTCTTTAAAACTTTTGAAGAAAATACAGCTCAAGCAACTTGGATTGCTAACGAAATAATTAAAAATATTAGAGAGGACGAGCTCAGAGCAGATGACATCATAGTTATTAACCCCAATCCTTTTACCACTAAAAAAAATATAGGGCTAATTAGAAAGATTCTTTATGAAAACCAAATAAACAGCCATTTGACAGGAGACGATATTTCACAAGACAATTTTTTTAATGAGGAAGAAGACTCTATAACATTTACAGGGGTGTTTAGGGCTAAAGGTAACGAAGCTGGTATGGTTTACGTCATAAATGCAGAGGAGTGTTATGGTAGTAATTCTGAGTCTAACTCTAATATCGCCACAAACAGAAATAGGTTGTTTACCGCAATTACAAGAAGTAAGGCATGGGTTAGGGTAACTGGGATTGGTGAGAATATGGATAAATTAAACAATGAGTTTGAAGAAGTTAAATCTCGTAATTTCAAATTATCATTTGTATATCCTACAGTAGAACAAAAAGAAAAAATTAAGACTATTAATAGAGATGTATCTGAACAGGAACAAAAAATTATTGATAGTGCCTCTAATATACTCAATGAATTTATAAGTGGTGTTCAATCTAAGAAGTTATTTTTGGATGACTTACCTCCTGAAATACTGGAGGCTCTCAAAAGAGAGATAAGTAAACCATGATTGTTCCTGAAAACATATTGGAGCAAATTAACTTTTTAACAGTTCTTTTGATTGAAAAAAGTTACAGTGCCAAACAAAATTTCAGTTCTATCAATAAGTATTTGAACGATAAAACTGTTGTTTCTTGGGCAAAAACAAATAAATTATCTGAAACGTTTGACAAAAAACTGAGTTATCGAGAAGTTTATGATATATGCAGAGATAGGAAATACTATAACTTAGTTCTTGTTGATGGTGCAATTATTCAATTCTATTACGAATTTCAAAGCACTACTCTTCTAAATCATAGAGTTGCTTTTTTGCCATCACCTTATTTAGAAGAGTTCCAAAATCAGCCAGACCTTTATGTTGACGACTTGATCTATGCTGAAGTAATAAATAGAAGCATAGTACCATCTCCTCTTAGATTCGATTATGACAAAAAATCTTTTAAGGAAGTTGAGCATCCTCAATCACATTTAACTATAGGTCAATATCAAAACTGTAGAATACCTGTTAAATCAGCTATAACTCCCTTTCAATTTATAAACTTTATTTTCAATAACTTTTACAACAACACATTAGTTAATACTGAAATATTTAACAAATGCAATGATATTTACTTTGGCGATTCGATCACAAAAATCGAAAGCAGTCTGGTTCACTTGAATTTCGAAGTATAGTTTATATGATATTTTAATATAATTTATATAACTCCAACAGAACTCTTACTTCTATTTTTCTCTTTTGGTAACTTTGAGTTATAGCCAGTCCTAAATAAAAAAGGCAGAAATATAACTATGCGATACAGAGATACATTTTTCTTTCTTGCTGTGCTTACGCAGACAGAAGCTCCGCAAAATGCAACTCGTATCGCTGTATTTATTTTATAGTGGAACGACTATAGAAGAGGTAGCGGTTTTTACACTTTCAACCTCATCTTAATCTGCCTTATCTTTCCCCCGACGACACCGCTCAGAACAATAGATCACTTGCTCCCAATCCTTTTCCCACTTCTTACGCCACGTAAACGGGCGCTGGCAGACGGGGCAGGTTTTTTGCGGTAGGTTTACCTTTTTATGTGCCATCATCTACCCCCTTGTGCCGTATATCTAGGGCGTGTCCTCATTTTAGAAATGGTGATAAAAATGAGATAAATCGCAGTCAAACAAGGAAAATAGCGAAGATAATATCCAGATATTAGTCAGCTATTTGACGCGGTTTGGCAAGATTTAGCCATTTTTAACCCATTTAGATAACTATCGATTGAATTGAGGACACGCCCTAATATCTATGGTTAATTATTACTGCCTATTTATCTTCTTTTTGATGATCCAGCCCTTCATACTTCTTAACACGGCGGCATTGGTCGGAGCAATAGACCATGCTCTCCCAGTTTTTATCCAACTTCTTCGTCCAACTAAACTCACGCTCGCAGACGGGGCAAAGTTTTTTGCGGACGTTCTTCTTTTTGTGCGCCATAATTTTCTCATTGGTTTGATATAGTCGATTCACTATCATCGGATACAGTGTCAGTCTTGCTTAACCTACTGTTTATAGCACTCTTACTCGCTGTCATCGTATCTAAAGTAGCTGTTGCCGACTATATTACCACTGTCTCTTAATCATAAGCCCTATTTATAGTGCTATTCATAAGTGATAATCATCAGCATTGCTCATAAGCGTTAATAATTAAGCATTAACGCTTAATCGTTAGCCATCAATCATAGCTGTTAACCAGTAGTGACTAATCGTCAGCTATTAATCAGTAGTGATTAATCATAATCATCAAAGATTTTATTAAGTCTATTTAGACTATTGACGATTAACTTACCAGATTGATCGGTGCTGGTATCAATCGCCAGCTTCTCATCCATCCGCATCGTCAATGGCTCTAATGCTTGCTTGAGGGCAGTTGCCATCAATGCGGTCTGCTGATGAATATTAGGGATATCGCTATCGGCTGTTTGATTATCATTATTGCTAACCAAGCTATCCGCCATTTTTTGCGCCAGTTGTTCAACGGCATTGACCAGCTGCACCATGAGCTGTTTTTGTGCATATTGGTTTTGCTTGAGATACTCACCTTCCGCCTTTCCAGCATTGTGATCGTGCTTATATATTTGCAGCAATTGGCTCACGCTTTTTTCAAAGCCATTATCGATACTGTCGCTGACGACTTTGGCATTGTTAATGACGCTATCAGCAAGTATTTTTTGTGCTTCTAATTGGGCGTTTAGCTGGGCATCGAGTTGCGCTTGCTGTCCTGCTTCTCGTAAGCGAGCGATTTGCTCTGGGTCGTTTTTTGTTAAGTATGTCTCAAACTGGCTACTGATGGCATTGAAACCACTGGCCAAGTCGACCAACTGGGCGACGATACGTGCGCCAGTATCACCATCTTCACCGCCCATGGCTTTGTTACGTAGGAAGTCGGCTTTGATTTGCGCCCAACGCTCTGTTTCTGCTTCGGTCAAGACACCACGCATCTCACCAAGCTTGAGCAAGTTGCTCTCTGCGCCTTGGGTCAATAGCTGCGACTCGCCCAGATAATGATCGTCTATCAGCTGGTTCAGCTCTTCTTCATTCATGACCGCCGATAGCTTTTCGGTCATCTTATTCATATTACGATAACTGCCCTGTAGCTTAAATATCGGCTCAACACGATACTTATCATCTTGCGAGGCGGAGGCAATATAGGCTTGGTTGACGTCCAGAATGACTTCTTGCACCCTAAACATATGGCGCAAGATGGCGATAATTTCGTTAACTTCTGAGGTGCTATACGGATACGTCAGATCGCTGCTTTGTGCTTGGGCAAGATTCGCATTGTCCGTTTTTGCCATTTTAATCAAACGATGCACATCGCTTAAGTCACGGTTGGCCATTGGTGCGAGAACCGTATTAGAGGTCAGTGAGTTTTCGATATAACTGAGTGCAAACACCTCTTCCATGCCGCTCATGATATCGCCTAAGTTATAGATATCGGCACGGTTGGCGAGCATGTCCGGCACTTTGAAAGCCTCGCCGCTTTCGGTATACGGGTTACCTGCCATGACCACGCAGAACTTTTTGCCACGCATGTCATAAGTTTTGGTCTTACCTTGCCAAACGCCATCGATACGGCGTGTACCATCGCCCAATGAGATAAACTTCTGCAAAAATTCTGCATGCGTATGCTGAATATCATCGAGATAGAGCATGACGTTGTTGCCCATCTCAAAGGCCAAGTTGATTTTATTCAACTCTTCTCGGGCAGTGGCATTGGGTGCTTTTTCGGGGTCTAATGAGGTGACGTCATGACCGAGTGACGGACAGTTAATCTTCATAAAGATAAGGCCAAGACGATTTGCCACGTACTCCATCAAGGTGGTTTTACCATAACCTGGTGGCGATATCATCATGAGGATACCCATCAAATCGGTACGCTTATCCTCCCCGACCGTGCCCATCTGTTTGGCAAGATTGTCACCGATAAGTGGCAGATAGCTCTCGTTAATCAGACGGTTACGCACAAACGAGGACAATGGACGCGGCATAAACTCGTCCAGTCGCAACGTCTCTTTTGAGTCATGCAATATCTCTGAGCGCATGGCCAAATAACGTCTGTAGGCAGGGATGACTTGCGTATCATGATGATGCAAACGATTTAAGAAATCATCAACGGCAAAGGTTAAGGTCTGCTGATAAATACGTATATGCTCACCCAGCAGGTTATTGACTTGTATCTCAAGCGATACCTTACCCGTGCTACGTTCAAAGCTTTGCACTTGATTGAGCGGATTATTAATACTGGTCAATGATGTAGTCGATGAAACTGGCGACGAGGTGATTGAGGAAAATGACAAGGCCGATGGTGTGCCACTTGCGCCTGTACTGTTTAAACCTTGATTGCCCAATCCTTTAGCACTTAGCCCTTTATTAAAAGTAGCACCTGAATCAATCAATCGTTGCACCAAAGCTTCACGCTGGGCATCATTCAATTGGGTAAGCAAGACGGCAATGGCTTCAGGCACATAATGACGGCCACTCTCTAATTGCTGCTTGCGTAGCGCGTTTTGTGTTTCAATCTCGGCAAGCTGCTCTTCACTGAGTGCTTCGCCTGCCTCATCCGTGCCATCAGCCGATTCAGTACCACCATAAGTCTTATCAAGTAGTGCATGAAACCATGTGGCTAATAGCTCATAGGCTGATTTGGGTTGGAAGCCAAGCTTACTGATAGAAGATTGTAGTTGGTCAAAACTGGCCGTATTTTGTGTGCTGCCTGAGGTACTATTTAGCGTTTGACTTAACTGCTCACACAACTGCTGTGCTTGTTGGCTGGTTTGCCAGTTTATTGTGTTATATGCACCTGCATTCGATTCAGCCGACTGCCCCATGACACTCACGAGATACTCACAGGCAAGCTGAACGTAGCTTGGTTTGAAGATGTTGGCGCCTTTATCAACGCTACCCTCTTTATCAACGCTAGCACTGTCATCATTATGAGCCATAACAAAATGACGCATCACTTGGCTCATGTCCTCGACCAATAGAGACTTCGCAGTATCGCTGCCCAAGGCACGGCGCAGTTGCTCGGCGGTGGCGGCTCTATCCGTCCAGTTATTTGCGCGTGTCAGCACTGATTCATTTAACCAAGCGTCATAACCAAATTGACGCAAGCTGTCTAGACCAAGTGCTTGTACAATGTTTAGTTGCCAATAGAATAATTGCGCCAACGCACGTACTTGCGGGGTATAAATCAGTAGCCCTGCTTCACGCAGTGTCGGCAATATTTGCATCAATAATAGCGTGGCATCATGGTCATGAATGCCTTTGTCATAACCAAGCTGATAGCGAGGGGTGGCATAAGCTTTGACCAGTTTAGACAATGAGCTGTCATTATCAATGTCGCCATTAACATCTAGGGTAATGATGGTCGCATCGTATGCTTGATATAGACGTTCTTCGGTTAGGCCATCTTGACTGCTCTTGGCACTTTCGATAATGCTATAGGCTAAGTACTCGGCGCGGTACACCTTGTCAGACTCGGAGGCGATATTCATGTCCCAATACGGGCGCAAGGCGTTTAGCTCAGCATTATTGAGCACTTCATAGTAATCTGTACCCGTTAGATGCAAGTTCAGCACGCGCTTGCCATCTGACTGTTGACGACTCAACAAGGTCAAATCCAATGGCTGAGTATTGACCGAAAAACGATGCTTACCCAGTTTGATGATTTGACCACCATCTTCAAACAAGTCCGACTTGTCTTTTAAGCTCTTATAGCTCTCGATTTGGATGGCTTTTAGACGGGCGTCTATGTCATCGGCTTTTACGCTAAAGCCCATCGCTTGTAGCTCTTTTGCGATGTTGCGGACTTTTTGCACCAGACCATCAGCCGCAAAATACGTATTTAACGCTTCCTCTTCTGTAAAGCCAGTGACGCCAGTGCTTTGCGTGCGTTTTTTAATACTCTCAAGCATCCGCAGCGCACCATCACCTAAGTTTTGCGCTTTACGGTTGCGAGCATCAAGCAATTGCTGCTTATGATTTTCAAAGGTTTCATAAATCTCTTCACGCTTGCTGATGATGTCTGCTAAAAACTGATCGCCACTGTTGGTTTCTGGATCAGCGAACTGACTCTCTAACTCTTCTAGCTGTACCAGCAATTTTGCCATTTGCTCGTCTGATTTCTCAGGCGTATTGGCAATGGATAAGGCATTGGCAATGGACTGACCGAACAGCTTAAACTGCGCACCAAATTGCGCCACAGCCTCCGCTGAGCCTAGATTTTTGCGTTTGTGGTTGAGCTTGGCTTTGCTCTGGTTCAGGCTGGCATAAATGGTCGATATGTCATCGATGATTTGCGTACGCACGGTGGCATCGGCCACATCTAATGTACCTAACAGCTCGGTTAATAAATCTAACCCTTGCGCGGTCTCATCAATTTTTTCCAGTACAGGTTTTAGCTCAGCATTGGTTTCTGCGGTGTTTAAGCGCTCACTGACATCGACCAATATGCCTTCGTAGCTTGATAGTGCCTCTTCACCACTTAAAAACAGCACCGTTTTTTCGGCAAGCTCGCTTTCGGCCTCTTCTAATTGCTTTTGCAATGCTTGTAACTTATCGGCATCTAGATAACGCAAATCCTCCAAGCTGACCAAACGGCCTTTTTGGCGTCTTAACGCTGACAACTGATCGACATAATCACTGGCCGACTCAAAGCTAGTGACCCGTATCTGCCGCAAAATCTCACTTTGCTGCGTATCAGCATCAGCTAGCGCAGTTTGGGTTTGCTTTTGGATACTTTGTACTTTGGCGAACTCATCAATCACCAGCTCAGCCGTTGCCGTCACTTCTTTAATGCTACTGGCGACTTCGCTCAGCTCAGGCTCAGACAACCAGTAATAGCTGTCAAAAAGTCGGCTGGTATTATTGGTAAGCTCTTCATAGAGCTTCTGTGACACGCTTTGATTATCAATCAGGCGGGTAATGCTATATAGGTCGGAGATACCGCGTACTAGCTCTTTATTGCCGATTTTTCCATAAAAACTCGTGCTCTCGGGCAACTCACTGACATACTCATGTGAGGCATAAGGCGTGTGCCATATTTGCATCGGGTGAATGCGCGACGGCTCACTTTGATCACTAAACAGCACCAAACGGCCATTCTCAGCCAAAGCCATGCCGTTGCAATAGATAGGATTTGCCAATTGCTTTTTAATCAAGTTGTAAGGGAACAGCCCCGTGACGCCCAAGTCTCGGTCATAAAATAAGAATAAAACATCTTCCCCATTCGGCGATACAATTTTACGCTTAAACCGTAAGTCAGTAGCACCAACATTATTGGCCTCAAACAGCTTATACTCACCCGTCTGTAAATAATAACCACCCGGAAACATGATGCCATGGTCTTCTGGTAGCTGGACACACGACTGTCCAATTGCATCCAATCGCAGCACTGCTTCGGTCAAGGTGTTATAAACAAAATAACGGTAGTCTTCTTCACGATAGGGCAATATTTTGAGCAGTATTAAACTGCCAACTTTGGCATACGCAATCTCAGCATCCGTCAGCGACTGGGTACGGTCATTGACTGGTTCGCTATAAATACCCTGACCGGATTGCGTATTGTCCTCAATCTTGATGGTCAAATCACCACCGACCGTTTCCACAAATATCGTGTCTAAGATATTCATATGGGGATATTTGCCATTCACCATTTGATCGCGTGTGGTCTCAATCCAGTCAAAATCATAAGCAGGCGGCAGTTCAATATCACGCTCGCCTCGATTGTCCACATAAGCGACTTGCGCCGACTCTGGTGTACCTTGGCTAAAATCTAACGCGAAACGGAACACTCGAATATCAGTGATGCGCTCACCAATCTGAAACGCCAATAGCAATTTGCTGTCTTTCACCGTTATTTGAATCAGGCGCGTTTGCTTGTAATATCGATACAGCTCATTGAAATCTTGGACAAAGGCGTCTTGAGCCAAAAACGTCCCTTTTAAGTCAACCTCTTCGAGCTGATACTCTTCTTCATTACCAGCTGGCTCGTTCAGACGATATAACGACAACACATCCTTAATATTGCTCGCGCGTTTGAGCCCCATAAAAACGTTGTAGCCAAACAGTAAATAATCGCCGACCTGCACCATGTCTTGTGCCACACAGTTGTACTCGGTACGAATACGCGTGCGGGCGATGACTTGCATTTGGGTGCTACCAAACTCTTCGAGACGCGCATTATTTAGCATCTGCGTCTGCGTCTCTAAACGACCGCCTTGTTCCGTCAGACGTTTTTTGATGAGCTCATAAGCATTGCCTGAAGCAACTGCCTGATCGGTTTGGTTGGCTTGATTAGCGCTATTATTATCGTTGCGATCTGGGGTGTTGGGGTTTTGCATATCCGCCATCGTTGCTCGTCCGTTTTTATTTCAACTAGAAAAGTATAATAATTTTAAGAAGACAAGTTAAAATAAATTAATGATGTCTACCTACTTTTATAAATGCAGTAAATAAAGATAAATTTAGGTAAGATAATTATAAAAATAATTTCCAAGAATACCTATTACAAGTGTTATTATTAACATAATAGCTGTAGAGAACACTTTATTTTTAAAAGAAGTCTTAGAAATATTATTCTCCATAATACTTTTAGTGGCTTCAGTTAAAACAACATATGAAGGATAAGGTTTTATAAACTCCTTTAATATACCAACTATAATTATTAAAAAAGGAATAAGTATTGCAAAAAGTATTGAATTGCTTTCCGCAATATTATTTCTTTCAATTGAAATTTGAGATAAGAGATTTATTTTTTCATTTATTAAAGCTAAGTCTATATTACTATTCCGAGAAGACAGCACGCTTAGTTTTTCAGTTGTGTTTTTTGAAGATGTTGAATATACAGAATAAAAAAACATAAATATACTTAATAGCATAGAAAATAAAAGTACTATTTTACTACTAAGAAAATTTGTTACTTTGATCATAATTCTAAAGGCTATTTTTTCTTCTATCCAGATAGGTTCTAAGGATTTTTCAATCATTGTTAACATATCATCAGCCCATGTTCTTTCGGTATGCTCTATATCTATAACTACTACTCCAACCTTATCTTCTACAGCTCTATACATAGTATCATCATCATCGAGATTGAGATTAGAATCAAAAATAAAATTAATATCCTGTCTCTCAGGTATCTTTTTGCTAGGAAAGTTAATTAACAACGATATACTAATGAACACTCTAACACTAATCAAACTCATAGTTTCTGAATAAGAATAAAAAGACTCAATTGATGTTATTTTTCTTTCTACACCATCGTTGAAGCTTATTTTTGCGACAAAATCTACCATCTCATATTCATTTTGCTGTTTTAATCTTTGAACTATCATACCTATTACATGATTAAAAAAGTTATGATCAGCTTTAAAAGACTTATAAAAATATTTACTAATTGACTGGGGCTGTCCTAAAAGCTTAGATATAAACTCTCCAAGATTTTCGTCCTCTATGTATAGAGAAAGTTCTTTTTGTTCTTTGCCTTTAATTTTTATAACATTCTCCATAATAACCCTTTGTACTTTTTATTTTATAACTACCTAAAATTATTATGATAATAATCCTAGGTAGTTATAAGTAATATTTTTTCGAAAATTTTATTACAACTTGACCTATATTTTGTAGCGTGGGTGATAACCCACGCTACAGCACAATCTTCAAAAACTAATCATTACGCTCAAAAGACTTATCATTTTTCTGGTTTGATTTCATGGCTTGACTGGCCATCACACCATTGATGATACCGCTCAAGGTGTCTGACTTACCCGCTAGGCCGTCAATGGCTTTACCGATAGACAGTGACTTGGCAAAGTTATCAAAGAAATGCGCTTCGCCGCCAACAATATCGATTTTGGCTTTCTGTAACGCAACTGCCAATACTTCAGCATTTTCTTTCGCAATCTCTTTACCAGCGTCAATAGAAGCAAGCGCTTCTTGCAAGGCTGTCTCAAGGCTCATGCGGAACTCTTCGTGCTCGCGTGCTTCTTTGCTCATGCTACCCATGGCATTGAATTTCTCGACCAAACCATCTGCTTCGGCTTGGAAATGTGCGCGAGTAACTTCGGCTTTTGCCAATCCAACTTCGCGTTCTGCTTTGGCATTTGACTCACCGCGAGCAGCGATGACTTGAGCATCTGCCATGCCTTTTTCACGCTCAGCTCTGGCAGTAGATTCACCGCGAGCGGCGATGATTTCTGCATCGACCATACCGATATCACGCTCAGCTTTTGCCTTAGATTCGCCACGAGCGGCGATAACCTCAGCATCTGCCATGCCTTTTTCACGATCTGATTGTGCTTCAGCTTGTCCAGTTGCTTTGATAACATTGGCTTTCGCAATGCCTTCTTTTTCTAAAGAAGCGGCTTTGACTTCTTGGATAGCCGCTTCAGCGAAGCCATGTGCTGACTCTTCGGCTTTGGTACCTTCGGCCATTTTAATTTTGGCTTCTGAATCTTTGGCGGATGCTTCAAGATTAGCAGCGGCAAGCGTGGTGATTTCGACGGCTTTATGCTTGGCAGACAACTCTTCTGCTTCGGCTTTTTTCACCTGACGTACTTTGATTTCTTCCGCATCGGCTTCTGCTGCTAGGACGCGTGTCTGCTTAGAACGCTCCGCTTCGCTAATTTCGCGGACTTCTTTGATACGCTCTTCTTCTTGCGCAACGGTTTTATCTACCGCGATACGTTCACGAATGACGTTGGCGATTTCTTTTTTCTCAAGCTCAATCGCACGTTCGGCCTCGATACGTTGCAAGTCAACTTCACGCTCACGAGAGACAATTTCTAGATCACGAGCACGCGTCACTTTTTCTTCTTCGATGACGACTGCACGCAAACGATTTTGACCTGCTACTTCGATTTCACGCTGCTGATTCTCACGTTGAATGGCCAAATCCTGCTCAACCGAAATAACAGCAGTTTCAGACTTTTTACGTTCTTCTTCTTCAATTTTGCGAGTTTCAGCCGTTTCGCGTGCAATCACTGACGAGATTTCACGTTGCTGTTTGGCTTCGGCATCGGCTTGCTGACGCTCTAGCTCTAGCATCGCCTCTCTGGTTTCGACATTCTTTTTCTTAACAGCCAGCTCTTCATCACGCTCAAGCTCGTTGGTGATGACGTTTTGGAAAGCCGTTAGCTGAGTAATCTTTTTGATACCTTCAGCATCTAAGATATTACTTGAATCTAATGACGCTTTTGGCGTTTGCTCTAAATAATCAATCGCCACATCTTCTAAAACATAGCCATTCAGATCGTTACCAATTTCTTGAACGATACTGTCACGAAACTCGCTGCGGTTTTCAAACAGTTTGACGAAATCAATCTGCTTACCAACTGTTTTTAGCGCCTCTGAGAACTTAGCATTAAACAGCTCATTGACAGCGACTTTATCTGACGCACGCTCTACCCCAACCGATTTGGCGACTTTTAGCACATCCTCTTCGGTTTCATTGACGCGTAAATAAAATGCCACGGTGATATCAGCACGCATGTTGTCTGCGCAAATCAAACCTTCTTTACCGCGTCTGTCTACTTCTAAGGTGATGAGCGAGATTCTCATCAACTCTTTTTTGTTGATAACCGGCCAAACAAAACCACCATCAAAACGTACGGCAATTTTACTCACACCGTTGATAATGAGTGCTTTGCCCTGCTCGACCTTAAAATAAAAGGCCTTGAGCATCAGTAGTGCGACCATCATAAAAACAAACGCCAGCACTACAACCACGCCGACGATAATGAGTGTGTCCATATCCATTCCTTTAATTAAAACATTCCATAATCAATTCTATATAAATCAGATACGCTATCAGGCCTGCTAACTCTACAATTTATAGCACTGTTTATAGCACGTGTGCCTTAATAGCCCTATCACGCACCATTCTTATATCTGCATTATTCTGAACCGACTATAACCAAATTTAAAACCGTTTAAATCATTGCTAAAAATATTATTCATAAACCAGAGATTCTTCTAAAACCTCTGGCTAAATCCCTGTTCATTCTATGAGTTTTTTCTGTGCTAAAAGCGATAATGATGTGCTGAAAATAATGATGGCGAATCATCGTGACTAAATTACTTACTAGTGGCTAAATTATTTATATAGTCGATTCAATTTAAAAGTAGTACAAGGCAACCGAGTGTAGATGTATATCAAATACTTCAAGCGAGGTTAACGCAGTAACACTTTTATAGTGGAGTGACTATAGTGGTTATTTATCTTTTACAGGGGCGACGCGATAAGTATTGGCAGCCTCTAAATACTCCACCAACATCACTCGATCGCCTTGTTTCAGCGAGCCATCATTGATGTCTGAGCGAATTTTGAGTATCAATCCTGCACCGCCATCATTCAATTCCACTTCGCCGTGTTTGTCCGTGACACTAAGGGTACGCACAACCGCGATTTTGCCGATATTGCTAGCGGCATTGCGTCTAGGTATTTTGGCTATTTTGTTGCGGATGGGAGAAATGATGATGCCTGTCAGCCACATGGAGATGACCAATACAAAGATTAGCGCTCCGGTGCCGAATAGATAATATAAAATACCTGAGTCAAAATTTTGATGTAAAAAACTGGTATAGAAGTAACTTAATAACCAACCAATTAAGCTGATTAGGCTAAGGATAACGATAAGTGGCACGCCATACAGACCGAATTTGAGCAGCAGACCCGACACAAATCCTGATGAGGTCAAATTGCTACCTTCGCCACTTGCATCACCAATATCTACCGTATCCATATCTGCCATACCAAGTAGAGACACCATCCAATACAAGGTCACAAACATCACCAATCCTGTAAAGACTATCGTCGGGTACAAGCTGATTTTGGTAATGAATATCAAAAACGACTCTTGCATTACGTACTTTCTCCTTTTGCTCACCCAATCCAGTATCTCTATATAAAGCATGTTTATATAGTATTTTGATACGCAGAATCTTGATGAGCCGTTTATAAAATTTATGTGATGTTCATGAAAACTTAAGTCATAGAATCAACTTATGTTTCTTTATTAATTATATAGACATCTCACCCTATAATACATAGATTTCGCCATTAGCGTCCCCAAATCGGTGAACGCACCATCCCGCCAGCGTCACTATTAATACTGTAGCTTGTGTTGCCAGATAACGAGCGGATAACGAGGCTGCCTATATTTCTAGTGCCTTGGCTGCTCACTTGCGAGCTGCGCATTGGATAAACTGCATACTGTCCAGACGGTGATAACCGTGCAGGCTCATCAAGTCCTGTTTCTGCAAGATCGATGGTTTGACGGGTAGCCAATGTCATAACCGCAGCCTTGCGACCGTTGAGATACGCTAACTGCTGACCATCTGTACTGAGTTGAGGACTCGCGACATAGCCACTAGTCGGCATAGACGTCGCATTGCCAGTGGCAAAGTCATAGCGATAGATGCTTGGGCGTCCAGCACGGACTTTATCACTGGTATAGACAAAGCTTTTGCCATCAGACGCATAGCTTGGCTGTACCTCAGTGCTTGATAGTGTAGTCAACTGTTTGGTATTACCATCGTTCAGACGCATCTCATAAATATCTGCGTTGCCGCCGACGGTTGAGCTATAGAGGAGTTTTTGACCATCAGGTGAGAATGACGCTGACATGTTACTGCCTTCAGCATTAACGATCAGACTTTGGGTTTTACTTTTTCGGTCATAGATATAAATTTTGGGGTTTTGACGTGGTGCTTGTTTACTATAAGCAAGCCGTTGACCATCCGCAGACCATGCAGGCGAATAGATATAACCATTTATCTGATCAATCAACTGACGGTCGCTACCATCAGGACGTATGCTATACAATGTCGATATTTTTGCGGCACCTGTACCCTGCTCA
This sequence comes from Psychrobacter sp. SCQQ22, assembly GCF_015864605.1. Lineage (NCBI taxonomy): Bacteria > Pseudomonadati > Pseudomonadota > Gammaproteobacteria > Moraxellales > Moraxellaceae > Psychrobacter > Psychrobacter sp. SCQQ22. The sequence goes on from NZ_JADYWZ010000007.1 coordinate 151,528, forward strand.
TCCACATAGGCTATGCGCCCTTGACGGTCCATCACAGGCATACGCGCAGTTAGTGGATTACTATCGACGGTACTGGTAGCCGTATTGGCTGGTTTGCTAGGCAGCGTCTGACAGCCAGCTAAAGCGCTGAGAGCTGCTATAGCGACCGTGCTGCTTATTATATGCATGCTGATCGTTGGTTTTAACACGGAGGTTTTTAGCATAAGGTAAAGTCCAATAGGTACGCTATGAAAGGTACGTCGCAAAGTGTTGGTTAAACGCAGTGTGGGCTAGATGCAATGTTTATAAAATACAACTTGTTACACTATTGTAACGTAAATTGGACTTTAGTTTTGAACAAAAAAAGCCCCACTATAAAGTGAGGCTTGATCAAAATACTACTTTGCTTTGAAAGCTTATACTGCAACACAGCTTGCATAGAGACTCAATTGCTTAAACATTGGATTAAGTAGAATAAGCTTTATTTAGCAATGGCTTTGAAATGTGCGATTTGACTATCATTCTTGATGGTCAAAATAGGAACATTATTGGCATTTTTATTGAGGTTATACTTACCTTCTACCGTTACCAAAGCCGCTGTATCGAAGCTTGCTTGCGGTTCTGGACAGGCCATCATGGTACTAATGCCATTTTTGATTTGTACATCGCCATTAACAACGCTATAGCCCGCACTCATACTGTTGCAGGTGTTCATAAATGCTACGTAATCGCCGCCGTTATTATTCATAAAATTTAGCGTTAACGGTTTGGTAGGATCAAAGAACAGTTGGCTAATTTTATCACCGCTAGTGAGCTTAGCATCGACCAACTGCCAGTTATAGGCTTGTAAAGCAGCAGAAGTTACTGGTTGAGTGACAGGTGCCGTAATATTTGTGGTTTGGCAACCAGCAGCAAGCGTAGCTATAGCCAGCGTTGCGGCCATCATCATTTTAGTTGTGTTCTTCATATAAGCTCCTATATCGATTAAATTCAAAATTTTAATTACGAGTAAACGTGATGTCTCGCATTTTCCATCAATGCTTTTTATTATTAATAATTATCAAACTTATCAATCTGCATAGCGCATTCTATTGTGCATAGTTAATGCCTGATTGTCATCATAGCTTCAGTATTTGATTGCAACAATACTTGTGAGGGTTAATAGTTTTTCTACTTTAGCTTGCTGTGCTTAGCATTGGTTGCTAATGCTTTCTAGATACCTACTACGAGCTATTGCTTCCTTATCAAAACCATTATTCTACTGACCTATGCTGATAGCACCTGATATGTATGTAACTGTTAGCTAATCCGAACACGATACTCATCAGTATAGAAATCTTGAAATTTCTAAGAACAGGACTATTAATAGCAGTGTACGGATAATATAGCGCCAGACTTGCTCGCCACTCTCTCAAAACAGTCGTGCCTGCATTTATGCTATAATCCCCCCTATTAATTCCATAACTATAAGTACGATTATGATGACTAAAAAATCCTTGATCCAATCTCCAGAAGCCATAGAAAAAATGCGTGTCGCCGGTAAACTGGCCAGCGATTTGTTGGTTATGTTAGACGAACACGTTAAAGTGGGTGTCAGCACCGAAGCATTGAACCGTCTTGCTCATGACTATATCGTTAATGTACAAGACGCTATCCCTGCGCCACTCAACTATAATGGCTTTCCAAAATCAATCTGCACCTCGGTCAACCATGTGGTTTGTCACGGTATTCCGAGTGAAAACAAACTACTAAAAGATGGCGATATTATTAATATTGATGTGACCGTCATTAAAGATGGCTATTACGGCGATACGTCAAAAATGTGGATTGTCGGCAACGGCTCTATTATGGCCAAGCGCATCTGTAAAGTGGCACAGGATGCACTCTATGCAGGTATGAGTGTTGTCAAAAATGGCGCACGTCTAGGCGATGTGGGTGCCGCAATTCAAGAAGTGGTCGAGCCTGAGCGTTTCAGTATCGTACGTGAGTTCTGTGGACATGGCATCAGTAACGAATTCCATCACGAGCCACAAGTCATGCATTATGGCAAAAAAGGCACAGGCTTTGAGCTAAAAACTGGCATGACGTTCACCATTGAGCCAATGATTAATGAAGGCAAATGGCAGACCAAAATCTTGCCGGATGAATGGACGGCGATTACCAAAGACCGTAAGCTGTCTGCCCAATGGGAGCATACGATGGTCGTGACAGACAATGGTTGTGAGGTGTTTACCACCCGCCCTGAAGAAGATTTAAGCTTTTTGACTCAGTAATACAATAAAAGATCGCCTAGGCGGTCTTTTTTTTGGACTATAATCAGGGTGAATTGAGTATTATGCTTATTGATCTTTTATCTTTATACTTTTCATACCCATACAGTTTTAGCACATCCTGATTTTTATAGTACGCTACATATAGTCGGTTCAATATATTTTGATACAAGGAAGCCGAGTGAAAGTACTACAGTTAGTAGACTAAGCGAGACTGACACCGTATCGAATTTATAGTGGATTGACTATAGCACCATAGTTGTCATAGGCTTTCATCTTAACGAGCTATCTCTAAACTCTTAATTGGATAACACTCATGTTTAATTGTGATATCACCTCTATTGACCTAACGCCATTACCGTTGCTGTCAGCTGACATAGCGACGAATGCACCACTATCAGATAGCGATAACGCCGAAAAACCACTACTGGGTATTCCTAAGTGGTTGACTCAAATCAATGAAGACATCAGTCGCGCACTCGAGCGTGGTGTTAATATTCGTCAGTTGGTGACCGTTCGTGCCTGTGCGATAGATGAGTTACTGATTGCTTTGTTTAAGTGGTTTGAGCTGGATAAGACCGACTTGGCATTCTTCGCCACGGGTGGTTATGGTCGCGGCGAGCTGTCGCTTTATTCAGATATCGATATTTTATTATTATCTCCTGATGAGATTGACGCTGAGACCAGTGGAAAAATTGATCGCTTGGTTGCATTGTTATGGGATATCGGACTGGAGCCTGCGCTTTCGGTACGTACCGTCAATGATGCGCTCGAAGCTGCGCTTGATCATACTATTGCTAGCGCACAGCTAGAAGCTCGGCTACTGATTGGCAATGAAGCACTGCAAGAGATGCCTGTCAAAATTGTCAACGAACAATGGTCACCGCGTAGCTTCTTTGAGGTAAAAATCGAAGAAGCAAAAGCGCGCCATCTACAGCACAATGCTACCGAATACAATCTTGAGCCAAATATCAAGACCGCTCCTGGCGGCTTGCGCGATATTCATATTATCGGCTGGGTGACTAAGCGTTACTTCCGAGTGGGCAAGCTATATGACTTGGTACAACAGAATTTTTTGACTGAAAAAGAATTTGATGAGCTGAGTTTTGCAGAAGGTTATTTATGGCAAATACGTCATTACCTACATGTATTGACAGGTCGGAACGAAAACAAGCTACTGTTTGATTATCAGCGTGAGATTGCCCAGTTAATGGGCTATGAGACTCAGCCAGACGATGAGCCTAATGCCGCTGTTGAACGATTTATGCGGGATTATTATCGCTGTGCCATGCAGATATCGACTCTGTCTGAAATGCTCACCAATCATTATTACGAAACGATTATAGAGCCAAAACTATCAGATGACGAGCGCCCTAAAAAGCATCCGATCAATGCGCGCTTTAATCAAGTTGGCGATCAAATCTCTATGGCGCATCATCGGGTATTTGCCCAGCATCCAGAAGCCATTCTGGAGATGTTTTTATTGATGGGTCAACACAATATTAAAAACGTTCGTACGCATACCCTGCGCGCATTAAAAATCGCCGCACGTGGTATCGATCAGGTCTATCGTGATAATCCTGTTCACCAAGCCCTATTCTTAGCCAATTTAAAAGAACAGAACTATCTGTTTCACCGTCTACGTACCATGAACCGCTATGGCGTATTAGGGAATTATATCCCTGCTTTTGCCCAAGTGACTGGGCTCATGCAATACGATTTATTCCATCGTTATACGGTTGATGCGCATACGTTGTTTTTGATTCGGATTTTGCACCGCTTTACTGATTCGCGTTTTTATGAAGACTTTCCACTGGTTAGCTCTATCTTTCAGCGTATCGAACGCAAAGAGATATTAGTACTGGCAGCGATGTTCCATGATATTGCTAAAGGTCGCGGTGGCAATCATAGTGAACTTGGTCAGACCGAATCTATTGAGTTTTGCTTAGCGCATGGCATGAGTTTGGCGGATGCCAACTTGGTCGGCTGGCTGACCCGTTATCATCTATTAATGTCGATGACCGCTCAGAAAAAAGATATTTCAGACCCTGAGGTTGTCACGTTATTCTCAGATCTCGTTGGTAATGTCACCCATCTCAACCATCTATATGTGCTCACCGTGGCAGATATGAACGCCACCAATCCACAGTTATGGAATAGCTGGCGCGCCACGCTCATGAAACAGCTGTACTCACAAACTCGTCGTATTTTGCGCGCTGATATTGATGCTCCAACCAATCGCCAAGATATGATTAGTGCGACACGCACGCAGGCCTTAAATATGCTGGCCAATGTGAATAATCAGCACATGAATCGCGAAGAAGTACTGAGACTATGGGATGACTTGGGCGACGAGTACTTCTTACGAGAAATCGCTGAGGATATTTTGTGGCATACCGAAGCTATCTTGAATCATCCACCGATTGGTCTTGCGTCTAACGCTGATAGCCCGCCATTGGTCGTACTGCGTGAGCATAGAGAGCTGGCTCTAGATGCCGTGCAAGTCTTTGTTTATACCCAAGATCAGATGAACCTATTTGCCGTCACTATGGCAGTATTCGATCAAATGAATCTAGATGTTTTAGATGCACGCATTATTACTGCCACGCGTGACTTTGCTTTGGATTCTTATGTGCTGCTTGACCCTACTGGTACGTTATTAATCGATGAAGAGAGTCAGCAAGAGCTCAAGCAGCGGTTGATCAGTGCCTTTAAAGATCCAACAGTGCTAAAGATTACGAACAAGCGTATTCCGCGTCAGCTCAGAAACTTTGAAGTGACCACGGTCATCAAATTTGAGTTTAATGAGGCCTCAGATCAGCACATAATGAGCTTAGAAACGCTCGATCAACCAGGGTTACTCGCACGAGTTGGACAAGTATTCTTGCAAGAGAAGATTGAGGTTCATGCGGCTCGTATTACCACTTTGGGTGAGCGTGCAGAAGATATGTTTTATATCAGCGATCAGAACGATGAGCCACTCTCTGCTGACAGACTTGAAACTTTGAAGTCAGCGTTGATTGCGAGCCTCAGTGTACAGAAAGACTGCCCTCTTTATTAAATCAAATGCAATGAAGTAAGCACGTCAAAAAAGCCCTGTTTAAAAAGTACAAAGCATGCCATTGATAACGCTATCGATGGCATGCTTTTTTATATCTACTTGCCTTGATACCCCACTACATTAATACCTAATAGCAAAGCTGTTTTTTATAAAGTGCTTTTGTATATCATCTCGCTAGCGTGCTCATTAAGCTCATCATCAGCAAGATCTGGCGGCAAAATCTCTGCTTCGATATGCTTTTGCGTCAGTATTAAACGCCCAGCATCGACCTCTCTTTTTAGCAAACAATGCAAACTTGCTAAATGGAAGCTTTTATCAAAATATTCATACATCTCTCTTAGCGAAAGAGGGGCATGGGCATGCACATCTGGATAGAGACTGTCCTCTGCTAGAATAATCATTTCATTCATAGCTTCTTCACGTAGCAACTCATCTTTGTCAATTTTGCGTTGCAAAGTATTCGCCATTTGACCTTTGGCTGCCAACATGACCAAAAATATGATTGTCTGTAAGGTAAACAGAGCAACATATTGCCATAAAGGCAGCATGATACCCAGCAACTTGCTAAGTAACATCAGCAGCATTGCCACGATGACATAGCTGACCAATTGCCATAAGAACCACATCATCAGGCTGTTTTCACCGTACCAAAACATTTTTCTTTCTTTACGGTTAATCAGTTGCTGACGCGATTGCCACCAGCTGTGCTCACGTTGCTTGAGTCGCTCGTACAATTTAGTACGCGGCAGGCTACTATTAGAGTTTTCATCATTGATATCTTTAGCGTCAAGACTATCGGGTTTTGCAACACTAGGCATATCAAATTATCCTTACCATGATCTATCATTAAGACTGATAGAGATTTTTGTATTGTTATAAGTTATCAATTGATAAGATTTTCTGAGCATTTTTCAGTACATTACTTCTGTGTCTGTTTCATCATTTACGGTCAAATAGCTTGGCAGTCTGAGCATGAAAAGAAGAAAAAGACAAAAAACAAGAGAAGTGCTACACTGCTTAAATGTAAATTTTCTTTATAACTTTATTATTAATTGTCTATTATAGTTACCCTACCTATGAATCACAACTTAACGTATCTGCATCTTTACCCTTTTGCAAAAATGGCTACACTACTGGCCGATAGCACCCCAGCCCATAACTACAGTGAAATCAAACTGGGTATTGGTGAACCAAAGCATGAGCCACCCGCTTTTGTACTGGACGTACTACGCGAAAATTTGGACAAAATAAGCCGTTATCCAACGACCAATGGCCTGTTTGAACTACGCCAAACCATTGCACACTGGTTAGAGAAGCGGTTTTTCTTAAATCATGTCGATGCTAATACACAAGTATTGCCAGTGATGGGAACACGCGAGGCTATTTTTAGTTTGGTACAAGCGGTCGTCGATCACAAAGTCATCGATACTGGCAATCATTCGCTGTCTGTATCTGGTCAACCTCCTACCGTGGTCATGCCCAACCCGTTTTATCAAATATACGAGGGTGCGGCCATATTGGCACAGGCAACGCCTTACTTTGTACCTTGCACACTAGATAATGACTTTAAAGGGGATTATCGCGCAGTACCAAAAGAAGTTTGGGCACGCACGCAGCTTTTGTTTGTCTGTAGTCCGAACAATCCGACAGGTTCCGTCATGACGATAGATGATTGGGAATACCTCATTCGCCTATCTGATCAGTACGATTTTATCATTGCTAGTGACGAATGCTATAGCGAGCTGTATTTTGATACAGCGCCGATTGGACTGTTGCAAGCTTGCGCGACACTCGGTCGTCATAAATTTAAAAACTGTATCGTCTTTCACTCTTTGTCCAAACGCTCAAACCTGCCTGGTTTACGCTCAGGATTTGTGGCGGGTGATGCCAATATTTTGCAGGCGTATCTGCAATATCGCACCTATCAAGGCTGTGCCATGCCCATACCGCACCAGCTCGCCTCTGTCGCTGCTTGGCAAGATGAAAAGCATGTAGCGCATAATCGCGCACTCTATCAAGAAAAATTTTCCTTATGGATGTCGGAGCTTGGCGATCTATTAGAGTTGCGGATGCCTGAGGCTGGATTTTACTTTTGGATAAAAGCGCCTAAGCAGTTCAATGGTAATGACGAGCTGTTTGTCAAAGCGCTGTATGAGCAAGCCAATATTCATGCTTTAGCAGGTCGCTATCTATCACGTGAGGTGAATGGTAAAAACCCTGGGCAAGGTTATGTGCGTATTGCTCTGGTCGCTAGTGTCGATGAAAGCCGTGAAGCGATAAGCCGTATTCGAAAATTACTTGGTGCGTAAGGTGCACAATTCATAGAATGTATAAGCAGTCGCTTTACATGCATTAATCTTCAAGAAAAATACCAACCTCTAATAGCCACAATATAAATGTGGTTATTAGAGGTTTTTTGCTGCAATAGTGCTATAGTAAAGTATCTTTTACCTAGGGCGTGTCCTCACTCTGAACAATAAACTTTAAATGGACTAAAAATGGTTAAATCTTTGCCAAACTGCGTCAAGTAGCTTACTAATATCTCAATATTATCTGCACTACTTTCCTCGTTTAGCTGCAATTTATCTCATTTTTATCACCATTTTCAAAATGAAGACACGCCCAATATGCCATCAAGGATGATGCCATGGCCCATCTTGATTTTACCCAGCCGCCCTTTGATGTATTAAGTATGGCTGAACGTCAAAGTATTAGAAAAAACACCCAAATCCGCTATCTTGCCAAAAGCGAAAGCCTGCTAGCAGAAGAGCTGCAATGTCTGTATGTGGTCATCAAAGGACAGATTGAACAGTCACTTGACGGTGAGTTCGTCGGCTCCTATCTAGGTAGCAATCATTCTGACCATCTCAATAATAACGACTGGTTCGATAGTCGTCGTCTGCCCGAGTCATCGGCAAACGGCAATCCTAATATCGAAGCCGTACAGACCTATCAATTTACAGCTGCCGAAGACACTTTGCTACTACAGGTCGCTGGTAGCGCAGTCGATAAAATCAGCGCACAAAATCATCTAGTACGCCAAATGCTATCTGACAAACTCCCTGAACGGTTAAAAGCCTTACAGCAGCGACGTAATCACAAAGTAACCAATCCTAACGCCTATAACGATCAGCAAGAAGTTCAGCAAATCATGCTGCAACCAGTGATAGATGTCAGTTTATTGCCCGTACATATTGTTGACGCCAGTAACAGCTTGTATGACGCCGCTTGCATTATGACCCAAGTAGGACTAAAGCACGTACTGGTGCGACCATCAAACTCTTTAGAAAACACTGACAACAAACATCATGGCACAGGGCATCTATTGGGGATTTTGACCGATACCGATATTTGCCGCGCGGTGAGTGAGCAGCAGAATCCTGCCACGACTACCTGCCAGCGTTATGCTAACTTTAACCTGCGTACCATCAACGCCACTGATGAAATTGGCGATGCCCTATTGACCATGACTCGCTATCGTATCCATAGATTGCCAGTGATTGATCAAAATGGTGACGTGGCAGGCGTACTTGGACAGAGCGATATGCTCGCTCATATTGGTCATCATTCACAACTCATTAGTATTCAAATCGAACAGGCAAAAGATCTCTCAAGCCTAGATACTGCTGTTGAGCTTATCGGTCGTTATATTCGTGTGCAGCATCAAAATGGCGTCAAAATCGGCAACATCAGTCGCATGGTACAGACGCTCAACGCACAGGTATTTACCAAGCTCTGGCAACTCATCGTGCCTGATGAAGTCATGGCAAACACCTGCCTCATCGTCATGGGATCAGAGGGTCGCGGTGAGCAAATCATGCGTACTGACCAAGATAATGCACTCATCATGCGTGATGGTTACGCCCATGATGATTTGGCACAGTTTGCTGATACTTTTAATAGCCATTTAGCGACGTTAGGCTATCCCCTGTGTGATGGCAATATCATGATGACCAACCCCATGTGGCGACAGCCGCTAAAAGCATTTAATGCGCAAATCAGTTGGTGGTTTAAAAACACCGATCCGATGCATGGTATTTATTTGTCCGCTATCCTCGATGGTGAATACGTCTGTGGTGATGATTCGTTATTGACTCAGGTACGTCAACATCTAAAAGTGGCGCACCGACAGTCAGACCCTATGTTTGTACGCCAGTTCGCACGCGCCGCGCTACAGTTCGGTGATGTGAATCAGTGGTGGCAAAAATTTGTTCCACTACTAGGTGGTAAGGCAGATTCACAAGATATCGACCTAAAAAAAGCCGGTATCTTTCCACTGGTTCATGGTATTCGCACCTTGGCATTAGAAAATGACATTTTAGAAGTCCCTAGTACCAAGAATCGCCTAAAGGCTTTGGTAAAAAACCAAGCACTAACCCAAGAGCGTGCAGACAACTTGTTAGAGGCTTTAGAATTCTTCATGGCACAGCGTCTATCAGTTGCTCTGTCTACCGATGACAGACACGCACGCCAAGTGAACCCAACGACGCTGACGGCGCTGGAGCGTGACTTGCTAAAAGAGTGTCTGTCCGTGGTCAAAAGCTTTAAAACACAGCTACGTCAGCACTATCAATTAGAAATAGCATAAAAAAATGAGCACGCATATGAGTTGGCTAAAGCAGTTGTCTTGCACTTGGCAAAAGACGCAATTACAGCGTTCAGAGTTGGCCTCGATGTTTACCCAACCGATGGCTGAGCAGTGGGTGGCGATTGACTGTGAGATGACAGGACTCAATCCCAAAAAGCATCATATACTGTCTGTCGCAGCAATTCATATCAATGGCAATACTATTGATACGGGCAATGGCATGCATTTGGTCTGTAGACCACCGGTGATGCCTGACCGCGATACCATTGTCATTCATGGTTTGCGTACCGCTGATGTCGAGCATGGTATGAGCTATGATGAAATGCTGGCGCTGTTGCTGCCATTTATAGATAACCGACCTATCATTGGGTTTTGTACGCAATTAGATACTGGATTTTTGAATCCTTTGGTCAGGCGCTATATGGGTACCACGCTGCCCAATGAAGTCATCGATGTGCGCCATTTATACAGTCGTCGTATGAGTGGTCACACCCAAGGCCTCTCTGGCCAATCGCAGCATTTGACCAATATATTAGCGCATTATAATATTCCTGATCTGGGCGCTCACGATGCTTATAACGATGCCATTATGACGGCGATGGCCTTTTTGCACGTGCGTTAATATCATTTATAGATAACAAAATCGAGCTTTTAACAAGCCTCTCAACCTACGCGAAAACAGCAACTCATGTTAGTATAGTCGGCTTTTACCACCGACTAAAAGATGCTCATGCGACCTACTTCCAAACGCTCTCGTTCTCCTGCCCTTGCTGCCAAACTTTCACCGATTTTTCACCATCTACGACCGTTTAATCAGGTGAGTAAACGCTTGGCTGTATTAGCATTAGTCGCAACGCCGCTATATGCACAGGCAGCATTACCAGCAGCCATTCAAGCAGCATTATCACGAGCTGACTTAACGGAAGCTGATATCAGCATCATCATTACGCCAGTCGGCGATAAAAATGCCAGTCACCTGCCTGCTCCTATTCAAGTCATTGACAGCCAGTCGGATAGCTCTTCTGAGAGTACTTCGCAACCAACGTTAACGACTAACGCAACTTCTGACATTAATAATAGCGGCCAGAAAACAACGCAGAGTGACACTCGCGATGAAAAAAGTCATTTAGTGCAACCAAGCACATTGGTTACGATTGAAAAGCGCACGATTAAAAAGCGTGAGCAAGCATTGCATGCTTATACGGATGACCCTTATACTTACCAAAGTTTAGAAAGTATCCCAACCGTACTGGGTGACTCATCAAAGCCAACAGTCATCGACGAACATAATAATCATGAAAGTGGTAATACTGATAGCAAAATGGGTACACCTACTATCAAGATGTCATTCTCACCACTACTGAGTCATCAACCTGATATCGCTCGTACGCCTGCCAGCACCATGAAACTCGTTCCCAGTTTTATCGCTTTAGATACCTTGGGGACTGGCTTTGTCTGGCATACACGTGTCTACCATACTGGCCTTGTCATCGTTGATCGTCTACACGGTGACTTGGTTATACAAGGCAGTGGCGATCCAAAAATGACCCATGAGCGTTTGGCGCAATTGCTCTATAAAGTACAGTCAGCTGGCATTCATCACATCGATGGAGATATCATCATCGATAGCGCTGTCTTTAAAAATATCACTAAAGATCCTGCCGCCTTTGATAACTCGCCGCTACGTCCTTATAACGCCAGCCCCGATGGTTTTTTGGTTAACTTCAGCACTATCGGTATCAAAAGCTACCCGTTAGACAATGGTCAAGCCAGCCTGACTTATACGCCGCAATTAGCAAATTATCAATTACCCACTACCATCAATACCCGCTCAGCGAGCTGTGGACAGGCAAGCTATAGTCTCTCGCCGCAGTGGCAAACCAAACAACTGGTGTTAAATGCCGACTTGCCAAGCAGCTGTGGCAAGCATGTTTTTTATGTTGCGTATCCTGATGCCAAAGACTTTGCTGCACGTATCATCGCCGAAAAATGGCAGGCGCTAGGCAATACACTCAGTGGTGATGTCATCACACAAGAAGTGCCTTATGCTGGGACAAAGTCTCTAAAGTCGACACACGGTCTCACAGCATTGTCGATGTCACCGCTCCCCATTGTCAGCTACCCCTCCTTGAACCTCACTCAGCAAATTTATGATATTAACCACTTCTCCAATAATGTAATGGCTGAGCAAGTGGCTCTATCGATAGGAGCATATAGCAATGCCAATGCCGTTAAAACTCATGACGAAACACCTGTAAATAATCACAATAACGCAAGTAGCTTATATCAATTTGGTAAACCCACTACTACCGATTATCCAGCGGCGCTACAGAGCATCAATCAATGGTGGCAAACCAATCTCAGCACACCACCACCTCATCTAACCAACGGCTCAGGACTCTGCCGCGAATGCACCATCACCGCGGCCAATCTAAGCGAACTATTAACATATGCTTATGATAGTCCAAGCTTCGATGCTTACGTTAACTCGTTAGGTGTGGCAGGTGTCAGCGGCACCATCACCGCGCATGGCGAACGCTTGCCCGAATCAGCAGCCATTGGCCGTGCATGGATAAAAACGGGTACTTTAAATAACGTGACTTCGATGGCAGGTTATGTCAAAGGACTGTCAGGGCAGGATTATGTCGTCGTGGGACTTATCAATAGTGAGCAGTCTCTAAACGCTTATACTGCCAGACCAGTATTGGATGCGATGCTCGATTGGACCGCTGAGCATTGATTACTTTTATCAAAAATACTTTTTAATGAATAATTGATAATATATCAATTACCTTATGTTTTTACCTTTATAAAGGTCAGATTATGCCACGTAAGATAACCAATCTCAGCAAGCCTAGCCCTCAGTCGAATCGTGATGGGCTAACAAAAAATAATGGATTGGCTCAACCCAAACTGGCGCAGTATATTGGTTTTTTTGCAGTTGGTTATACACTTGCCAGCGCAGTGTTTATGATGATTCAAACCCAGCTTACCTTGAACTCACAACTGGTCACGGTGCTGTCTATTATTATTGGTGCTTACATCGCAGTCAGTAAATTCGTCAAGCATCAGCAGCGAGCATTGAATAGAAGTGAAATTAATCGCATCATGTTGAGCGGGGTTGCTGTTATCTGGCTAGTAACTGCGCTTTACTTCGTAGCCATATGGTTTTGGTTATTTGACACAGTGAGCCGTGAAGTCTTAGTCGATATGGCGATGCAAAAACCTTTACCACTGCTCTCAGCACTCGTCATGATATTGGTACTGACGTTGGTCAGTGCTCGAATCAGTCTTTGGGTGCTCAACAGCCTACTTGATCCCAAACGCAAAACTCGATAAGCAATTAGCAAGCGTAGAAAAACTATAAGTAGCGAAAAATCGGCTCAGTTATCGAGCTGTAGAATCTATAAAATCTATTGCGTCAATGTTAATGGGCAAAATTTTGGACAATGACCTACTTTGGACAATAACCTACTTTGAATAGGAGCGAGCATCATGGAAATGTTCTTTTTTGACAATATAGACAAACTTGGACGTATCGTCTTAACGACCGTTATGATTTACGTATTCATCGTGCTGATTACCAAAATCTCTGGCAAGCGCTCGACGTCACAGCTCAATAACTTTGATTGGGTCGTCACCGTGATGATCGGCTCATTAGGTGCCAGTACTATCTTGCTAAAAGACATTCCTTTTGTCGAAGGGGCTTCATCAATTTTAGTGCTTTATGTATTGCAGTTTTTAGTCACCAAATATGCGTCTATTTCAACGCCCTTTAGCAGTTTTATTTTGTCTGAGCCGCGTATCGTCTTTTACCAAGGACAGTTTTTGCCAGATGCCATGCGAGATGAAAGGCTGACCCGTCAAGAAATCGAATGTGCGATGCGCTCCGAAGGCATGAACAGTTTCGATGATATTGAAGCCATTGTCTTTGAGTCTGATGCCCAGCTTACTATTATTCCAAAGCCAAGCACGACTGATGCGAGTAAGGATAACTCAAACACAGAAGCGACTGTCTCCGATACTATTGCACCGCTAATGTAAAATATATAGTCGGTGAACTACTAAACCACTACGGCGTTATCCTCTTTAGATGTACTACTTGTACAATCTGCAGTCGGCTACCTTGTACCCACTTTAGAGTTCTTTGACTATAGAGCATCATATTTTTCGTTTTATCAATTATTAAAATGGTAACTACTATGAAGGTAAGAATTTTAACCGTCGGTAATAAAATGCCCAAATGGGTACAGACGGGTTTTGATGAATATTTTAAACGTATTCAACCCATGCTCAGCACAGAAATTGTTGAGCTAGCTGCTGCAAAACGTGCAAAAAACCCTTCGGACGCCAATCTAGCACAGTACCGTGAGCAAGAAGGTCAGGCAGTATTGTCCGCTCATAACACGTCAGGTCGTGAGCAGTTATGGGTATTGGATGTCAAAGGTAAGATGATCTCAACAGAAGGATTGGCTGACAAATTAGCCGATGGTATGCAGCAAGGCGATGATATCGCTCTAGTCATCGGCGGTGCAGATGGTGTCTCGCCAGAAGTATTAGCCAAAGCCGATGTAAAACTGTCACTATCAGCTCTGACATTACCGCACCCGTTGGTACGTGTGGTGCTAATGGAACAGTTGTATCGGGCGATGAGTATCAATAATAACCACCCTTATCATCGTGGAAACTAGATAGATTGGACGTGTAAAAAATGATTACGACGTTTTAATTAAACCACTCAAAACATCAATCGTAGAACGGATTGAAAAACTGGTGCACGCCCTAATACATAGAACATGAAATATCCAAAAACTGCGAAACCTGACGCCTCTCGTCCAAGCCATCAAGACGATGAGTCCCATTCCAATTCGCCAACGCCTATCACTGCGGCTGGTGTTTGGGCAGATGCACCTGCGGTAGCGGCCAATGCTACCAAATTTGCGAAGCTACCAGCACTTTTTATCTCGCATGGTGCTCCGACGCTTGCTATCGAGCAATCGTCTACGACCAGCGCGCTGGCACGTATCGGACAAAACTTACCAAAGCCACGTGCCATCCTTATTATGTCCGCGCATTGGCAGTCATCCAAGCTTGAAATCAGCAGCAACCCACAACCGAAGACGTGGCATGATTTTTCAGGGTTTTCGCCTGAGTTGTACGAGCTACAATATCCAGCAGCTGGTCATCCTGTGCTTGCAGAATCACTCGCACAGCAGCTCACCGCACGTGGGATCACCTGTAGCGTCAACCCTGTACGTGCGTCTGACCATGGCGTGTGGGCACCTCTCAGACATCTGTACCCAGAGGCAGATATACCTATCGTACAAATATCTTTACCGCGGCATTATGACAGTGTCGCCTGTTATCAATTGGGCGCGCAGCTAGCACGACTGCGTAATGAGCAAATACTTGTTGTTGGTTCAGGTAACATCACACATAACCTGAGCGCCATGCGCTGGCAATCTGACAGTATCGATCAGGCCGCCAAAGGCTTTAAGCTATGGCTACTACAGCAGCTTAAGATAGACATACCCACTGCTCTAGACTGGCAGCAATACCCTAACTATAAAGACATTCATCCGAGTGATGAGCACTTGCTACCTCTGTTCTTTGCACTAGGGACTGGACAGCGCGTCTCAGTCGTTCATCAAAGCATGGCACATCATAGTTTGGGTATGGATATTTATCGCTTTGATTAATATGTATTAGGCCGTGTCCTCATCATAGCGCTACTGTTCAAAAGCAGCTTTCGTAAACAATCCCGCACGCTCAAACTCACCTGCCACACTAAATAGTGTGGCTTCATCGTTCATACGCCCAATCAACTGCATACCAATCGGCAAGCCTTTTTTGCTCATGCCGAGTGGTAACGACATTGCTGGTAGACCTGTGACATTGCCTAATAACGTAAAAGCCATTTTGCCTAGTATCGGTTGGCTCAGCTTTTCAATCATACCAGAGCGAAAAGCATACTTACCCATATCAAAGCCTTTATTGAGAAACTCTGCACTACGCATCAGCATTTCGTCCGTGCGGCTGGGTGGTAATATCCCATGTTTGACCGCAGGTGTGGGTACGGTCGGGCACAAAATCATATCGTAGGTTTCAAGCAATAAGCCAGTCTGATATTGGCTATGATGCCAGCCATGCTTAGCATGAGCCAAATCAACCGCTGATAGCGAGCAACCTAGCAGTGCCATATTATAAGTTTGCGGCTCTAAATTCTGGATATGCTCGATACCAAAATCACGCTCGAGATTGTCAATGGTAAATGCGGTATGAGCACAAACCACCACCATAAAATCATGCCAAAACTGTTCAATATCAATATTAGGTTCGGCAGGTACTACTCGGTGACCCATGGCTTCTAGCTGTTTGGCAGTCTGATCCAGGACCGCCAGTACTTCTTTGTCCACCACAGTATTGGCAATCAATGGCTTCTGATGCAAAGCAATGGTTAATTGTCTTGGCGCGCGCATGGCGGCTTGTAAAAAAGTACCCTTTGGCGGCGCGATGACATACGGAGCACCGATTTCTACACCGCTTGTCGCATCGAGCATAGCAGCACTATCACGCACGCTACGTGTAATCACATGGTCAGCGACTGCTCCCTCCCACCCTTCTCCAAATGATGGGCCCATTGGGTTACGACCCCGGCTAGGTTTGAGTCCAAACGCGCCGCACCATGCAGCGGGGAAACGTATCGAGCCACCGCCATCACCTGCGCCTGCCATCGGTACGATACCACTTGCCACGGCTGCTGCACTGCCGCCAGATGATCCACCAGAGCTATAGTACTTCTTAAATGGATTATGAGTTGCGCCATGAGCTTTGGGTTCAGTAGTGATAATCAAACCAAACTCAGGAGTGTTCGTTTTGCCAAAGGTATTGACACCAGTGGCTTTCATCCGTTTGACGATTTCGCTGTCTTTTTCTGAGATGATATGGACACTACGACTGCCCATCGTGATGGGTTCATCCGCGAAGCTAAACGATAAATCTTTTAATAGATACGGCACGCCATTGAATACGCCAGAAGGCAATCCTGCCTGCGCCGAACGATACGCACGTTCATCAAAACGGTGGATAATGGCATTCAATTTAGGATTTAATTTGTTTGCCTGACTGACTGCTGCATCTAATAATTCTTTGGCGCTGACCTCACCTGCATTGACCAATGCCGCTAATGCGAGACCATCGTACTGGGTGTACTCTTTAAACATAACTGACCTTCCTTGGAGAGTAATTGAATGGAGAATTCTTAAAATTAACAAATATTTATCGATAAATAACTGTCAGTTTAGTATAAAAAATCACTACTTATGATTGATAAATGAACTCATTAGTCATTTAGATACTGAACTGCCTGTTATCCATGCATGAATTTAATCTTAGATAATTACAGTGTGTTTAATAACAATATTTCAGTATTATATTCCTAAGCGCTTAATTCCTCACTAAAAATATACTTATGCTTACGCAATAAAAAAGGCGAGCCACTTTCGTGATTCGCCTTCTTATATCATAAAATCCAGACGCTACATTAACAGCTCGCGCTTGCCGCTTTTACCCATCGAGCTGACCAATCCAGCTTCTTCCATCGAGTCAACGATACGTGCTGCACGGTTATAGCCAATACTAAATTTACGTTGGATGCTAGAAGCTGAGACTTTACGTGTTTCCATAATAAAGGCAACTGCATCATTGTATAAATCATCATCTTCGCCAGAGGCGTTGCTTGAGCTACCGCCACCGCCTGGGCTAGATAATTCAAAATTCCCTGCCATGTTATCAATATAGTCAGGTGCACCGCGCTCACGCCAAGCGTCACACACACGATTGACTTCTTCATCGCTGACATATGCACCATGCACACGATCAGGCTCAATTTGCCCAGGCCCTAAGAACAACATATCACCATTGCCTAGCATATCCTCAGCACCACCACTATCCAAGATAGTACGTGAATCGACTTTTGAGTTAACACGCAATGCTGCACGTACTGGGATGTTGGCTTTAATCAGACCTGTAATGACATCCACCGATGGACGCTGAGTGGCTAACATTAAGTGAATACCGGCTGCCCGCGATTTTTGTGCCAAACGCGTGATGAGCTCTTCGGCTTGTTTACCAACCTGCATAATCATATCAGCAAACTCATCCGCGACGATGACAATCATTGGCAAGGTTTTGAGCTTGGGCGCTTGGCTGATACTCACGCTATCATTGGGTCGCCATAAGGGATCAAGCATAGGATTGCCTGAGGCCTCGGCAGCGCGCACTTTTTTATTGAATTCATCAAGCTTGCGAACTTTCAGTAAGCTCATCAGCTGATAGCGGCGTTCCATCTCTGCCACACACCATGATAATGCACTGGCAGCTTCCGTCATATCAGTCACAACAGGCGTTAACAGATGCGGAATATCATTATAGTTGGCAAGCTCAAGCTGCTTGGGATCAATAAGAATCAGACGCAGCTCATTGGGCGTATATTTGAGTAGCATCGACAGTAGCATTGAGTTAACCAGAACCGATTTACCAGAACCTGTCGTACCAGCGACCAGCATATGCGGCGCACGCGCAAGGTCAGTAATGATAGGTTTACCGCCAATATCTTTGCCCATTGCCATGCTGATTTGCGCTTTTGGGTCTTTGAATTTTTCAGTATTTAGCAGCTCTATCAAACGTACCATTTCACGTTTTGGGTTGGGTACTTCAATACCAATATAAGGCTTACCTGGTATCACCTCAACCACACGCAGAGATGCCATAGACAGCGAGCGTGCTAAATCACGCGAAATGCCCGTTACCTTGCTAGCCTTTACCCCTGCCGCCAGCTCGACCTCAAAACGTGTTACGACTGGCCCGGGAATCGCATTGACAACCGATGCTTTTACATTAAATTCTTGTAGTTTGATTTCTAGTAATTCTGATAGCTCAACCAGTTTTTCGTCGGTATAACTCGGTTGGCGATTTGGGTCTGGATTGTCTAAAATCGACATCTCAGGAATAGGCGACAAACTACTACGATAAGCCGCCGTTTGCATTGAGCGTGACTTGGTACTAAACGCTGCATCATCGCTAATATGGGGCATAACAGGAGCAGCATCATCAGCGCTCGTATCATCTGGCACCATATCAGCAATATGGTTGCTAGAATCTCCTTCAGGTATATCAAAACTCACATTGGATTTAGAAGCAACAACTGGCTCAGCGACAACAGTTGGTGGTAATGTTGGATTGGCAGGCGGTGTATTGGTCGGCGTCATATCGGCCATTTCTGACATTGGCTGAATAGCTTCTGCTGCCAGTTGAGTAGCTGACTTTGCAATAGCAGCTGAAGCAACAGGTATACTCGAAGGCTTATTATCAGAAAGCTTGCTATTCGAAGGCTGCTTATTAATAGCATCGCTACTGGTTAAATCGGACACAGGCTCTACGACTGCTTCTCGTACTGGCTGCTCCACGACACTATCAGACTTAAGTGTTTCTACAGACGCTTCAGTAGTAGGTACTGAAATATCTGCATGCTCTGCTAGCCAAGCATCTGCCAATGTATCAATGCTCTCCGCTGGCACATCAAGCCCAGAATCTGCCGTATTTTGAAGAACCGTCTCACCGTATACGACATCCTCAATTGGCGATTGAACGTCAGCTATTTTTGCGCTTGATATAGTCGGAGCTGATGGCACAGCTGATTCTAGCGACTCAGTATTGGTATGACTAAATTCAGTATTATTAGGTACTGGCGCAGCAGAATCTGAACCATGACCGTTCATAGTATTGGTGTTATAAGCTAATTGCTCACTGGCCAATAAATCATCAACGGTATTTGCATCATTCCAAGCAAAGCTCGGTTCTACTTTGCGGACAGGTGTCATTACAGAGCTTGACGTCGGCGATGTATTAGCATGATTGACTGTATTATCAATTGTACCGCTAGGTGTCGCTGTTGCCGCCTGTAGCTGTTGGCTATTTTCATTATTAGACATGGCACTTGAATTAGATATAGCACTTGAATTAGACATAGCCGCTTGCGTTGCTGCTGCCATCGACGCTTTTACGCTATCAGCAAGCCCTGACGTTGATAAAAAGTCTGATAAGACATTGCTGAAACGACCACTATTCTCTACTGCTTTTACACTATCTTCAGAGTGTAGCTCAAGCGGTAACTGCTGCTGTTCTGAGATTTCTTTAGCTGTTTTATTCGTTGCTATACTTTCATCGTTTTGCTCTGAGATAATACCTTCTTGAGCAGAGATATCATCATGCGCCATGCCTTTGTGTTTGACCCCTGAACCTAACCATGACAACGCTGTCACTTTCTGATAAATCGCAAGCCAATGAATATTAAAGGCAAAAGTCGCCGTGATAATAACGAAAACCGTTAAGAAGAGTACACTCCCCCACTGCGATAAAAGCTGAGCCAATCGAGACTGTAGCTCCAACCCTATAATACCGCCAGCAACCCCTTCTAGCCTTGTCGCTGTTGGATCCGTTACGTGCTGAACCAACGCAACCAATTGTGCAAATAAAGCACTGGCACTCAATAATAAAAACACATAAGCAATCAAACGCATCAGCCAAAATGTTGGCTTGTTGTCCCACCAGATAAGGATAGACTCATAAACCAAAAATGCTAGCAGCCACCATGCACCAAAACCAAAGAAGCTATAGAGCAAGTCCGATAACCAAGCACCCGATGCACCACCCACATTATTAATCGTGGTCATGTCACTACTGATATGCGACCAGCTAGGGTCGTTACCTGTATACGTCATCAAGATGACAAAGAGATAAACGGCCAGTATTAACCCAAGGAGGGTAAATATTCCCTTTTTTAAATACTCAATAAGCGGTGCTGATATCACGTAAGATCTGCCTTGTTATTAATACTAAATGGTCGTCAACGCATGACTAAGCTTAATCATGCTGACATAAAGTGCTGACATAAAGTGCTGACATAGAGATACTGATATAGAAGTGCGAATATAAATATCTCTGGCAAAGTATTTAGAACGCATTGTCTGTCATAAAGATGAGTCATGACAGCCTTCTTTCTGCGCCCCAATACACTTGGCATAACTTCTTATAATAACAAATACATAGGCATAGTGGCGACAGTCTTCTAAAGAAAGAGTGCAAGAAAGTTAGCTAATATGCGATTTAGATAAAAAACCCTACTTTTAGCAATATAGCTCACAGAATAAGGCTAACAATCTTATATAGACCTTATAAAATAGTCGTCATTTATGGCAACAATACTTCAAGGTTTATATGCTTTAATTCTAATGATATCCATGTTGATTTTAGCAAACTTGCACTTTGCCCGCCGTGCCCTTATGTTATTATCACACAGCAATGAAAAAACCATATTAGTCGTTATTTTGAAAAATTTACTATATTAGATTTCTTGCATAAGTCATCGCTAGCCCTCGTGACTCCGTCAGTGAAAATCAATGAACTGGTACTTTTGCAAGAGATCTATTAATCACTCCTATTTTTAACTTTTTATATTTAGCAAGGAATTACCCATGGCAACTGAAAATACAGCGCCACGTCACGAAAAACTCATCATCCTAGGCTCAGGTCCTGCTGGTTATTCTGCTGCCGTTTATGCAGCACGCGCCAACCTAAAACCTGTCATGGTCACTGGTATGGAAGTAGGCGGACAGCTCACCACCACCACCGAAGTCGATAACTGGCCGGGCGATGCTCATGACTTAACAGGCCCTGCATTGATGGAACGCATGAAAGCCCATGCAGAACGCTTCGGTACCGAATTGGTCTATGACCATATCAACGAAGTAAATTTGAATGTACGCCCTTTTCAATTAACGGGTAATAACGGTAGCTACACTTGTGATGCCCTAATCATCTCAACAGGTGCATCTGCTCAGTACCTAGGGCTAGAGTCAGAAACCAAATTCAGAGGCCTTGGCGTTTCAGCTTGTGCTACTTGTGATGGTTTCTTCTACAAAAACCAAAAAGTCGCCGTCATCGGTGGTGGTAATACGGCTGTCGAAGAAGCTCTATATCTATCAAACATTGCTTCTGAAGTAACCTTAGTGCATCGCCGTGATAGCTTACGCTCTGAGAAAATCCTACAAGACAAATTGTTCGAAAAAGCCAAAAATGGTAACGTCAAAATCGAGTGGAATCACAGTGTTGAAGAAGTGGTTGGTGATGACATGGGCGTCAATGGCGTTGTTATCAAATCAACCATCGATGGCAGTACTAAGCAACTAGATGTATTTGGCATGTTTGTGGCAATCGGTCATAAGCCTAATACGGACTTGTTCAAAGGTCAGCTAGATATGAAAGATGGCTATCTTACTGTTCAAAGCGGCTTAGTGGGTAATGCCACGCAAACCAGTATCGAAGGGGTGTTTGCAGCAGGCGATGTCGCCGATCATGTCTATCGTCAAGCCATCACATCTGCTGGCACTGGCTGTATGGCAGCACTTGATGCTGAAAAATACTTGGATGCATTGGGAGAGACCGTTGCTCGTGATCATACTTACGACTCAACACTAACTGCAGATAAAGAAGCTTAAATGGGCAACTTTACTCAACAGAACGATCAACACATCACGCCTGAGACCTTAAAAAGTCTTGGGCGTTATGACTTTCCTGATCCTATTTCTATTGACCCTGATGGCATTGGCATCGTCGCGATGGGTGGCGATTTGGCACCAGAAACCCTCATCTCTGCTTATGCACAAGGACTGTTCCCTTGGTTTAATGA
Organism: Psychrobacter sp. SCQQ22; assembly: GCF_015864605.1. NCBI lineage: Bacteria > Pseudomonadati > Pseudomonadota > Gammaproteobacteria > Moraxellales > Moraxellaceae > Psychrobacter > Psychrobacter sp. SCQQ22. The sequence continues at coordinate 174,174 of NZ_JADYWZ010000007.1, forward strand.
AGATGAGCCGATCGCTTGGTGGTGCCCTGAACCACGATGTGTAATAGTGCCAACAGACTATCAGCCAAGCAAGTCACTACGCAAACAAGCGAATCGCGCCCGTTGGCAACTGACCCTTAATCAAGCGTTTGATGACGTAATTCATGCCTGTAGCTTGCCACGCAGCGACGGCCTCAATGACAATCAGCCTGAAGGAGAACATACTTGGATTCATGATGAAATGATTGAAGCCTACACCAAGCTGCATGCGCAAGGGTTTGCACATAGTGTGGAAGTTTGGGATGATAAAGGGCAATTGGTTGGTGGGCTTTATGGATTAAAAATAGGCAATATCTATTTTGGCGAGTCGATGTTTCACTGCGCTTCCAATGCCTCAAAGTTAGCTTTTTGGGGTCTTATGCGCTTATGTGAACAAAGCCATGTAGCGTTGGTCGACTGTCAATTACCAAACGATCATCTAATGAGCCTAGGCACAACTACCTTGCCACGTGTAGAGTTTCTCACTCAGTTAAATACATTGATAGCTGGTGATGCCATCACATGGCAAAATGACTCCCACAAACCGTTGCCAGTATCGCAACTCGATAACGAAGAACCTTGGCAGCTCAATTTATAACGAGCATTGTGATGGCTATTAACAAGCATCTACTTACAGACCTATGAGACCACTATGGCATTTGATGAATCGTTTTTGTTAATTGGGGCGCTAGCAAAAAAAGCCAATACTACTAAGGATACTGTGCGTCACTATGACCAATTGGGTTTGCTAAAATCACGTAAGCGTCAAGCAGGATCGCGACTGTATACTGAGTTTCATCCAGAATGTGTCGAACGTATCGAGCTAATCAAGAGTGCACAAACGGTAGGCTTCACTCTCAACGAAATGAAAGATAGCTTCAATGATTTCTATGCTGGGAAAATTAGCCTCGATGAACAATTAAGTTTTAATCAAAAAAAGCTGGATCAAGTTCAAAAACAGCAAGCCAATACCAGTATCATGATTGAGCTCTTGAGCGAACGAATTAAAGAGCTTAAATCTATGCAGGCAAACAGCGACTAAATTTATCGTATAAAAGCTGATGAACAAACATCTTAAAACAATAAAGCCAATTCAACTCATATGTCACTACCGATAAACATGCTGCATAATTAAAGCATCGACTGCTGGCTGATGCGGCTGTTGATAATAGCCTTTGCGTTTATGAATAACGACAAACGCTTGTCTTTCGTATAACGCTATCGCAGGAGCGTTATCTGCACGCACTTCTAATAATAAACTTTCCACCTGAATCTCTTTCAGATGTGTGTTTAATTCTGCAAAAAGTAGCGACGCAATACCTTGGCGTTGATAATCAGGGCGTGTGCCAATACGCAGGATTTCTGCTTGCTCAAACACCACTTGATATAAGCAGTAACCAACCACTTCGTCAGTCTCCGTACTCATAACGACCATTAAATCTATACTATCTTGTTCAAGTAAATCGCTTAGGGCTTTTTCAGTCCATGACTCTTGCAACTGGACAACACTCTCGATAGTTGCAACTGCTTGGACAATCGCTGCACGTTCTTCTGCTTCAGAATTTAGTGTCTTTATATTAAACATCTGCACTCTTCTGTCTCTTTTCTTAAAATACACGTTATATTATCGTCAATTATAGGTATATCACCACAGTTTTCTTTACTTATAAACCCCCATAAAAAAAGCCGTTCTCAATAAAGAGAACGGCTTTTGACTAACAAGTTAAATACTAGGGTTAGTATTAAACGTTTACGTTAGCAACAACACCAGCGCCTACAGTACGGCCGCCTTCACGAATAGCGAAGCGAAGACCTTTGTCCATAGCGATTGGG
>NZ_JADYWZ010000008.1:0-170062 GCF_015864605.1 Psychrobacter sp. SCQQ22
TGTGAGAGTAGGTCATCGTCAGCTCTCTATTCTAAAGATAAACCCCCTTTGACTTATGTCAGAGGGGGTTTTCTTTTGCCTATAGTTTGGGGGAAAATGGCTAACATACGAGGTATCGAGCAAAAATACTTAGCAAGTTCATCCCAACGCATATGTTATCTCCTTTACTATTGAGTAATGGGTTAGCTTGACAGTATGCATAAATAAGGCTACATTTTTGTTAGTTCTAAAAAGAAATCTATAAGGAAATAGATATGTATAGAGCACCTGTAGCGGTTGTAATCGGAGCAGGGGATGCAACTGGCAGTGCTGTTGCAAAACGTTTTGCAAAAGAAGGTTTTACTTTATGTGTGACTAGAAGAAGCGTCGATAAACTAAACACGTTAGTCAGTGATATTGAGGCAGCTGGTGGAGTAGCCAACCCATTTGGTTGTGATGCGCGTGTAGAAAAAGAGATGGTCGAGTTGTTCGCTCATATTGAAAAGGATATTGGGCCGATTGAAGTAGTGGTATTTAATATCGGTGCAAATGTACACTTCTCAATTATTGATACCACAGAAAGAGTCTTTCGAAAAGTATGGGAAATAGCAGCACTATCTGGATTTTTGACAGGTAGAGAAGCTGCAAAAGTTATGATTCCACGTGGAAAGGGCACGATTATTTTCACTGGAGCAACAGCTTCTTTGCGAGGCAGTAAAGGTTTTTCGGCTTTTGCTAGCGCTAAATTTGCGTTACGTGCTTTGGCGCAAAGCATGGCACGTGAGTTAGGACCAAAAGGTATACATGTGGCGCACCCTATTATTGATGGTGCTATTGATACAGCATTTATCCGTGACAATTTTCCGGAGCGCTATGCACTTAAAGACCAAGATGGCATCTTGAATCCTGAGCATATCGCTGAGCAGTATTGGCAATTGTACTGCCAACCGAGAGACAGTTGGACGCATGAGCTAGATTTACGCCCGTGGATGGAAACTTTCTAACATTTATCTAACGATAAATCCCTAAGGTTTTAATATATATTGCAAGGAATGCAAAGATGAGTAAACAAATAGAGTTTTTCTTTGATGTGGGCAGTCCAGCCAGTTATTTGGCATGGACACAATTAGAGAGCATAGCACAACGTCACAATGCTGAAATTATTTGGCGACCTATGTTGCTTGGAGCCGTTTTTCAAGCCGTTGGTAACACTTCACCAGCTGCAGTACCTGCGAAAGGTGCTTATATGCTCAAAGACCTTAAGCGCTTCTCAAATATTTATGAGGTACCGTTTGAGTTCAATCCATTTTTTCCGTTGAATACGATGCATTTTATGCGAGGTATTACTGCTTACTTAGGAGAACCTGAGTTTCCAAGTTGTCTAACGGCCATCTTTAATGCTTTATGGGCTGAAAAACTCAATATGGAATCATCAGAGGTAGTCGCTGAAGCTTTGGTCAGAGCGGGTATTGATGCCACTCATTTTATGACACGTATAAGCGATACTGAGATCAAGGAGCGTCTGAAAGCGACTACTGAGGAAGCTGTATCGCGAGGTGTATTTGGTGCACCGAGTTTCTTTGTAAATGGTGAAATGTTCTTTGGTCAAGATCGTTTGAATTTCGTTGAGGATGCTTTAAAAGACTCACTCTAATGGGTAGCATTAATGTATGAACTGAAAGTACCTGAATGATGGTTCTTTAAATACATAGAAAACCCCTGCTAATATTGAAAATAGCAGGGGTTTATTTTGGTGTCTTATAGCTGAAGCCTTTCTAACTTCTAGTTTAGTTATGATCTACTACAAGCACTAATGGCAATTTATTTCGCCTGTAAAAAATCCTTGACCTCTAACAATAATAGTTCATTATCATCTGCTCGATTTGGGTCTCGGCTAGAGGAAAAAGGCAGATTGTTATCATTACCTACTACGATGTGGCTTTCATCGATGATGTCTACATTTTCAATAGTAAAGAATGGAAATACAAATTTATCACCTACTAAAGGTTTTTTAGTCACGCCCTTGGTATCTTTAATAGCCATCAAGTCAATGTACGCCACTTTTTCAGCGATCTGACTTCTAGGGTCTAATTTGACCTTATATATACGTTTGAATACGGCTGGTTTGTCAAAGCACTGGCTTTTATCTACAGCTGCTTTTTGACAAGCTTTATCACTTACACCTTCTAAATTGTCTCGTTCAATAATCAAACCATAAGTATCATCGATCATATTGAAATCTCCGATCGCATACTCGTCATTATCAAGTATGTATTTCCAGCTCTTATCAGTATAGGTATTACGCTTGGTATCAAATTGCAGGATGCGCAAGAAGTTATGACCATCGACTGAATCATATTGTTGGCTGTTCTGATTATAAACAGCGCCTTCTAACATAGGATATAAATAACGTCCATCTGGGGCTGATGCCATACCTTCAAAGCCCTTAGAGCGTTTAATACTGTATAACGGTAGATTGTCATCGGGTTTGCTTGGTAATTGTAAAGCGGGATGGTCTGGAGAATGTACGGTCTCCCCATCTACTTTTGTGTCATACATGGCTTTAAGTGTGCCTTTGCTATCAAATCTTAGTAACCATGGGCCAAACTCCTCACCGACCCAAATATCACCATCAATGATTTGGAAACTTTCAGGATCAAAATCAGATCCTGTTAGATAGCGGCGATTACTGTCTTGATGCGTAATTCGGTGAGGTATCACTTTATTCTGGTCATTAAAGAAAATAGTTTTTATAGGTTCAAAAATGCCTTTATCCCAATCCATTCGATACTGACGCATGAATAACATGGCATCTGGTGAATTGGCTTTACTACCAAAACCATTATCGGTCAATATCCAATAACTGCCATCAGGCATATATTTGATACCAGAATGCCCTTGTACAGGTTGTCCTGGAAACGGTAGCTTGATACCAGTGGGACGACCTGCCGATTTACCTTCAATACTGCCAAGTTGTTCAACCAATTGCCCAGTAGTGTATTTACCACTGACTTGCAAATCTTTGGGCGCATCAGTTGGAGCAGAGATAAATGTTTGAGAGGGTAGTAGGGCATGTGAGACCAATTCAGCAGGGTAGGCATCCGCTGCTGTTGCTAGCTGACCAATACCAGTCGTGGCGATGATAGCCATACTTATTCTCAAAAAATTAGCCCTTCTTGTGTACATTCTTTTCTCCAATTCTTCAATTTATTATTGTTGATAGTTAATCAAGAAGATTGAATTATGGCTATGAACTATGTCTGTTTAATGACATTAAGACTCAAGCTGAAGAAGCTGTTTAACTTGGTTCAAGATAATATGAAAGAGATATGCTTATCTATGTCTACATGCTCATTCAAATCAAAAATTTATAGATTTCGTTATTTCGTTAGATGAGTGATAAATATTTCTATTATTCGATTTTTTTATACAACAAAGCTACTTAAAAACTACTAATATGAATTATATTCATCTTTTATTTAAATTAAGTCGTTTTTATTCATGTTAAGATTCGGGCATAATCTACTCCATACACAAATTTGGTTTTGTCTCAGACAATGAGAATAGATTAAGGCAGTAGATCCCCATGAGTAAAGACTTTACCTGTTCAATTAAGCGCATTCGTTTTGACGAAAACTATCAGCCTGCAGACAGCACGCGTTTGACGACTAACTTTGCGAATTTGGCACGTGGTGAGCACCGCGAAGAAAATTTACGTAAAACGCTACGCATGATAAACAATCGTTTTAATGCGTTGGCGCATTGGGACAATCTGACAGCAGACCGTTATTCTGTCGAGGTGGATATCATTTCTGTCGATATGGACGTTGAAGGTAATGGGCATACATTCCCAATTATTGAGACGTTACAAACAACGATAGTTGATCATAAAGATAACAAACGTATTGACGGTATGATTGGTAATAGTTTCTCTTCTTATGTACGTGACTACGATTTTAGCGTGGTATTGCCAGAGCATCGTGATAAGAATCTAGCATCAATAACGCCAGATAATTTTGGTGAGTTGCACGGTAAACTGTTTCAATACTTATTGAACTCAGAAGCTTACAACGCTAATTTTCATAAAAAACCTGTGATTTGCCTCAGTGTTTCAACCAGTAAAGCCTATTATCGTACCGCCAACCAGCATCCTGTTTTAGGCGTTGAGTACAGACAAGATGACTATTCGTTGACTGATGATTATTTTCATAAGATGGGCTTAACCGTTCGCTACTTTATGCCTGAAAATAGTGCGGCACCTTTAGCCTTTTATTTTGCCGGCGACTTGCTAAGTGATTACACTGATCTTGAGCTGATAAGCGCTATCAGTACGATGGAGACGTTCCAAAAAATCTACCGTCCTGAGATTTATAATGCCAACTCGAGCGCAGGTGAAGTGTATCAACCGAGCTTAAAGTACCAAGATTACTCACTGACTCAAATTGTGTATGACCGCGCCGAGCGTAGCCAGATGGCTGTAACACAAGGCAAATTCACTGAAGAACAGTTCATTAAACCGTACCAAGCCATTCTGGAAGAGTGGGCTGCAAGCTACGATGTGACAAGTGAAGTGGCCAAAAAAAATGTGGCTAAGAAACAAGCTGCCTAACTGATCCTCACTAATTAACATAATAAAAAATAAATAAGAAGATGAATCACATGAAATTATTATTACCGACCTCAACCGCTGGCAGCTTACCGAAACCTTCTTGGCTAGCAGAACCAGAGAAAATTTGGTCACCTTGGGCATTAGAAGGTGAGCAGTTGATTGAAGCCAAACAAGACGCTCTACGGTTATCACTACAAGAACAAGTACATGCAGGGATTGATATTGTCAGTGATGGCGAACAGACCCGTCAGCACTTTGTGACCACGTTCATTGAGCATTTGGATGGCGTCGATTTTGAGAAGCGTGAGACGGTCAAAATCCGTAATCGCTATGATGCGAGTGTGCCGTCAGTGGTCGGTGCGGTGAGCCGTCAAAAGCCAGTATTTGTAGAAGATGCAAAGTTTTTACGTCAGCAGACCAATCAGCCAATCAAGTGGGCGCTACCAGGGCCAATGACGATGATTGATACCTTATATGACAGTCATTATAAAAGTCGCGAAAAACTGGCTTGGGAATTTGCTAAAATTTTAAATCAAGAAGCAAAAGAGCTAGAGGCAGCTGGTGTTGATATTATCCAATTCGATGAACCTGCATTTAATGTGTTCTTTGATGATGTGAATGACTGGGGCATTGCCACTTTAGAGCGTGCTATTGAAGGTCTAAAATGCGAAACAGCAGTACATATCTGTTACGGCTATGGTATCGAAGCCAATAATAATTGGAAAAAGACACTGGGTTCAGAATGGCGTCAATATGAGAAAGCCTTTCCTCAGCTGCAACAGTCTAAGATCGATATTGTTTCACTTGAATGTCAAAACTCACATGTGCCAATGGATTTGATTGAATTGATTCGCGGTAAAAAGGTAATGGTTGGTGCCATTGATGTGGCAACCAATACTATTGAGACACCAGAAGAAGTAGCAAATACGCTACGTAAAGCGCTACAATTTGTCGATGCGGACAAGCTGTATCCTGCAACCAATTGCGGTATGGCACCTTTGTCTCGCCAAGTTGCAAGAGGTAAGCTTGCAGCTTTAAGTGCTGGCGCACAGATTGTTCGTCAAGAGCTGACTGCCTAGCGTTTATTGGTACACATGAGTGTTTACTGATCTGAAATTTGGGACTTAAGATATGATTGAAGCAACTGATTTTAGAGATGCCATGTCTTTATTGACAACCGCAGTAAGTGTTGTCACCACAGAAGGCCCATCTGGCCTTCATGGGTTTACGGCATCTGCAGTATGTAGCGTCACAGATACGCCGCCGACCTTACTTGTCTGTATGAATCAGACGTCTCGATCACATGGCTATTTTATTGAAAATAAAATCTTAAGTGTTAATGTGTTGGGTGCACAGCATGAACAGATATCCAACACATTCGCTTCTAAATTGCATTCAGCAGAGCGCTTTGAATATGGCGCTTGGACGCAATTGCAAACAGGCGCCCCTGTATTAGAAGATGCGTTGGTCAGTTTTGACTGTGAGATAGAGCATATTCAAGAGGTTGGTACGCACAGTGTGTTTATGTGTCGCGTTGTCGCTATCAAACAATCTGCCCAACGAGGCGTACGAGAGAAAAGTTTGGTTTATTTTAATCGTGCTTATCACCAAGTGGGGCAGATGGCTCAAGTAGACATTGCTTAAGTCAGCTATCTCATTATCAAACAAATATAGTAAGCATTTCACCAAATCTAACTAAGAAGTAAATAATCCGTGGAATTAATCATTTTTTTAATCATAGGTGCTCTAGCAGGATTTGCTGCAGGGCTTTTCGGTGTGGGCGGTGGCACGATCATCGTACCACTGTTATTTATCGTCTTTACGCAAATGGGTTACAGTCCTGACAACATCATGCATTTGGCTTTGGGAACCTCATTAGCGACCATTATTATCACGTCTATCAGCTCGTTAATGGCGCACAATAAAAAAGGCGCAGTTATGTGGCCTGTCTTTAAAAATCTGGCACCAGGCCTAGCGATAGGGTGTTTTTTAGGGGCAGGGATTGCAGGGCAGATATCTGGATTGTATCTTCAGCTCATTGTTGGTGTATTTTTGCTTTGGGTTGCCTTTAAAATGTTTAAGGGTGGTAAAAAGGAAACCACTAGCGATACCAGTAATCTTCATACAGTATTGCCTTCAAAACCTAAGCAACTGGCGGCAGGCGGGGTTATTGGTATTGCTTCTGCCATCTTTGGTATCGGTGGTGGCAGTTTAACCGTACCTTATCTCACGCGTTACGGTGTGGTCATGCAAAAAGCAGTGGGTACATCAGCGGCGTGCGGTCTACCTATTGCCATTGCAGGTGCGTTAGGGTTTATGTTTTTTGGAATGAAGCAGCAAGTAGATGTGCCCAATACGATTGGTTTTGTCCACATTTATGCCTTTTTAGGTATCAGTATCATGAGCTTTTTTACCGCAAAGATAGGTGCGAAAGTGGCTCATATATTATCACCACAATTATTAAAAAAGTGTTTTGCGGTATTGTTGACCATAGTAGGATGCTATTTTCTTTATAAAGGACTGGTTTGAGTATTTATAGTGGTGTGAGATATAAAGGTCACGAATAATATTTTAGTATGCAATGCGGACAAAACTATGTCTGACTTAGTCGTCCGTTATAAGTGGTTACATTATATCAGTCTGTCTTAAGTAGTCTGTTAATAGGATTTGGGGTGAGGTGGCTAGTTCCATTGGAGTATTCTTTCATTGACTGTAATATAGTGATTCCTGCTGTTAAATCCGTATAAACAAGCTGGGGTTGTTTTAATCATGCAGCTTAACGGTAATACCCATTGTTTCTATAATTTGACTTTACAGGAACAACAGATAATTTTTTTTGGGGAGGGATATACCGCCTATTTCAGGCTCATTTTAATGAGATTCTACAGCTTTACATGGCGCTACGTTTTTAACCCCATCCCTTGGATCCATAATTTAGTAGTCGCTTTTTCACCTGCTACCAGTACTATGTCCAAATCTAGTACTTTACTTAGTGACTAGTTTTATACTACTCACCATTTTAGGATCGAATAGATACCCTCTGATAATCTTTTCTGCCGTTGCCAACACATATCTCATCAATAACCTTATATGATAAACTTATGTCCATTTATCATGTTAAGATTCATATCTCAGTTATATTTAGGAGGTACTATGGCAGCTTATATCACCGTAGGCGCGACGACAACTCATGGCGGTAAAGTGATTAGTGGGTCACTACATACGACTCACTATGGTCTTCCAATATCGCGTAAAGGCGATAAGGTCATCTGTAAAAAATGTAAAAAGATGACCACTATTGTGACAGGTGACTCCTCGTATATTGTCGATGGTGCACCCGTTGCTCGCGCAGGAGATGCGACTAGCTGTGGTGCTAAACTCATTGCGGTTCAGCAGTCCTTCGGTGAATCTGATTTTGAGGTAGGAGGTATCGAGTCGGATCCAGAGGAAATGGCGAAATGGGCTGATGATGCAGTAGCGCAAGCAGAAGAAGATGGTCTTTGGGCGGGTCCTCCAATAGTCCATCGTAATCCTAATGGCAGTTTAGAAACCGAACAACTTTCACCATTATCATCAAAAAAGAATCTAGATAGACTTGCTACGAATTCTGAAATGTTTGATCACTATCGATTTGGTAAAGGAGAGGCTTTAACCTTAGACAATTTAGGAGCAACGGAAACATTAAATAAAGTGATATTAAGAAGAGGCGCTTTTGATCGAGAGGGTTCTATACAAAGCCGTTTTGGTGTACAGATTGCAGAAAAGTATGATAATGGTGATTCAGATTATTCATTCGATAATGGTTATAATTTTGGCGCGGAAGGGCTACCTTGGGCATTTGGATCAGGAGATTTGTCCGGCATATTTAATGGTAACATCAATAAACTTAGCAATGGTAGTTTCCATCTTCAAGGTCAAGTAACTTATAAGTTCTCAGATATTTTTCAGGATCCATATGATACGTGGGATTGGGTAGAAGGGTCGTGGGACCCCAATGGCACGCCGTACAAAATTACAGGGATGATAAAAAATAATATAAATACCGTCATAACCCCTGAGGAAATTAATTAGTTATGAAAATAATGAGAGTGATTTTGTCTATTCTAGTTTTAATTATAGTTATATCTACTGCTATCTATTACTTGTATCCAATACAAATATTAGATGACTTAAAACTAAAAAGAACTATAGGTGGCGAGCATAGTCTAATTTTTGACAATCAGAAGCTAGGCTATATTAGTGGCTTAGATTCATGGTACGTCGAAGGATCACAAGTCTACGGTTCAATGAGCTCCAACAGAGATCGAACAAATACATCACTATTTTATTTTTATGTCGATGTCTGTACTGGTGAGAATCTTCTGATAAGTAGCTATTCTAAATTTGAAGATTTTTTAGATGATAAAGATATATCAAAAGAGAGACGCAACTATATGAGTGGCAATAATCTTATAAATATGAAAAAGTTTGATTATTCATCATCTATAGATTGCTCATAATATTTTGAATATTCTGCTGTTTATTTAATTGAAGGTCGAAATTTGGCCAAATTTTTTCTACGAACTTGACAGCAATGAGTTCTAGTAATCATTAAGCTAAGCTCATTAAGTACATTCAGATATACACTGATTTAATTTAATATTCCATACGCATTGAAATCACTTGGGCTACAGCCCATTGTTCAAGCCCTCACTAGGAATACATTCTTTGTTCCCATAACAGCGCTTATGTTAAATGAAAATCACAAAAAAAAGCCACCGACCCGAACGCTCAAAAAGGCATCCTAACTCCCTCCCATCTCGCTAATGCAAGATGGCAAGGGGTTAGGATGATACTTTATTACTCAGGATGATAGCTAATTACTCAATGACAATCATAATTATATCTTGGCAACAATCATTCCACCGTGACGCTCTTTGCTAAATTGCGAGGCTGATCGACGTCAGTACCACGCATAACTGCCACATGATACGACAACAGCTGCACAGGTACGCTATAAACGATAGGTGCTAGTGTCTCACAAACATCCGGTACATAAACCACATGCAATCTATCTTCTGCAATCATCTGACTAGACTCACTGGCAAACACAAACAACTCACCGTGACGCGCGTGTACCTCTTGCATGTTGGCTTTGAGCTTATCAAACATGCTGTCTTTAGGCGCTAGTACGACGATTGGCATGTCTTTATCAACCAATGCCAATGGGCCATGTTTTAGCTCCCCTGCGGCATAGCCTTCTGCATGAATATACGAAATTTCTTTAAGCTTTAATGCGCCTTCTAATGCAATAGGGAACTGTAAGCCACGACCTAAGAATAAGCAGCTTCTTTTGTCTTCAAAGCTTTCGCTCATCGTTTTAATAGGGGAATCAAGGTTTAAGCTGGCATGTAGTTGGCCTGGCAGCAGTTGTAGCTCACCAATCAATTTGCTTAAATAATCATCAGTCATGCGCTGTTGAACGACACCTACTTTCATGATTAATAACATGAGAGCTGCAAGCTGAGCAGTAAACGCTTTGGTAGATGCCACACCAATCTCAGGACCTGCTAACGTCGGTAAGAAAATATCTGTCTCGCGCACCAGCGATGAAGTAGGAACATTACATAACGCTAAGCTGACCAAACCTGCTGGGGTATGCTTTTGAATATCACGTAGCGCAGACAAAGTATCAGCAGTTTCACCAGACTGAGAGATGCAAATAACTAATGAGTTATCAACGACGACGGGATTACGATAACGAAACTCACTGGCTACCTCAACAGAACAGGGGATACGAGTAAGACTTTCAAACCAATATTTTGCAACCAGACCTGAGTGATAGCTGGTACCACAAGCGAGAACTTGCACATGGCGAATACCTGAGAGCTGAGTTTCATGACGCTGTAAAAAGTCATCACGCAGTTTAGAGGTTTCACTTTTATCGATACCCATTTCAAGGGTACGTGCGACGGCATCTGGCTGCTCATAGATTTCTTTGAGCATATAATGTTTGAATTCGCCTTTATCTGCATTGTGTTGGGTTGCATCAATTTCATGTATTTGACGCGTAACTTGCACTCCATTCGCGTAGACTTGAATACTTTTACGAGTCAATTTGGCGATATCGCCTTCTTCTAAGTACATAAAGCGGTTAGTGACTGGTAATAGTGCCAACTGATCTGAGGCGATAAAGTTCTCACCGATACCTACACCAATCACCAATGGCGAGCCTAAACGCACGGTAATAAGCTCATCTGGATAATCGGTATGTACGATGCCAAGAGCGAAGGCACCATGTAATAGTGGAATCACAGTGCGAACCGCTTCTAGCAAGTCAGGCGTTGCTTTGTAAATATCATTAATCAGGTGCGCGACGACTTCAGTATCTGTCTGTGAGGTAAACTCATAACCTTTTGCTATCAGCGCTTCTTTGAGCTCGGCATAATTTTCTACAATACCATTATGCACCACAGCAATTTTACCTGAGACATGTGGGTGCGCGTTACGTTGTGCTGGCTCGCCATGCGTCGCCCAACGTGTATGAGCGATACCGATATGGCCATCAAAAAACTCTGGATTAACAGCGACTGCATCGACCAACGCCTGTACTTTACCCACTTGACGCTCACGATGTAATTCACCATCACGAATGACAGTTAAGCCAGCAGAATCATAACCGCGGTACTCTAAACGTTTAAGACCTTCAAGTAAGATATTGGCGATATTACGCTCAGCAACTGCCCCTACAATTCCACACATGGCTATTCCTTAAGTTTAATTTTTGATGTTTCTAGATTTTAACTTTTCTATATAGAGGTGCTTTACCAATCAACAAGCTGGTTGGCAGATAAGCCGTTAATTTTATAGCGTGTTAGATATAATTAAGCAGCACCACAAAGATTGCCGCGCTGCTTAATTTGTTTAAGTCTGACTGCTATTGACTCAACGATTGGCGCATCGATTACTTTTTAGTTGGTCGTTGAAAATCGTCTTTCTGTGTTTGTCGCGCGCGGCCAAATGCCAATGCTTTAGCATCCACATTTTTGGTAATAACAGAGCCTGCCGCAACCGTTGCCGTGTCACCAATCGTGACTGGCGCGACTAAGCTAGCGTTAGAGCCGATGAATGCATTGTCTTCAATGATGGTTTTTGATTTATTAGCCCCATCATAATTACAGGTGATGACACCAGCTCCGATATTGACGCCTGTTCCAACGGTGGCATCACCGACGTAACTTAAGTGGTTTACTTTGCTGCCTTGACCAATGGTCGATTTTTTAATTTCTACAAAATTACCGACTTTACTGTTATCGGACAATACCGTGTCAGGACGCAAATGAGCAAATGGACCAACGTCGACACCAGCACCAACCTCGGCACGATCAATGACACAATAGGGCTTTATATGACAAGCATTACCGAGTTGTGAGTTTTTAATCACACAGCCTGCTTCAATATAGACGTTATCACCTAGCGTACAGTTGCCTTCGAATACAACACCGACATCGATAAACACGTCTTGGCCTGCTGTCAATGTACCGCGAATATCGACACGGGTAGGATCAGCAAACTGTACACCTGCTTCTTGTAAGTCAGCGACCAGTTTACTTTGCCAAGTACGTTCTAGACTCGCAAGCTGTTGACGGTTATTGACACCCTCAATTTCAAAGGTATGCTCAGGTTCAATCGCTGCAATCGTGATACCATCAGCGACTGCCATTTTGACAATATCGGTAAGATAGTATTCTTGTTGCGCGTTGTCGTTAGACAGTTCAGGTAAGTATTTATGCAGTAGGGCATTGTCGACACAATAAATGCCGCTATTAATCTCTTGAATCTGTTGTTCATCCGTACTGGCATCTTTCTGTTCAACGATGGCAGTGATATTGCCTACATGATCACGTTTGATACGGCCTAAACCAAATGGATTATCCACCGTCAAAGTCAGCATAGACATGCCATTAGTATTGGCTGTCTTCAGTGCTGACAGAGTTTGATGGCTCACCAAAGGCACATCACCATAGAGAATGAGGCTTTGTCCTTCTTTCGGTAAATCAGACAGCGTCACTTTGACCGCATGGCCTGTACCTAGCTGTTCAGTCTGCGCAACCCAAGTAATTGACGATTGCGTATACTGGTCGATAATTTCCGATTTAACTTGGTCGCCGCCAAAACCATGAACAATAATGGTCTCGTTGACAGTTAGCTTATGACACGTGTCTAAGACGTGACTCAGCAAAGATTTGCCTGCCAAGGTCTGAAGAACTTTTGGCTTAGCTGATTGCATACGCGTGCCTTTACCAGCAGCGAGAATAATTACTGAGAGAGGAGATGTCATAGTAGCCCTACAAATGTAACAAAGTATAATATTGAATTATAGCGCAAATGTTCATTTAGAAAAATGCTGTGATGTGCATGCTTTGTAATGCAATCTGATAACGATAAATAAATCCTCTATGCAAGAGGATAGTATTCAAATTGCTGCATAAGAGGTTATGTTGTGATCACTCACTATCATAGCGGCTATGGTCGCTTATAACAGCACACCAAACATAACCACTACCCATAACACTGCTGCCATAATACCTGCGATGATGTCATCGAGCATAATGCCCAACCCACCTGCGACTTTTTTATCTGCCCAGCCAATCGGTGGCGGTTTAATAATGTCAAAAAATCTGAATAATACAAAAGCGATAACAATGGCGAAAATAGAAAGCTCTTGAGACACATCTTGCCAAAAGCTTGTGGTCGCAACACCCATATAAGAGAAAGGCAGCAGGGTAATCCAGATACCAGACCATTCATCCCAGACGATATGCGGGTCATCATGACCTTGCATCAGCTCAGAAGTACGTCCGCAGATCCAAACACCAAAAATACAAGATAGAATTGTCAGAATTAGAAAAGGTATGAAGCCCAAGCTCATCAGTGGTATGGCAATGATTAACCCACCAACAGTACCCCAAGTACCGGGGGCACGGCGCGGTAGACCACTGCCCAAACCAATACCTAACCAATAGACCATACGATCAAGCGCACTGGCATTTTTAGGCAGTGGTGGGCAATCATTGGCTTTGCTGATATCAGGCTTGGATAAATCGTTATCAGTCATGGGCTAACCTGTAAAATGTTGGTAACCAGTAAGGTTGGGCCATGTGGCAAATGGCGCGTGCTGAGTTGGTGTGATTGGCTGATTTTGATAATACAGTGTAGGGTGTAATGCTATAGACCTGTTTGCATCTGTCACTAGATCATCTGACAGTGCGATTACTTCACCGATACAGGTAACTGGTGTATTACCAATAGGTGGTTCAATACGTGCAGGTAAAGTAAAAGCTAACTCGTAATCATCACCACCCGCCAGTTGGCACAACAAGCGTTCAGATAAATCAATAGTTGCCAATGGTTCGCTAGTAGGTAGCTGCTCCACATCAATACGCATGCCTACAGCGCTTTGCTGACAGATATGCCCGATATCTTGATAAAGGCCATCAGAGATGTCTATCATCGCCGTTGCGCCAATCTTTGCCAGTGCTGCCCCTAAGGCGATACGGGGCGTTGGCATATGTAACCTGTGAGCCAACTCTTTACCTTGGGTACTGTCAGGATGTTGCAGGGCATAACTGGCATCGCCAAGCGTCCCTGATACATAAATCTTATCACCAACTTGTGCACCTGAACGATATACAGCTGGGGTGTCTGCGGCAAGCAATCCTTGCGCGCTGACACTCAGTACTAAGTTGTCACTGCGTGTGGTATCACCGCCAATAAGGGCAACACCAAATAGCTGGCAGGCATGAAATAAACCTTTGGCAAATTCAGTGAGCCATTTTTCGTTAGCAAGTTGTTTAGGTAACGCTAGTGCCAATAAAATACTATGCGGGGTCGCACCCATCGCTGCGATGTCTGAGACATTGACAGCGACGGTTTTATAACCAATCGCAAATGCCAGCTCGTTGACTTGCTGCCAATCAGCACTAAAATGTCGACCTTGAACCAATGTATCAATACAGCTGACTAATCGTGACCCTGCTGGCAAGGCCATGACAGCTGCATCATCACCGATACCTTTTTCGATACCAGTTAATGGTGCATTTGCCGCTTGCATTTGCGAAAATATACGCTCAATCAGCTCAAATTCATTCATGGCTAGTCTTGTTTTTTAGCATCGTCAGCGTCTTTTTTGCTCGCTTTAAACTCGCTAATATTTGCACTGGCTTTACTAGCGCTATTGCGTTTGACACTAGTGTTATTTGCGCTAATACGAGGTTTGTTTGATGCAGTTGGGCTGTCATCAATAGCGCTTTCGTTTGTGGCTTCTGTGCTATCAACTGGTTTCACTTGAGCTTGTTTAGCCGCTGATTTTTGTGACGTACGCAGGTTGGCTTTGGTATCTGATTCTACTTCAGTAGCGCGTAGCTCAACGGCCATTCTATCTAATACCGCATTGATCAATTTATGCGCGTCAGTGGCACCGAAATGATTGTTAAGCTTCATCGCTTCATCAAGTACTACCTTGTAAGGAATCTCTAAGCGATTCTGCAGCTCATAAGTACCAATAAGCAAAATAGCGTGCTCAACGGTGTCCAACTTATCAATGTCGCGATCAAGATGCTGAAGGATTAGAGCATCCAACGCTTCAATTTGCTCTGGGATATCACGCATCATTTCGTGATAGTAGCCGATATGTACGGTGTGCATGGCATTGGTCGCGCGCGTACGGGCAGCGATATCATGCGGCGCATTGGCCTTCCAGCCAAGCTTGCCATCTACATCAAAGCGGCGATCAGTGACCAGCCATTCGTATAGACCTTGCATCGCAAAGCGGCGCGCCTTACGAATAGCAGTGTGACTGGTCTTATAAGAAGACTCACTCATATCGAAGGTTTGATCACCCGCACTGCTGCTCGCTATACGAGTAGCTTCCGCTTGTTTATCATTGATTTGTGCGGTTTTCGCAGCATTAATAGCGTGCTTGAGTTGGTCAGTCATAAGGGGTCAATACCTGAATTTTGAAATAGAATGTTAAATAGTGGTCGGCTGGCACGTTTTGCCAGTCAGTCTTGGATACTGGAGTTACAGGGTTAGGGCTATGGTAACAACCATAACCTTCATCAAATTCGCAAACAATATTACTTATAGATGCTGCTTAAATAGCACTGCTTATCTGTGCTAATAAAACCGCTAGACAGTCAAATAGGCACTGTCTAGTGGTCAATACTAACGGTCAATAAAACTAAGCGTCATCGCTTTCGTCATCAATATCTAACTGTGATAAGACAGCAAGCATTTCTATGACAACCATTGCCGCTTCTGAGCCTTTATTACCAGCTTTCGTGCCAGCACGCTCAATTGCTTGTTCAATGCTATCAGTGGTCAATACGCCATTTGCAACAGGGATATTATAATCCATCGCTACAGCACTCAAGCCTTTTGCAGATTCGCTAGCAACAAAATCAAAATGCGGCGTGCTACCACGAATAATAGCGCCTAAAGCAACAATCGCGTCAAAGCGATCAGACTCAGCGGCACGTTGGGCAACCAATGGCAATTCAAAAGCACCAGGCACACGAATCACGGTGATATTGCTACCCAATACACCATGACGTAGTAGTGCATCAATTGCACCATCTACCAATGATTCAACCACAAAACCATTAAAACGACCGACTACGATACCAATACGAACGTCTTTGTTTTGATGTAAATTACCGTCGATATGAGTCACGTCATTGCGTTGCTGTTGTAGATTTGACATAAAAAATCCTTTGCTTATTTGGCTTTTAATAAAGATGTGGGCGTAAATGAGTCGCTAAATATAGTGATGTGTTCAGATAACAGGTTCGATTGTTTGGCTTGTTATTCAATAGATACTGATAATCAAAGAAACCGGCAGTTAAATGAACGAAAATAAGTGTTTAGCGCTATGATAACATTTTTTTCTAATTTATTTGTATTTTACCAGTGTGTTATATGGGGCATATTAGACATTTATAAATGGGCATTGCCAGGTTCGAATGTTCAATATGCCTTGGTCGGCTTAATCACATTTAAATACAGGGTAGGCGAGTGAAAATACTAAAAATAGTAGGTTCAGCACGCCTAACGCTATATTTGAGTTATATGTGATTGACTATAAACGCATCTGTATCCCTTGCGCTGCCATATATGCTTTGGCTTCTTGTACTGTGTATTCACCAAAATGGAAGATGCTGGCTGCGAGTACCGCATCGACGCCGCCTTCTAATACGCCTTCGGCCAAATGTTGTAAGTTGCCGACGCCGCCTGAGGCAATGACTGGTACATTCACTTGGCTAGTGATTTGTTGCATTAGAGCTAAGTCATAGCCTTTTTTAGTACCGTCGCCGTCCATCGAGGTGACTAATAATTCGCCTGCACCCAGCTCAGCCATTTTCTTGGCCCAAGCAACCGCATCAATGCCAGTTGGCTTACGACCACCGTGAGTGAAAATCTCCCAACGTGGTACGACAATGCCATTAACATTGATATCAGCGACACGCTTGGCATCGATGGCAACAACGATACATTGATTGCCAAATTTCTGTGAGGCTTCACCAACGAACTCTGGGGTAAACACTGCCGCTGAGTTTATCGCTACTTTATCCGCGCCCGCGTTGAGCAAATTGCGGATATCAGCGATTTTACGCACGCCACCACCGACTGTGAGCGGGACGAATACGGTTTCAGCCATACGCTCAACGGTATGATAAGTGGTATCACGCTCATCATTGGTCGCCGTAATGTCTAAAAAAGTAATCTCATCAGCGCCTTGTTCGTTGTAGCGTTTGGCCACTTCGACAGGGTCACCTGCGTCTTTAATATCGACAAATTGTACACCTTTGACCACACGGCCATTATCAACGTCCAAACAAGGAATGATACGCTTTGCTAACATAGGGTCTTTCACCTTATAATCAATTCATTCTATAGGCGCTAGTCTAGCAAAAACACCGCCGTCTCAGGCAGGTTTTCGTAAGATTATTATGCATTTCGCCATAGTTTGCTCATGCGCGGTACAATTGCTGTGATTACCGCCTCAATCTATTCTATTTAACTTCTTATTCAATTGCCAAAAGTGAGATGTCATGTCCGTCTATACCCAGTTAACCAATGACCAGTTTGCCGCCTTTTGCCAGAGCTTTGGCGTATCTTTCGTGCGTGCCATTCCGATTACCCAAGGGATAAAAAACTCAAACTGGTTTATTCAAACGACTGACGATGTAGATGGCGCATACTCTTATGTATTGACTTTATTCGAAGAGCGTCCACCTGCTGATATCGAAAAAATGGCAGTTATTCTCAATCAGTTAGACGGTAAGCTACCGGTTGCCGCACCGCTATCAGTTATTGAATCCAATAGTGTTCAAACGGATGACGATGATAAACGCTATGTCATTCATTACGAAGACAAGGCTATTACGCTAGTGCCATGCCTAGCAGGGTCGCATCCAGAGCAAACCACGCAAGCGATGTGCCATGATATCGGTGCTGCGCTAGCGATGTTGCATGAGACGTTGCAAGCATTACAACCTGCTGAGCAGTATGGCGTACCTTTATACCCGTGGGCAGACGTACGCGATCGTGAAATGCAGTTTATGCCAGGTGATGAAGCCAAATTGATGAGTGATATTTGGCGCTCTTACACAGAGTTGCCACTGACAACGTTGCCAAATGGTTTGTGTCATTTAGATATGTTTGCGGACAACACCCTATGGAATCTGCAAAAAGGGGAAGAACGTCTCACTGGTTTATTAGACTTTACCGAGGTCAGTGTTGAGCATTATGTAATGGATATTGCCATTACCATCAATGACTTTTGCACGACGTGGGGCATGGCTGAGCAAGGCGAGTCAGTGAATTTTGACCGCAGTAAAATGGCGGCGTTCTTGCAAGGGTATGAGTCTAAACGCTCACTTGGCCTTGATGAAAAGCGTGCATTGCCTGTTATGCTAGCCAAAGCGGCAGTGATTTTTTGGCTATTACGTTTAAACGTTATCCATTACAACCGTACTGAAGGTCGTACGGGTGATAACATCATGGTCAAAAACCCTGACTTAATGAAACGACTCGCCGCTTACCATTGGGCGCATGTTGAAAAATCGCAAGATACCGTGTTTGTGCTTTCTGGTACGGCATCCGACAATCAGATAATTGGTGTTTTTAGCAGTATCACGCAAGCTGAGCAAGCCCGTGAAAAATTGAGCAATAGTAGTGAGTTCGCAATCAAAGAATATACGCTAGATCAATTGTCGTAAGCATTGCTTATTCATTTATTCTGGTACCAAAACTATAAGGCGATCCCATGACCGATCAAGTTGACAACTGGCACAAGCTGGCACGCTACGACACCAATATGCAAGGCGAGCTGCATGCCAATTTGCTGAGAAATAATAACATTACGGTATCCATGCAAGCGCTGAGTAGCATTCCTGGTATGAACTCAGGGGCAGTGCTGTGGATACAAGATACGGATTTGGCAGAAGCTCAACGTATCCTAGCGACCATCCCAGCTGATGGTGCGGCCTTACTGGATGAGATGAGTGATGCGGACTTTGATGCGCTATCTGACGCTCAAAGTAATTCTACTCAAAGCAACCCGATAATGAACGACAATAACGGCGGTACTTTATAAATGTGTCAACTCTTAGGAATGAACAGCAACACCCCAACGGATATTGGTTTTAGCTTTGCAGGATTTCGCAAGCGTGGCGGTATGACTGACAGCCACGAAGATGGTTTTGGCATTGCATTTTTTGAACGCAGTGACTGTGTAAATAGTGATAAAGCGGCAAATGATTCAACGGGACTGCGTCTGTTTCATGACAATCGCCCAAGCCATCTGTCACCAGTGGCCGACTTGGTCAATAATTACCCAATTAAAGCCATGAACGTCATTGCGCATATTCGCAAGGCTACCCAAGGGCAGAACTGCTTGGCCAATACGCATCCATTCGTCCGTGAAGTATGGGGCGAGCAGTGGGTGTTTGCGCACAATGGGCAGATGAATAGCGAATTCATTAAACGCTGTCAGCGCTTACAAGACAATGGTAATGGCTCACATTGCCAACCAGTTGGTTCAACTGACTCTGAAATGGCGTTTTGTTATTTGGTTAATCGCCTTAAAAGTAGCTTTAAAACCCGTCCTGATGATCAGACGCTGTTTAATTTTTTGACCACGCAATGTCGCTATTTATCTGCCAATGGTTTATTTAACTGCCTGATATCAAATGGCAGGTGGCAACTGGCCTATGCGGGTAGCTTATTGTTTTATCTCACACGTAAGGCACCATTTGGTGAAGCGAAATTGGCTGACGATGACTTGGCAATTAATTTTGGCGATGTAACCACAGATGCTGATAAGGTCACTATTTTAGTCACCGTGCCATTGACTGAAAATGAAAAATGGCAACAGTTAGCGGTCAATGAATGCCTGATATTTCAAGATGGCGATGTCATTTATAAAGACAGCCCAAGCCAGCGCAAGTTTTTGACGGTGGAAGAAGGTATTGCGATTGCACGAGCAGTTGGGGCGAGTGTTTAGGGGTTTATCGACTTGTATTTTTAAATTGGTTGTTCCACTATAAAATTAATAGTTTAATAAAAATTAGGTGAAGCTATGTTAGGCAATGACATTCAAATAAAACAGCTAGTAGGTGTCGGTGATGTTCATCTTAGCTTCCAGCCTCAGCAAAGAGTGTATTGTCTAATTGGTGAAAATGGTATTGGCAAGACGAAGTGTTTAGAGGCTTTATTTACAGCTAAATTTTGTTCTCATAAATTTTCTAACAAATGGGTAAATAACCTACGCTACATTTCAAAACCACAGTTCATAGAATTGAGCTCTCACAACATAACCCTTGAGTTTGGGTTTAAAAATAAACCGATAGACCCAAGCAACCAGAATCCTTTACGCACTTCCACATCTATCCATGATATGGCATTAGTTTACGTGTCTGCTTATTCTAGAGGATATATTGAAGATAATTTAAGTAAGATACAACAACGAAAGAATGGTGATATCAATACTTTTGAAATCAGAAGAAAAGATTATATTGAAAAGATTGTATCAATACTTAAAGGTCATAATTCATTTAAAGAAGATCAAAATGGTATTTCTATCCACGAATGGATAATTCAGCGTGCTCAATCTGCTAACCCTTACCAAGCCGCCGAAGATAATCGCGAAGTAGAAATCACGACGTTGCTAGACTTATTGAACAAGGTTGACGAACGAATTGATCGTAAATTTCTTGAAATATCAGGAAATAATCGCGTATTTATAAAGGTTTCTGATAAAAAAACTGAATTATCCGAGCTTTCTAGCGGCTTTGCTTCAATTCTTAAAATCATGCAATCTATCATCGCAGGTTATAGCTACTTCACCAACGAAATCAATATTGCTCGTGTTAAAGGCGTGGTATTCATTGATGAAATCGAAAGTCATCTACATACTAAATGGCAAGCGACTATTATTTCTACTTTAAAGCGTTTATTTCCTAATACGACGTTTTATATCACCACCCATTCCGCTATTGTTTTAAGTCAGTTGCAACATGGCGAAGCTTATGAGTTATACCGTGATAAAGAAGATGGCGTGGTCAAAACAGAGCTGATAGAGCATCCAAATAACGCTGCATTTGTAGACCTGCTAAAAGATGCTTTTGACATTGATATTAATAAGCTTAAGCTGGCGCGTGATAATGCGCCACAGCAAAAAAATGCTAAAAAAATACTGACTGAACTGTTAGAAAAACGGATCAATGAGCTTAAAGAAGGAACGCAATAGTAATGGATACAGAAATTGCGAAGTTACTGGACTCAAACTTTTTGACCTATCTCTTGGAAGGTAAGAATATTGATGAAAATGATGTCGATCTTCTTGAGCGTCTGATGGATTTATTAGCACTCGTCAATGATGATAATGTCGAGCTGGTCATCACACCATTGCTGCGATATGAGTTTTTAAGAAAGTTTGGTCAGAATGAGAGTGAAGATTTTAATAAATTTAAAGCAGCTGTTGAAGAATTTACATGGCTAGATATCAGTAAAGACGTTACGGATTTGGCGACCAATCTATACCGTTTAGACAAATATGAAGCAGATAGCAAAGGTATACCAAAGAATTTAGAAAAGCGAAAGTTTGATGTGTTTCATTTTGCTACGGCTAAAATTAATGGTATTGAGCTACTATCTAATGATAAGCACATAGATCAAATGGAAGGTTTATACGAGCGTTATCAAGCGCTATAACTAACCCAAATAACCTCCACAACACCGCTTAAATTTCTCTCCAGACCCACAGATACACGGTTGTTTTTGGCTGATAGTCATTGCGACCGTAGGATCTAAGAAGTACCAGCGTGCATCATGATTAGCTTTGTTTGTAACCTTTACAAAGGCAGACAGTTCATGGTGTGCCTGTATTTTTCCTTCTAAACTGCTAGTTGTTTCCTCATGGCTTTTAAAATAAGCCTTAAACTCAACCTGTGCATGACGTTTACCCAGCTTTGGCGTGTGCTCTACGATTTCCAATCCTGCCCAGTCCGTTTCCTTCGCCCAACTCTCAATTGCTTGCACATCAAGTAATGCTTGCTGCGTTGGTAGCGTGGTCTTGACGATATACTCTGGCTTAATCAACACAAAGGCACTATAGCGCGTGCGCATGAGCCGTTCGGCTGTCTCGGCTTTTATACCATCTACTTCATCGACTTCGTCATTATAAAAAGCATCATGATAAGGCTGGCAGCAATCTTTATAAAGTAGCGCTGAGCTGACAGATTCTGATGCTGGATTGATTTGACAAGGGCAAGTGTGTAGGGAAGGTTGCATAGGTTACTCTATTCTTCGTTTGGATTTTATGGCTTTGAGGGGCTTTTATTGCAGAATGCTTTTTATTAACTCTGGCAATATGCCAACTTTGAGCTGTGCCCATGGTGCTGGGTCACGTAGCTGCGCCCAAAACGCCTCAAAAGGTGGTGCCATATAGACCAGTATAGCGAGCAAGGTATATAGCAATAGATACCACCATTTGTCGTCATGTTTATAAAACTTCATCGCAGTGCCTGATGAGCGTTTCATTTTCATATTGGATAAATTGACACTATACAGCTCGTCCAGTGATAAATGTACCATCGCACCGCCGAATAAGAATAAACCGTAAAACCAACTGGTCGTCAGTGGGAGCTGCGCCCCATAATAGCTTAGGCACGTCAGACCTAATCCCAGTATCGCCATATACGGCACAGAGTGGATGACGCCACGATGCACAGTCATAGTAGTGAAAATATGAAAGACCACATAACGCATAAAACCGTAGCCAGCTAGCCACAATACTATCAATGCAAGTAAGCTCAAATCACTGCGCCAATGCATGACGAGACCAAAGGCAAATATAAACGAGGTAATATTAAAACCGAGCTTAATCGGTGTGGAATTATCAGAATCTAAGTCCGGTAACAACCCGCCAATAGTCCC
Organism: Psychrobacter sp. SCQQ22; assembly: GCF_015864605.1. Lineage (NCBI taxonomy): Bacteria > Pseudomonadati > Pseudomonadota > Gammaproteobacteria > Moraxellales > Moraxellaceae > Psychrobacter > Psychrobacter sp. SCQQ22. The sequence goes on from NZ_JADYWZ010000008.1 coordinate 23,069, forward strand.
AAGCGCCACGCACACCAAAAAGCCTGAATCATCAATCAATCCAGCTTTATAAACCGTCAAACTCAGTGTGCCGCTGACCATAAAAGCGACATTTAGGTGAGTATTAAAATTTGCCATAAAATCATTTATCCATAGCGCTCAAAAAGACCTTTCGAGCGGCGTATCTAGCAGTAAAAAAGCGCACCATGATACCATAGCGTAGCCAAATGCTTAACAGAGAACGCGTCTATGCTTACCACTGATTCCCCCGTTACCCTTGATGCTGATGTTTTATCTGAGATCTCACCTATGCTGGATAAAAGCTTCGCTGACATTGATTGGCAAGTGCCATGGATGTGCCATATAAATCAGCTGAGCATCATCAGCGCAATCATTAAAAGTCTAAGTTCATTAAGTGAACAAAACAATGCTGTAGCGTATGAGGGTCAGCCAATAGATGTGATTGCGGGTGTATTAAACAATGCCTTTAATCAGCAAAGCAGTTATGGGCTTGATTATTATGAGCAAGCAGAACTACCAACGACTAAGCCCACTCATAATAATCAAGCCCATACCTTAAAGTTCGTCTCACAGAATGCGCTCCCTGAAGGCGAAGCATATGAAAGCTTTATTGCAACGACTGGTAATATCCCGACGCGTGATAACTTGCACGATTTATTTAACGGCAGTATTTGGCTGACGTTTCCGAAAACTAAGGCATTGCTCAATTATTATCATATGCTAGAGATTGCCGCGCAGGGTATCAATGCGAGTAGAGGGCGTGTGCGCGATACCATTACTGTCTTTGATGAGAATGGCGCAGTGCTCGTCACGGCAGATTCAAATATCGGTGAGGCGTTGATTGGGTTTGATTGGCAGGCGAGTTTAGTATCATCGCGCCCTAAGTGGGACGAACCACAACAGCCTACTAGCCATGCACAAGCAGCGGTCTATATTTTTGGTCACGCCTTACTTGAGCAGTTGGTATACCCGCGAAAACCCTTATGCGCTCACAGCATTGTCATCAATGTTGCACAAGAATTCTTTACCCTATCGTTAGCTGAGCGTATGAGCTACTTGGATGACAAAGTTGCTGAATACATGGACACATTATTATCAAAAAACGATGTTACACCGCGCCAGCTTGCACCGTTACCTATTTTGGGTGTGCCGCATTTTTGGTCAGAAAATGCTGATCCGAGTTTTTACGATGATGACTATGTGTTTCGTAGTGGTCGCCGTCAAAAAAGTAATTAGTGTGAAATGGCTGAAGTATTGGTAGATAAGTGGCTAAGCCGTTGTTACGTTTACGATTGTGCCACGATTTGACTACGTCTAGACGTTAACAAAGGTTGATATATTTGTTATGGTAAAAGGACGTTATTGTTAAATGATAAAGAAATGATTTAAAAGGTATTTAGCCATTTTATTCATTGAGATTTATGTCTCCTCATTCTAAATAACGATTAACTTTAATAAACAATGATGAAGGATTTATTTAGCCACCAGTTATCAGCACAAGCGTAAGACTGCTTATGTTCAGGATATATAACAACGATAAGGAAGCTACTATGAGTGATATTTTTGATGTAAAAGACACGATTGCGGTCGATGGCAAGGAACATACCTACTACAGCTTGCCAGCGCTAACCAAAACCTACGAAAACATCAGTAAACTGCCATTTTGCATGAAAATCGTACTAGAGAATCTATTACGTAACGAAGACGGCGGTCAATCAGTCGGAAAAAACCATATCGAAGCCGTTGCCAACTGGGATGCAGGTGCAGAAGCGTCAAAAGAAATTGCCTTTATGCCAGCACGTGTGGTGCTACAGGATTTCACGGGTGTGCCTTCTGTGGTCGATTTGGCAGCGATGCGTGATGCGGTAGTTGAGCTTGGCGGTAAGGCTGAGCAAATTAATCCGTTCATTCCTAGTGAGCTGGTCGTCGATCACTCTGTACAAGTAGATGCTTATGGCCGTGAAGACGCGCTAGATCTCAACGAAAAAATTGAATTTAAGCGTAATAATGAGCGTTACGAGTTCCTACATTGGGGTCGTAACGCTTTTGAAAACTTCGTTGTCGTACCACCAGCGACGGGTATCGTGCATCAGGTCAACCTTGAGTATTTAGCTCGTGTTGTGATGGCAGCAGATGTCACTGTCGATGGTAAAAGTGAGCTGACAGCTTATCCAGATACGGTGTTTGGTACAGATAGCCATACGACCATGATTAATGGTATCGGTGTACTTGGTTGGGGCGTGGGTGGTATCGAAGCGGAAGCGGCGATGCTCGGTCAGCCATCATCAATGCTAATTCCACAAGTGGTTGGCTTTGAGCTGAAAGGCAAGCTAACTGAAGGTGTCACTGCGACAGATTTGGTATTGCGTGTGGTCGAGATGCTACGTGCGCATGGTGTGGTTGGTAAGTTCGTCGAATTCTATGGCGAAGGCTTACACAGTATGCCGCTTGCAGACCGTGCCACTATTGCTAATATGTCACCAGAGTATGGTGCGACCTGTGGCATCTTCCCTATTGACCAAATGGCGATTGATTATCTGCGTCTATCTGGTCGTGATGAAGCACAAATTGAGTTGGTCGAAAAGTATGCCAAGGCGCAAGGCCTATGGCACGATGCAGATACACCAGCGGCAACTTATTCGAGCAAGTTAGAGTTAAATCTGGCTTCAGTACAGCCTGCACTTGCTGGCCCTAATTTGCCACAGCAACGTATTAATCTGTCTGATATGCACGAAAAGTTTGGTGAAACGTTAGAAAAAATGACCAAAGATCGCAAGTCAGAAGTAGAAGGCAAAGGTCGCTTTGATCAAGAAGGTGGTGAGCAAGAACAAGCTGAACATTTAGCAGCTCAGCCAAAAATGAACGATGATCAAGATGATGGCTATCAACCTGCAAATGGCGTCTTCTCTACTGTTAGTATCGATGAGAAAGATCATAAGCTACGTGATGGCTCAGTCGTAATTGCCGCCATTACCTCTTGTACCAATACCTCAAACCCTGCGGTTATGATTGGTGCAGGTTTAGTCGCCAAAAAAGCAGCAGCCAAAGGTCTGAAAGCCAAGCCATGGGTCAAAACGTCATTAGCACCTGGTTCAAAAGTGGTGACTGATTACCTAGAAAAAACCAAGCTGATGGATGAGCTAGAAAAAACAGGCTTCTATCTAGTAGGTTATGGTTGCACCACGTGTATCGGTAACTCAGGGCCATTGCTTGAAAGTATTGAAAAAGGTATCGAAGAAAACGACCTAGTCGCTGCTGCCGTGCTATCAGGCAACCGTAACTTTGAAGGTCGTATTCACTCACACGTCAAAGCTAGTTATTTAGCGTCACCACCGTTGGTCGTGGCTTATGCGTTGGCGGGCACGGTCGATATCGATATGACCACGCATCCGCTGGGTCAGGACCAAGACGGCAATGATGTGTTCTTAAAAGACATCTGGCCAACGTCAGAAGAGATCAATGAGCTAATTGCCAATAATATCGATGCTGATATGTTCCGCAAAAATTACGGTGAAGTGTTTGCAGGTAGCAAAGCATGGAACGCGATCAGTTCTGCAGATAGTCAGTTGTATCCATGGGATGAAGGGTCAACATATATCAAAAACCCACCGTTCTTTGATGGTATGACCATGGAGCCAGAAGGTATCCCTGATATCGAAGGCGCACGTATCTTAGGTCTGTTCGGTGATTCAATCACTACTGATCACATCTCACCAGCGGGTAATATCGACCCAGACTCACCTGCAGGCAAGTATCTGCAAGAGCGTGGTGTCCTACAAGCCGATTTCAACAGCTATGGCTCACGCCGTGGTAATGATGCGGTTATGACTCGTGGTACCTTTGCCAATATCCGTATCAAGAATACGATGATGGCTGGCAAAGAGGGCGGCTATACCTATTACTTTAATGGTGATAAAGCCACTCTCCAAGATGGTGAAGAAATGGCTATCTATGATGCGGCGATGAAGTATAAAGAAGACAAGCGCCCACTCGTGGTATTGGGTGGTGCGGAATATGGCTCTGGCTCTAGCCGTGATTGGGCTGCCAAAGGTACGATTTTACTCGGTGTAAAAGCAGTATTGACCAGCTCATTTGAGCGTATTCACCGTTCAAACCTAGTCGGTATGGGTGTGTTGCCATTGACCTTTAAAGAAGGTGAAAATGCAGAGACGTATAACTTAGACGGTTCTGAGGTACTTAGTATCACGGGTCTAGACAATGGTGAAAGCAAAACAGCGACAGTCACGGCTACGCGTGCTGATGGCTCAACTGAGAGTTTTGTAGTCAATGTCATGCTACAAACGCCAAAAGAGCGTGAATACGTGCGTCACGGTGGCGTACTGCACTATGTGCTACGTCAACTAGCTGCTGAGAGTAAAAACGCTGCATAAAGGTCAAATAAACTTAGTATGATAAAAAGCCCAATCCCATTCAAAGTAGGGGATTGGGCTTTTTTATTATCTGAGAAAAAGGAAAGCAAATATCTGAAAATCTATTTACTTAACTTATCTGAAGTTCTCATTCCAGCTCTCTTTAAACACTTTATTTAAGAACTGTTCTTTATCGATGCTACCATCATCGTTTAAGCAGCTTTTATCGACAAAAAGGTAGTTTGTCCAACTGATATCAGGAGAAAGTTCATTGATCTCATTTACTATGTCAACTTCACTAATATCAGAGAAATCTCTAGTAATAAGTTTTTGAGCCAGATCTAAAATACGACTTTTTGTTTTATACTCGTAAGAATTCGGATAACCAGAAATTTTATCAAACAGTTTCTCGTAGTTTACATTTCCATCTTCGTGTGCATACTCATCACTCCAGAATATATAGTCACTCCAAAATGGATCGGGAGATAATGTATTTAGTTCAAGGTTTATTTCTATTTGTCTTGGCTCTGAGCATTCCGTGTTGAGTAATTCTTCAAGTAGCAAAGTAAATTTTTTCTTACTATCGTCGTTCATTATTACATCCTCTACTATGTATTCCAATTCTATCAACCCTTCTCAGTCAACAGCTTAATTCCTAGCCCCATAAATACGACACCACTTATTTTGTTCATCATTGATTCAATTTTTGGATTCTCTCTTAGTTTTTTGCTGAACTTTGACGCCAGCAGTGCCAAACACAAGCACCATATAAAGCCAGTAACAGCAAAGGTTAGTCCCAACATTAAAAATGACAGCATGCCGTAAGCATAACTGGAGTCAATAAACTGCGGGAAAAATGCGAGGAAAAATAACGCGACTTTTGGATTAAAGGTATTGGTCAATACACCTTGCTTATATATTTGCCAATGGTCTAGAGGTTTGATGGATTTCGACTTCTCGTCATCCTGCAAACTACTGGCTATCAAAGGCTGCTGTTTACTCATTAGCATTTTGACACCCAAATAGCACAAGTATCCAGCACCAATATATTTAACGAGCATAAATGCCGTAGGAGAGTTAGCAAGCAATACGGATAATCCTAGCGAAGCCAGTAGCGTATGCACCAGAATGCCCGAAGTAATACCTAACACAGAATAAACCCCTGCCGTTTGCCCTTGCGAAATACTACGGGTAATGATGTACATACTGTCCGTGCCTGGGGTTAGGTTTAACAAAATAGCAGCCAAAATAAATCCTAGATAGTTCTCAATCCCGAACATAGCGAATCCCTTCTTTTGATCGCGCAAAAATCCATTATTTATAGCAGCTAGGCACACTTTATAAAAACGCTGGTCACGTCGATGTTAAAGCGTATTAGAGAGGTTGGCAATAGAATAAATTTCTCAATAAATACTGATTTTAGAAACCATAAGACACACTTTACGCTCAGCCCCTGTGAAATGGATAAAACGTAAATATCTTATAAAAATCTCAGATACGGCAGTACCAACTCTGATAATATATCAGGATTAGATAAAACATTTGTTGATAATAAGGATTTGAGATGAAACGTTTGGCTTGTACCGTTGCTGTCTCTCTTTTTGCTATGACTGTTGGGATAAGTGCCGCGCATGCTGAGAGAATTTGTAAAGTAACAGATCCGACTGACACACCATTAAACATTCGCGATGAACCTAATGGCAAGATTATTAATAAGCTGCGTAATGATCGCGAGGTGTATGTCACAGATATCACTTATGATAATAAAAACCGTCCGTGGGTATATTTAGAAGGCTACTACAAGGGCGAGTACAGGCACTGGGGCTGGGCGATTAGAGAGTTTGTCTCTTGTTATGATCGTTAATATGACAACTTACCAATTCTAGGGGATGGTAATATGATTTATAAGTGTGTTTTTACATTTGCTATATCTTTTTTAATTTGCTCGTGTAGCACTGGCATTAACACACCAAACGCAGAAGCTTCTGATAGTAATATAAAAATCGAGAAATATTCTGACGCAAATATAAGAGAAATCGAAATTGGTAAAGCGTTTAGCTTAGATCAAATTAAAAGCATGACCACATTCGACGGTGAATTCAAGAAAATGAGTGACGTTGAGTGTGGCGGTTTTTTTACTGAAGAAGAAATAGGAGAGAGCGGAGAAGAAGCGATTTATCAGTATGGCAATATGGAAGTTGATATCACAGATAATCAGGGCGCTATCATGAAAATAGTGGGCATCCCTGATGGGCTTCGTATTAAATACAATGAACTATTAATCGATAACAACTTCAATCCTAAAAGCTTAAGCCTTGAAAAATTTGAAGTTTATAAAAATAAGGCGACAGTCTCAGACAACACGGTTGGCATAGAGTCTACTGGTATAAAAACAGCCTACGACATTATGTATTCTGTCCGTGAAAAAACTAGTGATAATCTGCTATATCTGAGTTTCCTAGACAACAAGCTGGTTGCTATTAGATTTCTAGTGCAATGTTGATTAATTAATGCTAGATAAAAATCAACAGACATAAAAAAGCCCAGTCACCGTATGGTGACTGGGCTTTTTTATTGTTCGCTTACTAGTCTAATCTAATGCTAAGCAAAAGTGCTAGTAAGTGACGCCAAATAGTGGCGTCCCCAGGGGGATTCGAACCCCCGTTACCGCCGTGAAAGGGCGGTGTCCTAGGCCTCTAGACGATGGGGACGCATAGAGTGTTATAACCAATGGTTACAACGGTACTTCACAATATCAGATAGCTTACAAGTAAGCATTGCCTAGGTGCTGATATCGTCCTACTAGCGAGTATCTATTATAAATTTCAGTAGTACTGAGCATTGCAATAAATAGTATGGTGGAGCTAAACGGAGTCGAACCGTTGACCCCTTGCATGCCATGCAAGTGCTCTACCAACTGAGCTATAGCCCCTCGCTAAGAGTGTGCGTATTTTATGCAAGACCGACAGCCCTGTCAACTACTATTTTAAAAATAATCCATAAATATGCAAAAAAAAGCATTTTAGCCTATTTTAATGGCTTCATAAGGCCAAATTAGCGTGGATTTTGCTTGAGAGAGATTTCTTTGATGGCTTTATCAGTATAAAACTCTTCCTCAGTACAATTAGAGTTGTCATCAGAAAAAATGATGATACAGCACTCAGTAGGGATATATTGACCACCTTTTTCTCTGACGGTTCTGATACCTTTAAAGCCAGTGATGTCAAACCTGCTTAATTTATCTAGATTATGGTTGGTATAACCACAGTAAGTGGTATATATCCACTTTAAATCTTCGAAATCTTGACCCTTTGTCAGGGTAAGCTTTGCATCATAAAGCTCTTTTACGATGGCATCATAATATTTCTGCGCTTCTTTGAGCGTGTTAAAAACATAATCTTTGCTTTCTATCGTGACGGTTTTAGCAGCCATGTTTATTCCAGTTAAGAGGTTTAAAAAGAAAATATCGTTATCTGTAAAACTAGAAATGTGTCCTACTCATAAAGCTCTGTAATTATTGTTGTATTGTATTGTATTTATGACGATTTTGATAAATACATAAGTTATGGCTCAATGACTATTTAAACTTTCCATAATCTATATTAAGTCCATCTTTCTTAACTATGTAGTTCTGAAAATCTGTTCTAGCTTGTAATATAGCATTTCCTGCATCAATAGATTTTTTATAAATTTCTGTCGCCAAGGTTTCATGAACATGTTTTTTTAATGGTTCTCCCTGTATTTTCAATGAAGTGTCACTACTCATTGCATAAGATGAATTGTTGCTAGTAGGGCTCACAGATTTAGAAATATCTCTCATTAAAGGACTAATATATATACTTGTAAACTTACTGCTTAAACTTACTGTTTCATCCATATGTATGACAGTAAGATAATTTATATTTTTATCACTACTATTGAATAGATAGATATTATCTATAATAGTATTGTCATTGTAGTTTATTTGATAGAAATTAATATATTGATCTATTATGGGAATGTAGAAAAACTTATTATAGTTATAAGTATCGCTTCTTTCTAAGAAACTTAGTACGTTATCTACTTTATTAGAAAAACGTTCATTCTGTAAGCATGCTTTGTAAAATTCCTTTTTAGCTTTTTCTGATTTTTTATTTATATAACTTGAATAGAAGTAATCTTGAATACTTCTATGAATGAAAGAGTATTCCAGTCCATCTTTCAATAATAAACAGACAACCGTAGAGAAGTCTTTTAATATATTTTCAGTACTATTTTGTATTTCTTGGCTTGTTAAGCAATCAGATATCATTCTTACTGTTTCAGGTTTACTTAAAACTAGCTTTTCACTGTTCTTAGTGATGAAGCAAAATTCTTCGAATAACCCCTGTAAGGTAGATACATCTAAACCACTATTAAGTTGTCTTCTGAATCCCGCTTTTGTATTATCATGGCGTAAAATTAGTGAATAGAATAAATTTTCATAAAACTCGCTTTGATTTTCTGGTATTGCTAAAGTTGCTTTATATTGCATGACAAAAAGAGTCACCATTAATGGTGTCTTAAGCAAATATTTAATCTGTGTTGAGCTGTTTTTTATAGCTTTTTTTAGAACATATTGAGTCTCTCTATTTGGAATTAGCTTCTCAATTAGCTTGTCCTGCTCAGGGAGTGTATAACTCGATAGTTTGTAAGTTTTAAAATATGTTGATTTTTGAATTTCGGACTCTGGACGAGCACTAATGATGAGTTGCATCTTGGGGTAGCGAACGCACCATCCTTCAATCTCGTTAATTATATTTTGTATCCTCTCATGTGGTATTTCATCGAAACCATCAAGAAATAATACAAGATGACCACTCTGAGCTACTTTATCAAAGTTTTCTTCAGAAAAGAAAGGGATCCAATTGCTGATGGTTGAAGTAATTGCTTCTTCTAAGCTTTGACTATTTTCTAACCTGCGAAGCTCAAAGAAAATTGGAACTTTTTGTCCTTGCTGTGCTTCTTGATAAGTTAAATAACGCATAAAAATAGACTTGCCTTGCCCAACTGTACCTTCTAAAACGATAGATTTTGAATCTATTTTTGAAACAGTGTCTATATTAATACTAACATCGTTAACTCGAGTTGGAACGTAAAATCTATGCAGATCAATACTTTCATCAATTTGATAAAAAGTTTTTACTTTAATTACGTCTGTAATTCTCTTAGATAAGCTTTCAAGTGATTTTTCTATTTTTTGATTGCGAGAACCTTTTAACGCTTCACTGAATGTCCAGCCTAAAGCCTTAGTTAGAGGATCTTTCAATAAGGTAGTTAGGACAGCGGCTGTAACGACCATAAAATATCACCTATTTCATAAATAAATTTTTGTTAAAAAAAGCTATCATAATCGTATAATGATTATGATAGCTTGAACAGTTTTTATAGACTTATTTTTAATGTGTCTGAATTATTCTGCTGTCAAAAAGTCTGGCAATTCTGCCGCTTGCTTTTCAAGCTTTTTCAGTTTCTTTTTACCGAGGCCACCCAGTACATCAACGGCATGACGCAAGCGTGTCAGGGTCATATCAGCACCGATAATCGCCATAGAGTTCATGACGGGCGTCGATGACGTGCTACCAGCGATAGCGATAAAGAACGGCGCCATAAAGTCACGCATCTTAATATCGAGGTGAGCGGCAAGACCTTTTAGCGTAGCGTAGATATTTTCTTCCGACCACGTTGGCAAGACTTCTAACTGCCATAATGACAGCTGTAGCATGTCCATGATTTGCTCAGGTGTGAGCGACTTATGCGTAAAGCTCTCGGCAGTGATAGCGGGTAGGTTCTGGAAGTAGAAACCACTCCAATTTACCGCATCAGACAATAGCTCGATACGTGGTTGAATGGCGGCTGCGATAGCGGTTAGTTTGTCACTATTGCTGGCCCAGTCGAGGATTTTGTTCTTTAATTCTTCAGGGGTGAGGGCGCGTAGCCATTCTGCGTTTAGCCAGTTGAGCTTTTCGATATCGAAGATAGGGCCGCCAAGTGACACACGTTGAATATCAAAGCTAGCAATCATTTCTTCTAAGGTAAACTGCTCAGCATCATTTGGCATCGAGTAGCCCATACGACCGAGATAGTTGAGCAACGTTTCAGGAAGTACGCCCGCATCACGATAGTAGGTGATAGAGGTTGGGTTTTTACGCTTAGACAGCTTTGATTTGTCTGGGTTACGCAGTAATGGCATGTGGCAAAGTACTGGCATCTCCCAACCAAAATATTCATAAAGCAATTGATGCTTAGGCGCAGAGTTCAACCATTCTTCACCGCGCATCACATGACTGATATCCATCAAGTGATCATCGACGACGTTGGCTAAATGGTATGTTGGCATGCCGTCTGTTTTTAGCAGCACTTGCATGTCGACTTGGGTCCAAGGAATCTCAACCGTACCGCGTAGCATGTCATGTACTTGGCAGATGCCTTCGGTAGGCACACGCATACGAATCACATGTGGCTTGCCTTCAGCGACCAGTTTTTCGGTGGTTTCTGGTGCAAGGTGAGCACAGCGACCGTCATAACGTGGCGTCTCGCCATTGGCCATTTGCTCAGCACGCATGGTATCTAGCTCTTCACTGGTACAAAAACAGCGAAACGCATGGTCTTTTTCTATGAGCATCTCGGCGTGTTTGGTATAAATGTCGCTACGCTCGCTCTGACGATAAGGGGCGTGAGGACCACCAATATCTGGACCCTCGCTCCAATCTAGACCGACCCAACGCAGCGCATCCAAAATCATTTGTTCTGATTGCTCGGTTGAGCGCGTTTGGTCAGTGTCTTCGATACGCAAAATAAACTCGCCGCCATGCGCTTTAGCAAAGGCCAAGTTAAATAGGGCGATATAAGCCGTTCCTACGTGAGGAAAGCCAGTGGGTGAAGGTGCGATACGAGTACGGACAGGGCGTGTTGATGCTTGGGTCGATGTTTGGGTCATAGGAATCTCAAAATACGTTTGTTAATGAATGTGTTGGTTAGTAAATTTAGCAGTGAAAGAGGGTAATAAAAAATCGCAATGACAAATATGCATGAAATATTTGAATAAAAAATACGGATGAAACAATAGTCGTCAAAGTAGAAAAATAGCGTAAAATATAGCGCTAGTATAACAGAGAGATAGGATATTTTTAATGAAAAGCCCTTCTAGCGCTTGACTACAGATATATCCTTGCGATAATAATGCTAGGCAAGGCATAACTTGTTTATTTTCATCTGATTTTTTACTATTACTGGCCAACATGGTCGTCATCTATTGAGTTGTTTGTGTCCTTATCAAAGTCTAAGCCAAAATCGAAAGCCAGTCCTTCTGCCGCTGCTGCACTCACTGAGTCAGCACCTAGCCCATCCTCTGTACAGGATGCGTCTACGCAAGATGCCCCTCTGGATGTTACTCAAGCCCGTCATGAGGGCGATATCACGCCTGATGAATTAAGTTTTGTCCACGATGCAGTGCTACTGCAAGAGACTGTCGCGGCAGTGCTCGGTGTAAAATTCTTGCCCAAGCAAACAGACGATAACATCCACGCTGGCTTACAGATGAGCGGTGTGTACGTTGATGCAACCTTTGGGCGCGGTGGACATAGTCGACTACTATTAAGTCAGTTGGCCGATGATGCACAGCTGATTGTTTTTGATAAAGATCCGACAGCCATTAGCGTGGCTCAAGAGCTGGCAAGTACAGATAGCCGCGTGAAAGTGGTTCATGACAGCTTTGCGACATTGACGGACAGTCTAGCAGCCATGGGCATCGTGCAAGTTGACGGCTTGATGGCGGATTTGGGTATTTCCTCACCGCAGATTGATGATGGCAGTCGTGGCTTTAGCTTCATGCGTGATGGTGCGGTTGATATGCGCATGGACACCAGCCGTGGGCAGTCGGTTGCTGAATGGTTGATGAAAGTTGATGATGAAACGTTGGCTAATGTGCTTTATGACTTTGGCGAAGAGCGTCACAGTCGCCGTATTGCACGTGCGATCAAGCAGATGGATAGTTATGAATCGACGCTTGAGTTGGCAGAAGTAATCAAAGTGGCGCATCCGAACTGGCAGCGCGGCAAGCATCCAGCGACTCAGAGCTTTCAGGCCATGCGCATTTTTATTAATAATGAGCTTGGCGATGTCGATGCCTTTTTAGAACAAAGTATCCCAATTTTGAAATCAGGTGGGCAACTGGCTGTCATTAGCTTTCACTCGCTAGAAGATCGCCGTATCAAGCAGTTTTTGCAGCGCCATAGCAAAGGGCAGTACCCAGAAGATGAAAAGCTACCGATGCCGCCCAATCGTCCACGTTACTTTAGCAAGCCTAAACGTGTGGGTCCGAGCAAAGCTGAAACCAGTCAAAACCCACGCTCGCGTAGTGCATGGTTGCGCATGGCAACACGTACGGATATCGACTATCTGCCTGTCGGCGACCAGTAAAGTCTAGATAGTTGGTGCATAAATATCTACTTATTCTAAGTACTTGAACATATAAGTGCTTAGAAATATAAGTGCTTAGAAATATAAGTGTTTAGAAATATAAGTGTTTAGAAATATAAGTGTTTAGAAATATAAGTGTTTAGAAATATAAGTGCTTAGATGTTTCAACGCTCGGGCATGGTATTTGGTCAGCTATCTATTTGTGAAATATGACTGATGTTTTAATGGTTACGTGGCTGTTAAAAACCTGTAAACATTCTCTGCTAGGCTCGACAGTTGCTTTCTTTTTTGTCTGTTTGGTTTTACCTTTATCTTTTCTGATGGTGCTGATGGCTCATGAGTGTTGCATCACTCATAGACGGTTATCGCTTTTTATATTTTGAAGTTCAATTTTTGAGATCGTCATGGCAATATCTGACAAACCGACAAAACGTCGCGCCGCACCGCCCTATAATAACGATATCGGCGAACTATTTGTGCGCCGATTTAATGTGGTCAGTATCTATGTGGCAGTGCTATTGATAATAGCTGCCGCGATTGTGTGGAGCGGTATCAAAACAGCCGAAGGTGTTCAGCAATATCATCAGGACTATAAAACTTTGCAAGACATGAAAAAACAAGAGCGTAAGCTACAAGTTGAGCACCAGCGCTTGCTCATTGAACAACAGACATTTAGTGCGACACCGCAAATTGCTAGTCGTGCTGTGTCTGAGTTGGGTATGTTCTCACCAACCCTCAAAGACAAGCTCATTATCCAGCCAGGAGCCGCTACGGTATTGGTACCAGTGGACACTAGCGATTCAGATGACGAAGAGTCATACGCTGTTGGACCACGGGCTTCTACGGATTTGTCTCCTGATGTTGCGGAAGCGGAGGCAGGACAATGAGTGATAAAAAACCTAATACTGGTGTCAAAAAACCTGTCAAAACTACCAGAAAAAAACCAGCCAGTGGCAAGGTCACCAAGCCATTACGCCCTGCTAGCGCGGCTAAATCTGGACAAACAAGCAGCAAGCCTGAAAAACAATCTTCTGGTAATCGTAAAGCCAAACTGTTTGATCGCCTAAAAAAGAACGAAGATAAGGGTGCCTATACCAGCGTCAAAAACCAAAAAGCCAAAAGAGCATTTTTAGGTAAGGCATCTGGTGCGTCCTCCCGTGGTGGCTTTGAGCATGATAAAAATCGCTTCCGTACTATTTGGGGTATCGCACTGGTCGTATTGGGGTTACTCATAGCTCGTGCATATTATTTGCAAGTCGCTAATGCCCAGTTCTACCAAGATAAAGGTAATGAGCTTATTACCAGCGTGCGTACGCAAAAATCCTATCGTGGCATGATTACCGATCGCAATGACTTGCCATTAGCCGTCAGTGCGCCACTCGCAACCGTGTCTTTTAGTCCGCATGATTATTCGCGTGAATATTATGAGCTAAAGCGGATTATTCTTACCAACCCTAGCAGTCCACAATTACAGGCGCGTATGCAAAAGCGTCTAGACAATATGGATTTGACCACGCTTGCTGCTGCTGCCAATATCTCAGTCGACGAGTTAAAGAAAGTCACCGCCATTGATGACAGTATCGATGTCACTGACGAAGAAGCAGTGAAAGCAGCGCTGCCATCGGGCGCAGGCTCACATTATCTGCCATTGTTGAATAAAGTAACGCCTGAGATTGCTCAGAGTGTCAGCTCGCTTGACTTCCCTGGTATCTATGAAAAGAATTTCTTTCAGCGCTATTATCCGCAGCCACAACCAAATTCGCAGTTATTGGGCTTTATGGGACAAAGTGCTAGCGACCCTGAAGGTGGTTACGAAGGTCGTGCCGGTATCGAGCGTCAGTATGAAACTGAGCTGGCAGGTGATGATGGTAAAGTATTGGTATTAAAAGATGCCAAACAAAACAGTCTAAAAGAAATTAAGCAAATTGAACCAGAAATACCGGGCAAAGATGTGGCGTTGACTATTGATTCGCGCTTGCAGTATTTGCTTTATAAAGAGCTAGAAAAAGCAGGCCGTTTGCAAAAAGCACGGTGGTCGACGGGTATGATCGTCGATGTGCAAACGGGCGAAGTGCTCGCACTGTCGACATGGCCATCATTTAATTCAAACAACTTGAATGAGATGACTGGTGAGAATCAACGTAACCGTGCGCTTCTTGATGTGTTTGAACCGGGTTCAGTAATGAAGCCATTTACGGTTGCTGCCGCCTTGGATTCTGGTAAATACACACCGACCTCTTTAATCGATACCAATCCTGGATCTATTCGTGTTCGTGGCTATACCATTCGTGATCATAATAATCTGGGTATGATTAATCTGGCAACGCTATTACAGAAATCTAGTAACGTGGCCTCTACCAAGATTGCGCTATCACTGCCAGCCGATGCTATTAGTAATATGCAAAGGCAGTTTGGTTTTGGTTCGAAGACACCATTAAAATTCCCTGGTGAAGGAAGTGGTCTGGTCGTGACACCAAAAGAGAAAGAGACAGCACGCCGTGCAACTGTCAGTTATGGTTATGGCCTACAAGTGACGCTGGCGCAGGTGGCGCAAGCTTACTCAGCGCTAGCCGCAGGTGGCGTCATGCACCCATTGACCCTAATCAAAAATGATAAGCCGCTACCGAGCAAGCGTATCATGGCGCATGAAAAGGCAATGTCGATTGTTCAAATGCTAGAAAGTGTCACCGAGCAGGGTGGTACAGCCAAAGCCGCTGCTATCGATGGTTACCGTGTCGCTGGTAAAACAGGTACATCGCGCCGTATCAATCCAGATGGAGGCTATTATACTGACCAGTACCGCAACGTCTTTGCTGGTATGGCGCCAGCGTCCAATCCAAAGTTAGTCGGTGTGATGCTCATTGAAGATCCACGTGGTCAAATTTATGCTGGCTTGACGGTAGCACCTGTATTCCATAACGTCATGAAAGAGGCGCTACGTTTATATAATGTACCTTTAGACAAGCCGTTAAAAACGGAAGAGCCATAGCAGTAAAAGTGTAACTGACCGTTTTTCAATGTTTAGCGCTTAATTATTCGATTTGTTTTAACCATTTAGGATTTGCCAATGACTATCTCATCGCCGAACAATGCTCTTGTCACCTTGCAACAATTGGTTGAAGCCAATAGCAGTCATAAACAGGGTTTACAGCAGGTATGGACGGCGATGGTAGCGGCATCGGATACTCAGGCAGCGACTCAAGACAAGTCAAATCATATAAATGTAATCGCTAATATCCCATTTCACCAGTTCCGTTTAGACAGTCGTCAGCTCGAAACTAACGATGCATTCGTTCTCTTAAAAAGCCAGACACCAAACTTTCAAAAAAGCCGTGACTATCTATTCCAAGCTGCTAAAAATGCGGCTTTTATTCTATCGGAAGTCGATCCTATCGCGCTGTTTGCTACGGGGAATGTATCAAATTTTACTGATATCGTCTCATCAGGGGATAGTATCTCGAACGCACAGCAACAATTAGCTGCGCTATCTTGCCCTGTATTATACGTACCCAATATCCGTGATATTTTAGGTGATTTAATTCAATCTCGTTTGCAATATCAACAATCAGTGACTTTACCAAAGGTCGTTGCTGTAACGGGTACCAATGGCAAAACCACTATCAGCCAATTAGTAGCGCAATTAACTCAGTTAACTGGCATGAGTAGTGCAGTGATGGGTACAGCAGGTAATGGTCGACTTGGCGCATTAGTACAAGCTAGCCATACGACAGGCGATGCTTTAGCTGTCCAGCAGTTCTTGTATCAAATGGGCACAGAGCGCGCTGAACTCTTAGCATTAGAAGCCAGCTCTCATGGATTAGAACAGCAGCGCTTGCAAGGTATGCCAGTATCTGTGGCGATTTATACCAATTTGAGTCGCGATCACTTAGATTATCATGCCGATATGGCAGCGTATGCATCGGCAAAAGCCAAATTGTTTGATAAAGCACATTTTCCAGATTTGACGCATGCCATTATCAATATCGATGACGAGTATGCGCAGGTTATGATTGATACTGCGCAGGCTAGCAATGTAATCGTTTGGACCTATAGTTTAGATCCATCAAAAACAGCTACCTTTGTGGCGGCTGACATTAAGCCAAGCCTACAAGGTGTCGAAATTACCCTGCGTAGTGATATTAATAGTAATGGCTCTGGTAATGAGAACATAAGCAATATAAATATCGTGAGTCCATTACTCGGCCGTTTTAACGTCGCTAATTTGCTTGCGGCTATTGCTGCTTCAGTGGCGCTTAGTGTGAACTCAAACGATGTTGATAATGGAATATACAGTGACGTTGAGCGTATAGCTGCAGTTGTGCCGAAGCTACAGGGTGCTGTTGGACGCATGCAGCGTGTGCCGTCTAATGATGGCTGTTTTATCGTGGATTATGCGCATACGCCTGATGCATTGAGCCAAGTGCTGGCCAGCTTAAAGACCCATTGTAAAGGTCAGCTATGGGCAGTGTTTGGTTGCGGCGGAGATCGTGATGCAGGCAAGCGCCCATTGATGGCGCAAGCGGGATTGGCGGGTGCTGATCAAGTTGTTTTGACGGCTGATAATCCACGTACTGAAGACCCCAATGTCATTTTGCAAGACATGCAAGCTGGCATGAGTACAGAGCAATATCAACGTACGCATATCGAACCTGCGCGTCAAACCGCCATTGAGTATGCTGTCAGTCATGCCGCTGCCGATGATATTGTTGTTATCGCTGGTAAAGGCCATGAAACGTATCAAGAAATTAATCATGTCCGTTATGATTTTGATGACAGTGTCATTTTGCAGCAAACGCTAGCGCAAGCGGGCCGAGTATAGGCAATTGGCCATGACGGTTTTTTACGTCACAATCATTGAAAAGTCTAGGGTCTGTTGAACATTCAAATGTGGTGCTGGCAGTCACTATTTTTTTAGACAATATGCAGTGAAATTTTTGATGCCTAGTTATTCTAGGTGAAACAATTTCGCCATATATTGGCAAAAAATAGTACTGCCCTGAAAGGCTGATGCTAAAATTATCCCAAACGTTGTTACAATCCTAGCTAAGGTCTCGACATTATCGTCGACTTGCGCCTAGTTTGGTGCAATTTTAGCAATCAGCAGCCCTAATATTTGAATGTTCAACAGACCCTAATATTTATAAAAATTAAGTAGTCATCATATAAGGTAATCATTATGACAGCCGACAACGATACTGCCACTCAGTCGCAAGGGCTGTATGTCTGGAAAGTAGATAATCTGCTTGCTGCGACAGCATCTCTTGATGGTCATTGGCAGTTATCACCAGAACAAATAAATGCAGGACAGACCGAGTTATCAAACGACGCTGTCACTGGCAATCGTATCGCTACTGATACCCGTACGATAAAGCCAGGTGATATATTTTTAGCGCTGAGCGGTGATAATTTTGATGGTCACGATTATATCGATATGGCGGCATCACAAGGTGCTATCGCTGCTATCGTATCTCGTCCTGTTACCAGTCCAAACAGTATTCCGCAGTTGGTAGTGAGTGATACACGCTTAGCACTAGGTCAGTTGGCTGCTTATCGTCGCCAGCAGCACACAGATTTGACCGTGATTGCAATCACTGGCTCTAGTGGCAAGACCACTTGCAAAGAGATGCTTGGTAGTATCTTTGGTAGATTAGCGCCAACACTGATTACCCGTGGTAACCTAAATAATGACTTGGGTGTACCGATGATGCTGCTTGAGCTGTCGGATCATCATCGTTATGCTATCTTAGAGTTGGGTGCTAATCATATTGGTGAGATTGCCTATACGACTGAAATTGTTCAGCCTGATGTGGCTTGTATCTTGAATATTGGCACCGCGCATCTGGGCGAATTCGGTAGCCGTGAAGGCATTTGCCAGACCAAGGCTGAGATTTATAGCACATTAACCAATGACCAGTTTGCGATTGTTCCTGATAAGGATGATTTCACCAATCAACTGCGCCGTATCGCTGAAAAGCATACGTCTCATGTAATTGGGTTTGGTAATACTGACGTTAGTGCTAGCCATCTCGATGTAGAGCCTGAGCGCAGTGAGTTTAAGTTGCATATTGGCAGCCAAGTTCATGATATCAACTTGCCACTGGCTGGTGAGCATAATGTCAATAATGCTTTGGCCGCTGCTGCCTGTGCACACGCGCTCAATATTGCTGTCAGTGACATCGTGATTGGGCTTGAAAATGCCCGTCCAGCAAAAGGCCGTTTGAACAGTCAGTTGCTTGGTATGCATCGCTTAATTGATGATACTTATAATGCCAACCCTCATTCGGTACGTGCCGCTGCCAAAGTATTGGCCGCGCAGACTGGTACGCAAGTGATGGTATTAGGTGATATCGGTGAGCTCGGTGAAGCAGCTATCAGTGAACATCAAAGTTTGGGTCGTACCATTGCAACTACAGGCATCAATGTGCTGCTCTGTGTTGGTGAGTACGCCCCTTATACCGTTGCGGGTGCGCAAGAGATTGCTGATATTAGTGCCCATGCATTTGCGGATAAAGACAGTTTATTACAGTATTTACAGCCGTATTTGCAAGCGCAACAAGCGAAGCCTTGTACCGTGTTGTTCAAAGGCTCTCGTTCCATGGAAATGGAAACTCTTATAAATGCGCTAGTCGAGGAGTAGGCGGTGTTAGTTTGGTTGTTTGGCTGGCTTGGCCAGTATTATACGCCGTTTTCTGCGGTTTCTTCATTGACGTTGAGAGCATTACTTGCGGTCGTGACCGCGCTTGCTTTTAGTATGGCGTTGGGTGGACCTGTCATTCGACATCTGCGTTCGCTCAAGTACGGTCAAGCGATTCGTAATGACGGACCACAATCGCATTTGGCTAAAACGGGTACACCAACCATGGGCGGTGTCCTGATTCTCAGTGCCATTGGGGTATCGACGCTATTGTGGGCACGTCTAAACAATCCTTATGTCTGGATTTTGCTCGTTGTCATGGTTATTTTTGGGGCAGTAGGCTGGGCAGATGATTGGCTCAAGATTAAATATAAAAACCCTAAAGGCTTAATCGCTCGCAAAAAGTATTTTTGGTTATCGATGGGCGCGTTATTTGTCGGTATATCTTTGTATTATATCGCGACGTTACAGCCAGATATCGCAACTACCCGCGAGATGCAGGATTTGTTATTACCTATCTTTAAAGACTGGATGATTCCATTTTCGGCAGTGCCTTTTGGCATTGGTTTTATTATCTTTACCTATTTTGTGATTAATGGTGCTTCTAACGCTGTCAATTTGACCGATGGTTTAGATGGGTTGGCTATATTGCCAGTGGTTTTAGTCGCGGCAGGTTTAGGTGCGATGGCCTATGTATCAGGTGATGTACGCTTTGCTGATTACTTACATGTACCTTATATCGCTTACAACTCTGAAGTCATTATTGTCTGCGGTTCGATGATTGGTGCAGGGCTTGGCTTCCTATGGTTCAATGCGCATCCGGCACAGGTATTTATGGGTGATGTCGGCGCACTTGCCCTCGGTGCGATGCTTGGTACGATTGCGGTTATGACTCGTCAAGAGATTGCCTTCGCCATTATGGGTGGTTTGTTCGTCGCTGAAGCGCTATCGGTTATGCTACAGGTTGGCTCGTATAAACTGCGCAAAAAACGCGTTTTCCGTATGGCACCATTACATCATCACTTTGAAGAAATTGGCTGGAAAGAAACGCAAGTGGTGGCAAGGTTTTGGATTATCGCTATCATTCTTGTTATTTTAGGTCTAATGACTCTAAAGCTACGTTAACTTTAAAGCTATGTCGATATCGTCATTCTGATTGACGTTGAACCAATCTCAATACTGTTGACTAAAAAGCCACTTCAAATCCATTTGAAGTGGCTTTTTGTTTTCCAGCCATCACGTTTTTAACCGCTTCTTTTCTGCATGAACGAGTGCAAATTTTGCTAAAATGTCAATCATATTTGTATGACTTTGAGAAACCTGTGTCCTTATTTATCTGCCCCCTTTGTCAATCTCCACTACAGCCTGCTGCGGATACATGGCGCTGTGATGGTAGCTTACACCCTAAGCAAACAGCACATCCATTTGATGTGGCGCGTCAGGGTTATGTCAATCTGCTACCAGTACAGCAAAAAAAATCTAAAGCCCCAGGCGACAGTCAGCAATCTATTGAGGCTCGCAAGCGGTTTTTGCATGCTGGGCATTATCAGCCATTAAATGACTTAATTTGCCAAAAAATGGTGGCGTTATTGTCATCAAATGAACAGGTAAATTGGTTGGATATTGGCTGCGGAGAAGGCTACTACACACAGTCAATGGCGCAACTAGGCACGGAAGTTATCGATACTCTAATCGCTGCTGATATCAGTAAACCTGCATTGGTTGAATTGGCTAAAGTCAGCAAAATGGCAGGTCGGTTGTGGTATCAGCAGAATAAAGAGACATCTACTCAGACAACAGCGATTTATCCGTTAGTCACTAGCGCCGCACACCTACCATTACGCGCTCATAGTATGACGGGTATCAGTAGTATTTTTAGTCCCATTCTGCCAGAGGCTTTTGCTGAAGTATTGGCTGATAAAGGCTATCTAATCATTGCCAAGCCGGATGCAGGTCACTTGGCAACGATGCGTGATGCCTTATTTGATGATGTTCGCGAGCATGATTCTGATAAATTTTTAACAGAGTTGTCACCGTATTTCACGCTATTAGATACTCATCGTATCAGTACAGAGCTAACGTTATCAGCAGGTGATTTGGCTGATTTGATGACCATGACTCCCTATGCGTATCGTGCACGTAACGAGAAAAAACAGGCGTTACTAACAGCCGTTGAAACAAAGCCATTTCATACCGAGGCAAAGTTTGTGGTCTATGTTTTGCAAAAAACGACTGATAAGTAGTTTCTCATAACGGTGTGTTTATATAGATGTACTGTGTTGATGACGAGAATATAGCTAGCATTAATACTCTCCTAATAGCCAACCACTCACAAAGGCAAAATACTCACGGAACCACGCATTATAGCGGATGGATAAAGGGGTCGGACTGGCGACAGTAATAGGCTGCTGATAGCCTTGATGCTTGGCGATACTGGCTGCGCGAATGGTATGAAAGTCACTGGTCACAATAGCAATGGGCTCAGCGATAGACAGCCCGTTTGCTTCTAAGATGTCTCGGCTATTGGCTAAATTCTCTTCGGTACTGGTACTTTTACCTTCTTGTAAAATACGCTCGAAAGCAATGCCATGTGATTCGTGTAGGTACGTGGCCATGATATCGGCCTCGCTACGTGTACGTTGAAAGCCCACGCCGCCACTGGTTATGACCAATGCATTAGGTTGTGATTTGATTAGTGGTACAGCGCTATCTAGACGCTTGGCGAGGGTCGGTGTTGGTTTGCCTGCGACCGTTCCTGAACCCAATACAATAATCGCTGCCACAGTCGGTGCAGGCCCTTTGCTAAGCGTAATCTGCTGCTGTAATGACCAGATAAAAAGACCAAAGCTGATGAGCCAAATTGTAAACACAGCCCAGAGTCCATACCATAAACGATTTAACCAAGGGTTTCGGCTGAAAAATTTGCGAATGGCTTGCCAAAATAGCCCATGAGCGACAAAGACAATCCCTAATAGCAACGGTACTACCGAGCCAAAATTAATTTTACCGAGAGCCATCAAAGTAACACAGTCAACGATGATTACGATACCGATAGTGAATAAGATGACACGAGTGCTAGTAAGTAATGCTTTTGACATAGAAATAATACGCTTGTATGTAGATGACCGACATATTGGAAAATGGTTTTAAAGGTGACGAGTCTAAGATTATCACAGTCGTACATTATGATAGATGGATAGGATATGGATTTTTAAGGCGGGTCATCAATCATCAAATAAAAAAGAGCTCCCTAATTGGGAGCTCTTTTTTTGAAAGATATATAAAACTGCTATTTAAACAATCTCTAACGATGCATACCACGGACAGGATAGTTGTTTTCTGGATTTCTAATAAAAGCCAAACCGCCAGCCAGCACTTCTAGATCTGGACGGGCAAATGGTGCATTTGAGATGTCGAGAATTTGGATATTACCTTCTGCATTGATAACAAACAGACCAGGTTCAGCGAATGGATGATCAGTTTCTTTCTCTGAGCGTGGGTCAGAGATGTATAGACCTAGCGTGTTCATCTGCTCAACAGTTAGACCATAAGCGATAGGGAAGTTAATATCTAGCTCTTCTAGGTGGGCGTTTAATTGCTCTTTGCTATCACCTGAGATGGCGATGATATCAACGCCTACCTTAGCAAACGACTCTTTTATAGATTCAAGCTGAGTGAGGTATTGAGTACATTTTGGGCAATGTTTACCGCGATAAACAACGACCATTTTCCAGTCATGACCGTTTTCGGGCGTACCTAATGATTTTACTTCGCCATTTAGCATGGTTACGTCTATCTCTGGGAATTTTACGCCGGCATGAAGTTTTTGAGTGTAGTCTGTTGACATTATTTTTATCCTTATCGTTTTATTAAAAAGTTATTTATGTTGAATTTGATTGATCGTTCAATATGCTCAGTACCGATACTACAAATAAACGCTCAACAATGAAGTTGGCTTTTTGTTAGCGAGTGCAAGGTTTTATGACTGTCGGTAAATTTTTTATTTTATGAATCTAAAACGTATCTTCAGTTCCTTTAACTATTGATTATAGATATTTCTAATAGGAGCTATCACCAAACGTATCCTCGTAGCTGTCATACATTTAACCTTGTATCTCATTGCCTTTTTCGAGTCTCTTATATAGGTTTTCGTCTGCAAACAATACAACCAAATAAACACTATGTATCCATTGGATAGATATAACCACTTCTTATCCTAAGCCTACTCACCACGCTGTGCTATCAGTTCATTCCACACTGGTTATTCATTGATAAAAAGCGAGTGGTGATTAATGGGATAGCTGAGCTCGTATTTTGGCATGCCCTTTTAAGTAAGATGTTCATATTTATCACAAAATATATTCATGGAAAATGATGAATATTTCTGCTATACCTAGTTATACTAATTAATTTGGTTAGTTTATCTAATTAAATTAATTGGCTGTATGGATTTCTAATCTTACGTATCGGAGTTAAGCAACCATAAAGGACGATAACTATGAAATTAGCAAAAGCTGTACTCGCCAGCATCTGTATTTTACCGTTAGCCACCATCGCTTATGCTGAAGACGTTAATACTCAAAACTTACGTATCTCTGAAACCTCAATGATGAGTGTCAATGACGCGGCACCAGCAACCATGAAAATGCACAATGATAATGATCATATGGGCGAAAAATCGAACGCCATTCAAGACGGCAGCGATGTAGAAGTGGACAAAGAAAGAACGTGGCGCTGGCCTTGGCAGAAGAAGAACAAAGAAGTAGCGACACCTGAGCGTCCAAAGTGCTGTTAGTTCATTAACTATAAAGGACTACCACGATGAAATTATGGAAAGCCATTTTAACTAGCATTTTTATTTTTCCGTTAGCTATCATCTCTCATGCTGAAGACGTTGACACCCAACACTTACGCATCTCTGAAACCTCAATGATGAGTGTCAATGAAACAGTGCAACCAACCATGCAGAAAAAAGAAAAAGTACCGACAGATAATAAATCCAGTGCCATTAATAATTCAAATGATGTTGAAATGGATAAAGAACAAGGTTTCAGATGGCCTTGGCAAAGAAGAAAAGACAAAGCTCTTGAAGCTATCGAAGACTTTAAGAATCAATCAAGACCCTGAAGAGGCTCAGAGAGAAAATCCATCATGTGGATCATTTGATGGTAAACCTAGCGTAGTTTTTTACAGTAGTTTCAGCTATTCATAGTGGTTTGTTGATATTAAATACTTTTACACAAGGATGTATATTATGAATATTTATAAGCAAATAACGATACTGACACTTAGTATGTCTCTAATAGGGCTCAGCCATGCTGCCGATGATATGGCAGGTGCCAAAAGTGGTATGACTGTAACGGAAAACAGTGCGATTGCGGCGTGGACTCATAATTGGAGCACCACTGGGAAAGAGAAGAAAAAGGGCAAGGCAAACATGGTGTCCTCAAAGGTGAACGTGCCGTTGGAAGAGGATGCATCGCAAGTAGCCCTAACCGAGTTTGCTGAAAAAAATAACATGACGAACAAAAGCTACGGCGAGGTTTGTGGCGCATTCGTTGAAGGTGAGATGACTGAAACTAAGCGAGGAGGTCATCGTTGGGGCAAGTCTGACTCGCATTGGCCCAAAAAATCTTTTAAGATTTTTAAAGCACGCGAATTTACGAGCGGTGAAGAAGAACTGGCGAAAAGTGCAGGTCATCTATTTGGTAAAACCCGTAAAACCCATAACTGTATCACTACTAAAGTAGGGATCAACGATGAAAACGTTGAGCTTGAGTCTATGAAGCTAACAAAATAATTGAGCAATGCTACATATGCTATCTACGAGTAGAACAAGGTGACAGTTAAACGTTTAGCTGTCATTTTTTATGTACTAAGCCACATTTTGGAGAGTATTCATGAAAACTTTTTGTTACCTACTGGTGAGTCTGCTTTTTTTGTACTCTGCTCAAGCCAATGCCCTAAATACTAACGAGAAAATGATCAATGAGCTGTATCAGGATACTGAGCTTGATATTGATAATGTAGATGACGTTTTTGAATATGTGCTATCACAGACTGACGATACCCTCACTATTTACCCTTCAGAGGGCTATTATTACTTTAACTTTTACCATCAAGGCAACTTAATAAAAGGCAATATGTTGGTAGGTCATAAGTTAAGACAGCAGGGCAGCTTATCCTTTATATATTTTTATGACATAGCCGGAAAAGAACGGGGTGAATTTAAAACGCATCATAAACTATATAAGTCATCAGACATATTTAGCCTGAAAAAGCATCAACCTAACTTATATCAATTAACTTTCAAAAATATCAAAAAAAATCTTGAGATTAATCAGATAGAGCCGGATGCTGATTTTGTAAAGACGCTTGAGAGTCAAGGTTTTGAAGTCAACCTACCCATGATGGATGATTCGGGAGTCACACTCTATTTGGCATTTCATCCTACTACCAATAACTTCTATTATATTAATCCTTTATCCAGAGATGATGAATTTTACTATCCTTTTAGCGACGTACTTAAAGTGGGTGCTAGGACTCAGTTTGTCTACCTGCCTATGGAAAAATTTGCCATATTAGTAGGCGTTAATGCCAATAATGTTTACAAAAATAACTATTACGATGGCCCTTTTGATCAGCTCCCTGACGAGGCATTAGCTAATATAGACTATAAGTCTTATTTGTATCGAGTAAATCCAAGTTGGAAAGATAAAATATATGATGACGGCTATTTTATAAACGACCCTGACGCCCGTGTTGCACTGACCAATTATTTTGAATATCTATCGCTTGATGAACTCAAAAAAATCCAACCTTGTGCGTCTGATAAAAACCCGCTGCAGTGTTTAGAAGACAGTGGGATGCGCTTTTGATTTTGCACGATGCTTTCTTATATAAGAACACTGCTAGTTATCGTCATACGTTGTATGGCGATTAATGATAGTAGATCAGGCGAAGATATAGTCTATGGGATTTCCATAGTAAAAAACGCAATAGGACTTAACATTTTTTAAAGTGTATCTAAAGTAAAAATTGATATTATATTCTCAATATAATGAATTCATCATTTTGTCACTATAATTTTTTGTGTGAGTAACGACGAGTAGCCACGATGGTTAGACAGGTGCGTATACGCATATCAGTCTGACTATGACTAATTTTCAAATATCAATCCAAACGAGAGCGTGTTATGACCTTTATAAAAACGGCTCGAGCTTTCAGCTTGCTGGCTATTGTCACTGCCATACAAGTTTCATCACTGACCTCTGCCTACGCCCATGATCCTAGTGCACATACTCTGCCTGCCAAAGAATGGCAGATCATCGGCCAGCCTAGTGTCGCTGCTGATTTTATTAAATTAGAAGACGACATGGTTTATCTAACCGACAGTCACCATCAGCTACTCTCTTTTAACTTGTCAGACTTTTCAGCCAATGATCAAACCTATATTCTGGAAAAAAACGCCCATATTCAAGCGATCAATCAGCTAGCAGTGATTGAAAATCTAGTAAGTAGTAATCAGTTAACGGCTATCCAAAATCCAAGCGATACTACTGTTATCGCCAATGATAATGGGACTGCGCTAAACAAAATTGATGCGGAAAGTTCTGTTATAACGGATAACAGTGACACGCGCTCTGTTTTATTCTTCTACCTCTTGGGCGGCTTGATCTTAGCGAGTGGTTTGGTTTTCTTCTATGTTTTGAATATACGCCACAAAAAAAACCGAACCTCAAAAATGGCCTATTCAGTTTTTGGTGTATTGGGTTCAGCTGCGTTGCTTGTGGCTTGTAGCAGTACTGAGACGGCCCAAAATATCGGTGCAAAGACGAAAGAGGCGATTGCTCATTTGCCAGTACCTGCCAATGACATTGACTTTATGACCTCAGTATTTGGCTCATTTGATAACGTCAGTACCCATCATGATGATAAATATCTGTATGTCGAATCAAATGGTGTCCCAAGCCATGAAATGATGACAGGTATCACCAGTTGGCAACAGCAAGTACCTATCGACCAGGATTATACCAATGAGAACAGTTGGGTCATTCCCTTACAGCCTGAGCTTGCCGATGAGCCTTTGATGGCCAAAGACAATTTTATGAAAGGGGCCATCGCGATTGCAGCCAATGGCATTCCTATATTCAACCCATTAAACAATCGTGGTGAGGACGCCAAAGCATTCGGAGAATTAGACAATTGGGGCGGGCATTCTGGACGCGCTGATGACTACCATTATCATCTTGCACCAACTCATCTACAGTCACAAGTTGGTGAAGGTAAGCCCATTGCTTATGCACTAGACGGCTTTCCTGTCTATGGTGAAACGGATGATGAGCTGGATGAATATCTAGGCAAATTCAATGAAGACGGTAGCTATGAATACCATGCTACCTCAGAGTTTCCGTATTTAATTGCAGGCTTGCGCGGTAAGGTCACTGTGAACCCAGATACGACAGCGCCAGAAAATGAGATTGCACCGCAAGCGCATACGCACGGCGTTCGTCCAGCGCTAACGCCTTTGCGCGGAGCCGAGATCACAGATTACAAAATTATAAGCCCGACTCAATATAGTCTAACCTATACCCATGACGGTCAAGAGCATAAACTTAACTATGGTTGGGGTGCTACTGAAGCGACTAAAGATACTTATACTTTTGAGTTTATTGATCCAGAGGGTACGACTGTACAAACTTATAAACGCACTGATGATACACAGAAAAAATAATGTGCATCTAATGATAATAATCAGTTATAGAGACAAATAAGCTGAGTTTTAGACCATCTTATATAATGCTAAGGAATCCTAATGAAACCTATTTTAATACCTGCTTTGCTAACCACGACAACATCTGCTGTATTGCTAGCGGCGTGTAGCCAAACTCAAATAGACTCAGCGGCTACCGATGCCAATGAGCAAACGACGGCATCAATAAGTAGTGCAGATGCCAGCAGCTATACTGGCACCGCTAGCATCACCCAAGGTGTTGCTCAGACTGACGTGACAAACGCCTATGAATGTGACCGCGGTCGTCAAACCAACATCGGTAGTATCCAGTCAACTGACGGTAAAACATGGACAGTACCAGCAGCGACCAATTTGCTCAATACAGGTTTCCCAGTGGCATCCGACTTAAACAACCCTTGTACGGGCAACGACTATCGCACCGCCAGTGAAGCTTTATCTCAACTTGATGGCTCAGACATCATTGAAATAGACGCAGATGGCGAAGTGTATACCGCTTACGTCTTTGCAGATAATTATTTTGAGATGTATGTAAATGGCGTAGCCGTCGGACGTGACAATGTACCATTTACTCAGTTCAATTCAAACATTGTACGTTTTAAGGCAAAAGCACCGTTTACCGTTGCTATGCATCTGGTAGATTGGGAAGAAAACTTAGGTATTGGTTCAGAGAGTAATAACGGCTCAGAGTTTCATGCAGGAGACGGTGGTCTCGTCGCTGTGATCAAAGATAAAGATAACAACATCATCGCCAAGACCGATGAAAACTGGAAAGCACAAACCTTTTATACCGCGCCGATTAGAGACTTGTCCTGTGTTAGTGAGTCAGGTAGCGAGCGCCTATCTAGTAATTGTGTTACCACCGGCAATGTGCAAGATAGTTCGGCAGATTATGGCCTGCATTGGGAATTGCCTACCAACTGGCAACAAGCAGACTTTGATGACTCTAGTTGGCCGAATGCCACCACCTATAGTAACCAAACCATTGGGGTAGACAACAAATCAGCTTATACCAATTTCACAGATATTTTTGATAATGAAAAAGCAGATGCTGAATTCATTTGGTCAACCAATGTAGTACTCGATAATGAAGTTATCGTACGCTACACAGTAAATGGATTATAAAATCTGGAAAGTATTGGTGTTGTTCCAAACGAGCTGACAACACACATATTTAGGTTGGCAGGAATTATTTTAGAAAAATGGAGCAAGTCAGCTATATCGTTGGCTTGCTCTATAACCTGACGACAGGTCATACGTTAGAAAAAAACTCGCTATT
Organism: Psychrobacter sp. SCQQ22; assembly: GCF_015864605.1. Classification (NCBI taxonomy): domain Bacteria; kingdom Pseudomonadati; phylum Pseudomonadota; class Gammaproteobacteria; order Moraxellales; family Moraxellaceae; genus Psychrobacter; species Psychrobacter sp. SCQQ22. Next base: position 52,543 of record NZ_JADYWZ010000008.1, read on the forward strand.
TGTAGGAGTATCCAATGCGTATTCTACATTCAACGATATGCACATAAATTACTGACTAACAAACGTCACCGTCTTCGTACCGTTAATAGATGGCTGACTTAATGTCACCTTGCTTGCTAAGATATCGCCTTTAGCATTCTGATGAAGTGCTTGCCATTACTTACCTATTGACACGAGTCATGGCTCAGCTAGAAAAACACATACCAAGCCTGCCTCTATGGTGGAACTGTATTTGAAAGAGTAAACGTAGCTAAGAGCATATGACAAATTTCTAGAGTTATCTATAATAACTCCAATAAGTGGCAGTGCTCCTTTCTATCGTATAGACATTAGCTTTTCTCTTTAAAAAGACCCAAATACGGTACCGAGTATGATGACTAGAGTGAGAGCAATTAAAGGAATGACCACAGCAGTAGCAAATATGTCTTTATAGGACTCTCTATGAGTCAAACCACAAATGGTTAGCATTGTTATTATTGCCCCGTTATGTGGTAATGAGTCCAAACCGCCGGAAGCCAAAGAAGCAATACGATGCATCAGTTCGGGGTCAATATTATATTGTTCTGCCAATTGCATATAGCTTGCACCCATAATTTCCAACGCTATACCCAAACCACCTGAAGCTGATCCTGTAATACCTGCTAAAACGTTAATCATGATTGCTTCTGATATGAGAGGGTTTTCAGGTGAAATTCCCATGAGAGACTGTTTGATAATCGCGAAACCTGCAAGAGTTGCAATCACGGAACCATAACCCACCTCTGAAGCTGTGTTAAAAATAGGCAGTAAAGAACCAGTAGCACCTTTATTTAAACTTTCTGCCACACTATCTATTCTTTTGAAACTCGAAGCAATCACAAATATACAAGCTAAAAACAACGATAAAATAATGGCCCATATACCAATAACTGAGCTCAAGGCTACGCCACCAAACTTTTCGTCAGCTAAGTAACTGTTGTTCCATAACGGTATTATGATTTTTGAAAAAGCATAGTTGCCTATTATCACAATGAGAATAGGCGATAATGCGAGCCAAAAATTGGGTATGTCGATACCTGAGTGAGGCTCTTTTTCATTTAACGTATGATTTCCATAACCTTCATTATTTGCACTTGCAATGCGCGTTTGGCGATTCATCCACAACATACCTCCGCCTAGCATGACTATCGAGGCAATAATGCCTAAACCAGGAGCTGCAAATGCATCGGTCTCAAAATAAGGCATCGGTATAACATTATGAATAGCAGGTGAACCTGGCAATGCCGTCATGGTCAAAGTTAGGGCACCGATGCAGATGGCTCCAGGTATCAGTCTTTTAGGTATGTTTGTCTGCTTAAATAGGGCGGCAGCAATGGGATATATTGCGAAAGTAACGACAAAGGCTGATACACCTCCATAAGTTAAGATTGAGCATGCTAAGACGACGGCTAACAAAGCATGTTTGTCTCCCAGTTTATCCACGATGTTACGTGCGATACTATAGGCGTAACCAGAATCTTCCATCAACTTGCCAAAAATCGCACCTAAGATAAATAGCGGGAAATATTTGACAGCAAAGCCTCCAAGACCCTGCATAAATACTTCAGTATAAATCCCCATTGTTTGACTGCTATCGCCACTTAAAACAACAGCTAAAATAGCGAGTAAGGGAGCCAAAACTAATACGCTAACCCCTCTATAGGCAAAATATATCAAAAATGACAAAGACAAAAAAATAGCAAAAATGCTCATAGTTTCAATTTCCTTCCATGGAAAAATACGCTTTAAATTATAATTTGTGAATCAGGTGATTCTTCTTATAAACAGAATTTAGTCTAGTTTTTATTAAATAATACTTTCTAGAGTCTTCTCAGTAGTTGCTATTTAGATGGTGAAATATCGTCATGAATGACAAATGAATAAAATTACCTTATGTCATAGTGTCAAGGGAGAGGTACTGATATCTAAGCATTTTGCAGATAGAATATTGCGATTAATGCTCAATATATTTAAGATGTTGAATGCAATCTGACTTATTCTCTCTATCCAAGAGTATTCAGAGCAACAAATACTTATAGCTATGGCCTTGTAGCGAAAGCTAATGCTATTTGATTGATCGATACTTGAATATTTTTAGCTTGTAAGAGCGAACTTAGGGAATGATTGTTCATAATAGCTATCCTTAGCATGAACCAAATATGACTAACGCAATTTTTATAGATGAGGTTATGTGAGAGCATCAAGTCATTATCTGCTACCTATATACGAAAATAAATAAAACGATACATTATGTATCATGTTAAAATCTAACAGACATGTAAATAAATATCAACTATTAAATCTTAATAGTCATTAGAAGGTCCTAGCGGTTTACTCTAAAAAGTAAGATGACGTCATGCTGAAAAAATCGTAGAGGTAAACTTTGTTAAATAATAATGTGATGATGAGGGTGTCATGACTAATGAGAAGTACAGTTATAGTTCAAAGTAGAAGCCGTCAAAAATATAGTAGTCAACAATGCCAATTTGAGCGCAACGGCTCGCAGATAGGAATAGCGATGTAAAAGTTATCTAACTGGTAGACAAATAAAATGATGGAAAGCTTGTCGATAATTGGCATAGAACGGTATCTTCCTAAGACTGTTACCGCTCTTAAAGAAGTAAAGTGTCTCAAGCGATAGCTGAAAATGATCTAAGACGACCATGCGATTTTAAAATTGATGAAGCTATTTGCTACTATTGATAGATAGCAGCAAATAGCTTTAATATTGGTTTGCTCTATAACCTAAAGATAGGTCATACGTTAGAAAAAAACTCGCTATTTGTATGAGTATCCAATGCGTATTCTACATTCAACGATATATATAAACTACTGACTGGTAAATACCACTGTATTAGTACCATTAGCAGATGGCTGACTTAGTGTGACCTTGCTTGCCAAGATATCGCCTTTGGCATTGATCTTATAGCATTCTGATGAAGTGCCTATAGGATCAGAGCTCAGTAATAAGTTTTTTGAGTTTTCTATACAGAGCCATGCCGTATTATTAGTGTCTCGTGTAAGAGACCAGTTTTGTTCGTACGACCCTATTTTTTTATGCATACTGCTGTCAGCATAGACGGTTTCAGTCATCAACTTACTTGAGTCGCCGACTGTAGCCATCTTAGGAATGATGGTTGTCTGGTTCGATAGCGAGTATTTACCCGTGCTATCTGTAAAGCCATGAAACACTAGTGGATTCAGGGTAAAGTAATTGATAGCGACTGACTGATCAGTGATTCGATTATTTACTTTATTAATGGTATTTACTTCGGCACCTTGCACCGATTTATTATTAAATTGAATACTGCCTTTAGGCGTGATTTGAATGTCCGCTGAGGCACTTTGATTGCCTACAATAGCAACCAGTTTTTCACTCCGTTGTTTGGTATAGATGTTGAACATAGCAGTCTCAACGGGGTATTGCGTGACAACTTTATCAATGTCGTTATTTTGATTATTAACTGTTGTCCCACCACTTATGCCACTAGCACAAGCGCTTAATCCCAGCCCTGCTGCAATACACAATCCTAGTGCTTTCATGGTTTAATTCCTTTATTTTATTTAAATAAGTGTGATAAGTATGGGCGGTTTATACGGATTTGACCACAGGTATCAATCTTTAAATGTGACTTTGGTTTGTACCTTTAATCGGTTTAGAAAAGGCGATTTATTTAGTAGAGATCCTTACTTAATAAGCCGCTATCGTCATAAATACACAAGTCGCTATTATGCTTAATACTTTCCGGAAGCTGTTTAATTCTATTGCCTTTAAGGTATAGAGCTTTTAACTGGCTCAAATGTCCGATACTCTCAGGCAGTACATTCAAACCATTATCGGAAAGATCAAGTATCTCCAAACGCCTAAGTTGTCCGATGCTGATGGGTAATTCGCTGAGCTTATTGCCACTAAGCATCAGTTTAGTCAAGTTACCAAGCTGTCCGATACTTTCAGGTAGTTCACTGAGGTTATTGTTATAAAGATTCAGTATCTCTAAACGATCAAGCTGTCCAATGCTAATAGGTAATTCATTAAGATTGTTATCACTGAGAGTCAGTTGAGTTAGCTTGTTAAGCTCACCAAGGCTTTCGGGTAATGCACTGAGTTCATTGCCACTAAGCGTTAGTGTTTCTAAGTTGCTAAGCTGACCAATACTCTTAGGCAATGCGCTCAAATGGTTATTAGTAAGCAATAAATAAATTAAGTTATTAAGCTGTCCAATGCTGGTGGGTAAAGAACTGAGATTGTTGTCAAAAAGTGAAAGATAAGTCAAATTATTAAGCTGTCCGATGCTCTCAGGTAATTCATTAAGGGTATTACTACCAAGCGTCAGTTGAGCTAAGTTACTAAGCTGTCCAATACTTTCAGGCAGTTCTTTGAGATTGTTGCCAGTGAGACCAAGTTGAGTTAAGTTACTAAGCTGTCCGATACTTTCAGGTAGTGCTTTAAGATTATTACCATTAAGGCCAAGTTGAAGTAAATTTTGTAGTTGTACAATGCTTTCAGGTAACACGTTAAGCTGGTTATAATTTAGTTCAAGCGTATCTATATAACTAAGCTGCCCGAGATTCTCTGGTAGTTCAGAAAAGTTTTTAGCTTCTAGAACAATACTTTTTAATGCTAGTAGAGCTTTTTTATCACGCGGTATAGCCTCATCATTAATGTCAAAACTGTCTGCCCAACGCCAAATTTTCTGTATCCAAGTATCATCGAGTGCTAATTGACTAGCTTTATGCTCAGTTATGATTAGGTTAAGCTCATCATAGTTTTTACCAAATGCTGTGAGCGCTTGAAGGTTGACTATTATTTGATCGGTATCATTACCATTTTGAGACATCGTCTTTCCCAATATTGCTAGAGCACGTTAAGGCTTTATTTTGATTAAATCATATCATTTATCGTTAGTGGCAAGCTAATTGATAGGAATCAACAAAATACGCATTTATTCATTCAATAAGCGTTCTACTGGGGTTTAGGAATAATGCCCAAAGCGGTTTAGCTAAAGTATCAGCAGTTTTTATATGGGTTTGACAGTAAATATCTATTTATGGCTTGTATTACTTCGAAATAAGCAAAAAGAGTGAAGAAATAAAGTAAGTTGAACGGGAGTATTTCGGACAGCAGAAGATAATAAGTAGAGACTGAAAGTCTTACTAGTAAAGAATTTGATGAGTATTTAGGAAAGGGTAGAACAAGATGTGGAAACTGATGCTTTGATTAAGCAGAATAAGATTGGCGGTGAAGGAGGGATTCGAACCCTCGATACGCTATTAACGCATACACACTTTCCAGGCGTGCGGTTTCAGCCACTCACCCACTTCACCGTTTTTTGACTGGCTCAGTATAGCGGATACCATTTAAAATGTCACCAATTACACCTTATCTTTCTTTATTTGTAGACGCCTGCTAGGATAGCGTATCCGTAATAACAAGCATAGATGGTTGAAAGTTAAATGATAAGTGTTGGTAGGCTCAAATATACTCTCAAAAATAGCATAATAATGACCATTGCGACGGTTGCCATAAGCATGACTTCAGCAAATGCTGATGATTTTACTCAGTGTAGTGAGTCTTTTTATGGTGGTGTTTACCCCGAATTTACCAATGACAAACTAAGCAATAAGACACAAGAGTTATGCATGGACGGCTTTGCCGTTATGTATTCAGGTGTATCACGCACACCACTGTGGTCGGCAGAGCATCTAGATCGCAAGCGCTTACAGCAAGCCAAAGAGATTGATCGTGAAGACAGTTTTCATGAAGAAAGCAAATTGCCAGAATCCGCACGCGCTTCATTATCTGACTACTCAAAGTCTGGCTATGATCGTGGACATTTAGCACCCAATGCTGATATGGCCAATCGCAGCCAACAATATGATAGCTTTAGTTTGGCCAATATTGCCCCACAGTCACCTCGTAATAATCGTTATATTTGGCGTAATATTGAATCAGCGACTCGATATCTGACGCAGCAGTATGGCGAAGTCTATACGATTACAGGGGTTTCATTTACGAATAAAAAAACCAAGCAGCTCGCTGATCGTGTGCTTGTACCCAGTCATTTCTTCAAAGCTGTTTATATCCCAGCGACTAATCAAGCAGGGGTTTACTACGCACCAAACGATGAGTCGGAGCGTATAGAAATTATCAGTATTGATGAGTTGGCTACCGAAATCGGTATCGATGTCTTACCCATGCTGGACTCTCAGACCAAAAAACAAGCATTCGATTTGCCACTGAAAGCGGGTGAAAGTTCTGATTTACCTGCTGATGAGCCAACAGAAGAGCCTACTTGGATGCTATTTGTTTGGGCGATTATTGAGTGGCTGTTGGGTCAGTTGCAAGCATAGAGGTTTATATGTGAATGTAGACAATGACCGAAAGCGAGTGATACTAAGAAATAATGTAAGATGCTATTAATAGGATGGATGACCAAATGATTGAACCCTTTGCTAATAATCATCAAAGTATGCAGATAGGTGAACTTGTAATTGAAAATCAAGAAGACAAAATTATCATTTATGGTGATCTTGATCTGACTTTAGACGCGTCTGGATATGAGCAAGCCCAGCAGCTACATGCACTGACCGCTAAAATCATACAAGCTTTCGAAGTTAATGATACTTATAGCAAGAATGACAGTAAGTCAAAAGAAAATGATGACCAATTGGGCAAAGATATAGATAATCCATTTCTATAACTCTTTGATATAGTTTCGTTTTTACAGAAATAATAAAGTGTAAAAAAACTACTAGGCAAAGTCCAAAAATTGCTTATAATGAATTAAGACATTGCTTATATCACTCAAAGCTTTGAAGAGGCTGATAAGCAATGGTAGTAATCGGCTTTCAATTAGTATGAGATCGTCAAGCTTGTAATAAAGTATTCTAGCAACGGATAAGCATGGAATATCAGAAACATAATGTTTCGAGTAATCATTGTATGAAGGGAGTCAATTTATGAAATTATTTACAAAAACCGCTTTAGCAGTTGCAGGTATCAGTCTAGCCACTATGGCGTTTGCCGCTGATCCACTCGCCAATACAACTTGGCAGACCTTTGATGAAGGTAAACCAAAAGGCACAGTGAAAATTACTGAGTCAAATGGTGTGCTAACAGGGACACTTATCGCTACCAACTCAGCAACAGGTAAAAAGCATGTTGGTATGAAAGTCATTAAAGGTCTAAAAGCTGATGGTGGTGGTAAATATAGTGGTGGTACGATTACGGATCCTGAGAAAGGTAAAGATTATCGTATGACAGCTAGCTTAAATGGCAGTACCCTGAACCTAAAAGGCTATATTGGCCCATTCTCACGCAGTCAAACATGGAAAAAGAAATAACCTAATATAGTTGTTCTTTTATCAATATTAATTTTGATCAAAAAAATCCCACTTTACCAAAAGGTATTGCGGGATTTTTAGTGCCTATATTTTAGTATGGTTTCAAAGCATTTATCTTACGAGCTCTAGATAAGCTTCCATACCACATTCTGCTATATCTGCACCTTCGTACTCATCTTCTTCAGAGAGACGTAGGCTAATAACTGCTTTGATAATTGTCCAAATGATACTGATCTTGATCAAAAAAATCCCGCTTTACCAAAAGGTATCGCGGGATTTTTAGTGCTTATAGTTTAGTATGGTTTCAAAGTACTTATCTCACGAACTCTGGATAAGCTTCCATACCACATTCTGCTATATCTGCACCTTCATACTCATCTTCTTCAGAGAGACGTAGGCCAATAACTGCCTTGATAATTGCCCAAGCGATTAAGCTAGCAACAAATACCCAAACAAAGATGGTAGCGGCACCAGCAATCTGACCGACGAATGATGCCGCTGGATTGGTAATTGGTACAATAAGTAGACCGAATAGACCGACTACGCCATGAACTGAAATAGCACCGACTGGATCATCTATTTTTATTTTATCTAATGCTAAGATAGATAGCACAACGATAACGCCAGCGATTAAACCAAATAGTGTGGCTTGTAATGCAGATGGAGTAGAGGGTTCTGCCGTGATAGCGACTAGCCCTGCAAGCGCACCATTTAAGAGCATTGTTAAGTCAGCTTTGCCAAAGATGATGCGTGCTATTATTAAAGCACCAATTGCACCGCCTGCTGCTGCTGCATTGGTATTCAAAAAGACCATGGCAACTGAGTTGGCACTGGCGATATCGCCAAGCTTTAGTACTGAACCGCCGTTAAAGCCGAACCAACCCATCCATAATATGAGCGTACCAAGTGCTGCTAATGGTAGATTGGCACCTGGAATGGCACGTATTTCGCCATTAGGGCCATACTTACCTTTACGTGCACCTAACAGTAGTACACCTGCCAATGCAGCCGCAGCACCCGCCATATGAACGATACCAGAACCTGCAAAATCAGAGAAGCCCATATCACCTAAGTTGAACATGCCAAATACATCATTGCCGCCCCACGTCCAGCTTCCCTCTAGTGGATAAATGACACCAGTCATCACCACGGCAAACAGTAAGAATGACCAAAGCTTCATGCGCTCAGCCACGGCCCCTGAGACGATAGACATACAGGTTGCAACAAATACTACTTGGAAGAAAAAGTCAGACGCAGCAGAGTAGACAGAGTCACCGTCAAAGCCGTTTTCAGCTGATGCTGTCAAAGCCTCTTCTACTAGTGTGTCACCACCTGCGATACCACTCAAAAACAAATCACCGCCATACATAATGGCGTAACCGCAAATCATGTACATAGTACAAGCGGTCGCAAAAAGTGCGATGTTTTTGGTTAAAATCTCAACGGTGTTTTTTGAACGAACTAGGCCAGCTTCTAACATAGTGAAGCCCGCTGCCATCCACATGACTAGCGCCCCACATATCAAAAAATAAAACGTATCAAGTGCGTACTGGAGCTCGAAGATTTGATTTTGCATATTAATTCCCCCTTGAATTGATGCAATACAGCTTATCGGTGTGATCTATAATTTTTGTTTATAGGTTGGTCATATGCTTTTAGATAGCGTCAGGACCCGTCTCGCCTGTACGGATACGAATGACTTGTTCAAGAGCGGTGACGAAGATTTTGCCGTCTCCAATCTTGCCAGTGCTCGCAATGCGAGTGATTGCTTCGATAGCAGGTTCAACCATCTCATCGATAACAGCCACTTCGACTTTTACTTTAGGTAAAAAGTCCACCACGTATTCTGCGCCACGATAAAGTTCTGTATGACCTTTTTGGCGACCGAAACCTTTAACTTCAGTAACGGTGACACCTTTAACACCGATGTCAGAAAGCGCTTCACGTACATCATCGAGCTTAAACGGTTTTAAGATCGCAGTGATTAGCTTCATAAAATATTCCTTATTTGTGTGATGCTGCAGATTGATAGAGGCATTGTGGTACATCTTATCTCTGCCTTGCTTATCATAAGTTATTCAAGAACTGTGCCAATTTACTCAAGGGGGATAGGTAAGATTGGAACTTTGTGCTCAAAAAACTCACGTTCAGGGCAAAGAGTAATGACTATGCTACCACGGTAAGCACTGTCATTATGGGTATAAATGGCCTGTATAAACCTTTAGCGTTGAATCAACGAAAACTTTATTATAACCAACTTTTTAGGTGCTTGGGGAGGCTATCCATGTATTTCATGTGATGATTTGCTAAATTGATTTAATGTGTGGAAAGGCATTGAGCGCTAGATGGAGAGAAGTATTAGAGAGTGTGTTGATATATAGCAGAGCTGGGCGGCAGAGCTTGATAATAGTACTCATGCTCTGCATCTAACAAGATAATAATAGCCATGTAGTGGGCTACAGGCTAGTTTGAGCCTACGCTTTAGGGAATAAGAGATAAGGTGTTTTAGTACTGCCTAGGAGCTTTTTGGTATCACTACCTTGTAACAACGTGCGGATGCGAGATTGACCAAAGGCCCCTGTCATCAGTAGACCGATGTCATTTTCATTCTGATAATAATGTAGAGCAGCAGTGACATCGCGGCAGTCTAGCAATGCTTTTTTAGATTTAATACCTGCTTGTTTGAGACGCGCATAAGCTTCACGTAGGGCATCACAGTTTTCTGAGTTTTCTTTGCCGATCATGACAATATGCACAGTTAATGCCCGCACAAGCGATGTTTTGCAGAGCCAATTGAGCAATTTATGCGACGTTGGACTGTTATCGAATGCAAACAACGCAGTCGTAGGGGGCAAAAATGGTGCATGAGTCACCAAAATGGGGCAGTGACTGACCCTAACCAGCTGGCTCAATGTTGCTTTGCAGGTAACATTATGGCCTATGATGATAAGTTGCGCCTTATCGTCGACATAATCGATACTCTCATTGAGGTTTTCGTGCCGATGCAATGTATACGTCTTCAGCTTCTTACGCTGTTGCTCACAATAAGTTGTGGCTTGATGTAGCAATAACTTGCCTTGTGACTTTAGCTCACAGTTACTCAAATGCTCTTTGGTTGTGAATTGTTCGAGCAGCATGTTTTCATCATCAATGTTTAAACAGCCAGAATAATTCACCGCCGCTTTTTGTTGTAAGCTCGGTACAGAGTGCAACAGTCCGATAGGCGCTTGTAGACGAGTCGAGGCCCACATGCTTGCCTCTAATACGGCTTGCACATGATCAGGGCAGTCTAAGCAGGCGATTACGCTATCTGGTTTTAAATTACTCATAAGACCACCACATCATTCTAATGAAAATACAGCTGCTTGGTTCAAGAATTGGATGATAATGCTGATACCCAATTCTCTTAACCACTGCAGCTGTGTATTAAACTATTTATTCAATTGTTGATTTAGACGCTATCAAGCAACGCCAGCATTTAGTATGCAGACGTACTATGCTTAATCCAATAGGCCAATATCTCGGCGGTCATGGACAGAGAAGCGATCAATCAGTGTTCGACTTGCATTGTTGAGTCCAACCACTTTGACATCAATACCTTCACGTTGCAAGCGCATGACCAGCTTGTCCAAGGTATCTACGGCACTGACATCCCAGAAGTGTGCTTGGCTTACATCGATTTCAATGCTGTCTAGTGCTTCTTTTGTATCAAAGCTACCTAAGAATTGCGTGGTAGATGCAAAGAATACTTGTCCTTGCACATAATAATAACGGGTGTTGCTGCTATCATCATACTCACTAAAGATGGTTAAGAACTGACCAATCTTATTGGCAAATGCTAGGGCAGATAATAGAACGCCCACGCCCACACCATAAGCTAAGTTGTGCGTAAATACCGTCGTCAAAACAGTCGCTAGCATGACAATGTTAAATGACATTGGATGCGTTTTAAACTCACGAATTGACTGCCAATTAAACGTCCCAATAGACACCATAATCATCACAGCGACCAACGCTGCCATTGGAATTTGGCTGACCCATTCACTTAAGAATACAACCATGATGAGTAGGACAACACCTGCCATCAAGGTAGACAGGCGCGTGCGTCCGCCAGATTTGACGTTAATCATCGACTGACCAATCATTGCACAGCCTGCCATGCCACCAAAGAAACCTGACACGACGTTGGCAATACCTTGACCACGGCATTCTTTATTTTTATCACTTGGCGTATCAGTCAATTCATCAACGATAGTCGCAGTCATCATAGATTCTAATAAACCAACAATGGCCAAAGCGATAGAGTAAGGCGCAATAATCAGTAGGGTTTGTAGATTCAATGGAATGTCAGGCAACAAAAACATTGGCAATGAATCTGGCAAATCACCCATGCTGCCGACGTTACGAATATCGAGATTCATATACATCGCGACAGCCGTCAAGCCAACGATGCAAATAAGTGGCGAGGGGATGATGCGCCCGATTTTAGGGATAAGTGGAAACAGGTAAATAATCCCCAAGCCCGCTGCCGTCATGATATAAACCGTCATGCCAACACGTTCAGTCATGGGATTAAGCTCGGGAATCTGAGCCGCAAATATCAATATAGCCAGTGCATTGACGAAGCCAATGACCACTGAGCGAGAGACAAAGCGCATCAAATTGCCAAGCTTTAATAAGCCCATCACAACCTGAATACCGCCACATAATAAGGTAGCAGCCAGTAAGTATTGCAAACCATGATCGGCGACTAAGTCGACCATCACTAGTGCCATGGCTCCTGTGGCCGCCGAAATCATACCCGGACGGCCACCAACGAAACTAATCACGACAGCGATACAAAATGAGGCATATAAGCCGACTTTTGGGTCAACACCCGCGATAATAGAAAAAGCAATAGCTTCAGGAATCAGTGCCAATGCGACGACCAAACCTGATAAGACGTCACCGCGAACGTTGGAAAACCATTCGTCACGTAAGTTATCAATAAAAGATGTCATAAGTAAACTGCGTAGGGTTAGAGGCAAAAAAAGTAATCATTACTCATTAATAAAATGATCGCGTCGCTACAAACGTAGCTATCCATCTTTCTTTTACCACGACACGCATTGCATCATGTGGTGGCATTGAATTATTAAAGGTCGATAATAAGTATGTCTACTGATTTATGATTGGTATCACTAATACGCTCACCAATCACTAATACGATGATAAATTCAGTGAGATTACCTAAAAAATATTGTTTAAAATAGGTTGCGTAAAATAGCACCTAAAATAATGAATAGAGTCAGTAATGACTTTGTGCGGTAGAGGGTGGTAAATAATCTGTCAAACAAACATTGTCGCTTGATAGAGCATGACCGCAACACCAATCTCTGTTAAAGATAAGTGACAATCACACGCGAATAGCGCGTTAACTGTGGCAACATGCTAAACTAAAATGCTTGGGGGAATACCCAACCATTCATAGCTTAGGGCGACTATTATAGCACTAGCCACTTAATATAAAAACAGGCGCATAATAGCATAAAGTCATAAAAAACCAGTACCGAAATCTGAACGATACCGTTATGATGCTTCTCATCTTAAAGGCATTATTTGGACTCTTTATAGATTAGGTATGCTTGATGCCATTTTGCTCGTAAAATAGAAGGAATATATATGACCACCAACATTGCAACAGATGCCTTACTTCATAAAGGTAGTGGTCTACAGGTCGTGGTCGGCTTAGGGCAATCTGGCCTATCCGTTGCGCGCTATCTGGCCAAGCAAGGCTATCAGGTAGCAGTCACTGATGCACAAGCAGCACCTAAATTAGCGGATCAATTACCAGCTGAAGTTGATATCCGTCAGTTCGGTGCAATCGATGCCGAGCTGTTGCAGCAAGCAGCACGTATCATTATCAGCCCTGGTATCTCTTTGGCTACCGAAGCCGTTGCTGCTGCACGTCAAGCTCACATTCCAGTGGTCAGTGATATTCAGCTATTCTGTGAAGCTTGTACGGTGCCGATCGTGGCTATTACAGGCTCTAATGCTAAAAGTACCGTGACCACGTTGGTCGGTCAAATGGCCGCAGATGCTGGTATCAATGTGGGTGTCGGTGGCAATATTGGCGTGCCAGCGCTCACGCTACTTGATAATCCTGAAATGGCATTGGCTGTACTGGAATTATCCAGTTTTCAGCTAGAGACCGTCACCAATTTGGGTGCGCAGGTAGCGACAGTTCTCAATATGTCGCCTGATCATTTAGACCGTCATGGCGATATGTTGGGTTATCATCAAGCCAAGCACCGTGTTTTTCAGGGTGCCAAGTCCATCGTTATTAATCGTGAAGACGCACTGACGCGCCCGTTAGTCGCTGATAATTTAACCAGAGTAAGCACAGGTATTCATGCTCCTGATAAAGGCCAATATGGTCTTATCATTAATCCTGAAGGTCATATTTATCTTGCTCGTGGTACAGAATTGCTACTGTCGGCAGACAAACTGTTGATTAAAGGTCGTCATAATTTGCTCAATGCACAGGCAGCCTTAGCCTTAGGTGAGCTTGTCGGTTTACCACTTGATAGTATGCTAGATACGTTACAGCACTTCACTGGACTTGAGCATCGCTGTGAATATATCGCTCATGCTGCCGATATTGATTATTTTAATGATTCCAAAGGTACTAATATTGGCTCAACCATGGCCGCAATCGAAGGGCTAGGTGCGGTCTATGCGCCAAAGGACGGCAAGCTATTATTGATTTTGGGTGGACAGGGTAAAGGCCAAGCATTTGGCGAGCTGACGCCGTTCATTAATCAATACGTCAGCCAAGTGCTCTTGATCGGTGAAGACGCTCAACTGATTGAGCAACATCTGCGTGCAGCGAAGATTAGTGCTGATGTGGCACTACATCAGTGCCAAACGCTAGAAAAAGTCTTTGCTACAATTCAGCAAGTGACATCAAGTAGCCTATCGCAAGTACAAGCGGTGCTATTGTCTCCTGCTTGTGCCAGTTTTGATCAGTATAGTGGCTATGCTGCTCGCGGTGAGCACTTTAGTCAGTTGGTTAGTCAGCTAGAATGTGTGCAATGAGGTTAATATAGTCAATCCCTTATAAATTGGATACGGTGTCAGTCTTGCTTAGCCTACTATTTGTAGTGCTTTCACTCGCCCTCTTTGTATCCAAATTATATTGAATTGACTAGATGATGGCTATTTGTCTTGATACTTAACTGGCTTGATAGCTGATTGGCTTGAGAATAAACAACAATATCGAATAGTAAGATGTTATTTAGTTGGTGTTTATTCTCAGAAAGCATTTTCTGTATAAATGATTGTTTTGCCTATAGATTGCTGCTACTGTCAATCATAACCAGACAAGTGATCTGTTTGGTATTATCTTCTTCATATTTTTTAAACGGTGGCGTTTCATAGACGCCGTGTTTTTCGTTCGTTAGTGTATATAAAATTATGGCGCTCCCTTCTTTTTTTCGTTCCTCGTCCCAATCAAAACAAGCCGCTGGCTCTGATGGTATTCTTTCTATGCCGTCAGCACGTGCTGTTTTGATATCGAGCGTTGGCTGCATGCTGGTGCTCAGTTTACTAATGGTCGCTTCTGCGTCTATTCCTTTTGCGCTCAGTCGCGGTATGACAGAGCTGTACTTTTTTAACAACCAACTGCTGTATATGACGATTGGTCTGGTTATCGCGTCTATTCCTTATTATAGTGTGTCCTTACGAACACTATATAAGACCGAAACCCAATTTATGCTACTCGGTATTACGGGCGTGCTATTAGTAGCAACCTTGTTTAGTACGCCTATTAATGGCTCTAAGCGTTGGTTGAACCTGGGAGTTTTTAACTTTCAGGTAGCAGAGCTTGCCAAGCTGGTCATGATTGTCTTTGTGTCTGACTTTGTGGTGCGCCGGTCTTTCGAAGTTCGTAATGGCTTGGATGGCTTTTTGCGAATTATGTTGGTAGTGGCATTGATAACCATGCTGTTATTATCGCAGCCAGATTTTGGATCTTTTGTCGTGATTTTAGGGACCATCTTTGCGATTTTTTATATCGCTGGTGCGCCTTATAAGCACTTCTTAGCATTGGCTGCGGCTGCCGTTGGCGGCGCAGTATTGATGGTTACGACAGCGCAATATCGATTGGTACGTGTGATGTCGTTCATGGATCCGTTCGATGATGTGCAAGACACCGATTACCAGTTAGCACGCAGTTTGATCGCCTTTGGTCGTGGTCAGTTTACGGGTGTTGGCTATGGTGAGAGCGTACAAAAATTATCGCATTTGCCAGAGGCACACACGGATTTTTTACTAGCAATTACGGGTGAAGAGTTAGGTTTTGTTGGGGTCACTATGGTGTTGGTGCTCGAAGCACTGATTATCGGTAGTGCGATGCGTATCAGTTATAATGCGTTAAAACGTCGGCAGATGCGTATGAGCTATACCGCCTTTGGTATTGGCGTGGTGTTTATTGCACAGACGATTATCAATGCAGCGATGAATATGGGCGCGATTCCGACCAAAGGTTTGACCATGCCATTCTTCAGTTATGGTGGCTCATCTATGTTGATCAGTCTAGTGATGGTTGCGCTCTTATTGAAAATTTATAAAGAAAGCCCTGAGATCGAAAAAAGCCAGTGTCGTTATTATTAGCATTATATGATTATGCATGTTTCTTAATAATATAATGATTAATTACATCGTACTTAATAATATGATGTTTGATAACTAGTATCTGGTTTCCTTTAAAAAAGCGTCGCTAACGAGTGGCGCTTTTTGTTACCTCTTGTTTGAGTATCATTTCTTATAAGTTAGGCAGGTTTAATTGTTGTTTGTTCTGCAGAGGTGTGTTGTCCCATTGCGCAATGGCTTGCTTGAGCATGTTTTCGGGGGTATCTCTATCAACGACGGGTTGTTGTAATAGTTTTAGTGCATGAGCGATTAACTGACTTGGATTGCGTGTATCGATGGGTTGTGCAAGGTTTTGTTTGGAGAGTTTTTGTCCATCAGGATTGCATATCAACGGCAAGTGATACCAGTGGTCGATAGCGGGTAAGTGAGCAGCATTCATGATGCTAATTTGTGCTGTGGTCATGGGTAATATATCCAAGCCACGCATGATGTGGGTAACTTGTTGTAGGCCATCATCGAGACTCGCAGCCAAAATATAATTGATCATGCCATCTTGGCGACGAGCCACCATATCACCTAAGGTTTGTTGCGGGTTATCCCATTGCATTCCTTGAATACCATCATTGAAGCCAATCCTATGGTCTGGTAGCTGGATCCGTAGTTTATGCTGCTGTCTATCAAGGTCAGCGGCGACACAGCAGCGTGGGTAGCGCTTTCTATTTGGTTGGTTTTCATTATGAGTTTGGCTCTGTTCTTCTTTTGCCCAATATTGCTCTAAGCCTTTACGTGAGCATTGGCAGCCATAAGTGAGTGAATGCAAGGCAGAGTTTAAGTAATCATTATAGATATCAATACGCTCAGATTGATAAATGACATCGCCGTCCCAGTGTAGGCCAAGCGCTTCTAGATCAATCAAGATTTGCTCAGTGAACTGCTGATCGCAGCGCTCAGTATCGGTATCTTCAATGCGCAGTAACCATTGACCACCCAATGACTTTATATGGCAGAAGCTGGCAAGTGCTGTCGTTAAAGAGCCAAGGTGTAATTCACCAGTGGGTGAAGGTGCGAAACGGCCGATAGGCTGAGAAGGAGTAGGCATAGGAGTCTTGATCGTTTTTAAAATAAGTGGTTATCGATGATAGCGTTATTCAGATAGAATAATAAAGTTGGGTCAAAAAAGATATTTATTAAATGAGATAATTTGTTAGAGGTGTTATTTCTAAAAAATAAAATTGGTTTCTTAACACTTATCGTTAGGGATTGTCATCACTATAGGGATAGATTGACTACAAGTCACTGAACAAAGAAACGATAGCCTAAAACGCAACGAGCGACCAATAATATGGTCGCTCGTACTTAAATATGGTCTTCCTATGCTTGATTGAAGCTATCCTATCTAAGCGCCTTGGTTCTGACGTTCTTTGATTTCAGATAATGTTTTACAGTCGATACACTGAGTCGCTGTTGGGCGTGCTTCAAGGCGACGCAGACCAATCTCTACACCACAAGTCTCACAAAAACCATAGTCATCATTTTCGATTTCTGACATAGATTTATCGATTTTGCGAATGAGTTTACGTTCACGGTCACGCGTACGCAAAGCCAGCGCAAACTCTTCTTCTTGGGTCGCGCGATCATTGATATCTGGCATGGCACTTGACTCATCTTGGATATAAGTCTTGGTACGATCTGCTTCGCCAATCAGTTGGTTTTTCCAGTCCAATAAAATCGCTTTAAAATGCTCTAACTGAGCATCAGACATATATTCTTCGTCTTTGGCTGGCACATAAGGAGTAAACTTCACTTCACTCGGATTCGTGGTCACGGTGCTCATATGGGTATCCTACTTTTTCAAATTAATTCAATAAAACGACGTATCAACAGATAAGACGTTATTAATTTTACGAACGCTATAATGCTTTCCATTTATAAAACGTTTTACCACTTGGTAACACAAGTAACACAGCTGATCTAATAGTATGGCTATCTTGCTATGCTGACATCAACATAGCGATGGTCAAATATATGGTTACGCTTATCTTTATTTAAATAGTCTTGTTTAAAAAATACTGCAAACCACTGACGGTTAAAACCTCAATTATGGTCGACTTAGCCATCCTAGCCATTATGATTGTATCTAATGGTAGGTGTTAGGCAGTCTTCATTTTATAAGTTGTATCATTGTTTCTAATAATAATGAAGTGATTTTTTATACTGGTGCCTATTTTACTTCGATATCCACTTCATATTAAGGTGGTTAATGTTAGCTAAATGCTTAATATATAAGGGTTAAAACTATTTTTATGCCAGTAATTATGGCCATCAAGTATCCAGCCTTTCAACCCAGCTTGCAACCGTTCCATTGTTGGCTAATTGCAACCAACGGTAACCAGGTCGAGCGTCTTCATCGTAAGCAAAGTCATCTTCGTTAGGCATGAACTGATAGCAGGTTGAGGGTGTTGTATAGACAGAAACGCCTTGACGATAGCGAACTTGGTCTTGGTGAATATGTCCACTAATGATTACTTTTAGATGCTCAAAAGCTAGCATATGCTGCCAAAAATCTTCGCTATTTCCTACCATGTGAGCATCAATCCAGGCAGAGTCTACCGGTATAACATGATGGTGTAGGGCGATTAGCGTAGGCTTATCACAAGTACTGAGTCTTTCACATAGCCAGTTCATATCAGCAGACGTTATTTTGCCTGCTACCTCGCCACTAATGGATGAGTCTAATAGTAGTAGCTGCCAATAGTCAGTTTCAATAATATGTTGGCTCAATAAACGAGGGTCAGCAGGCTGAGCAACCAATGTGCGCTGCAAAAACGGCAAATGGCAGCCAATTTCATCAGTCACGTCATGATTACCAGCAATACAAGCAAAAGGAATGTTGGTCGCTTGTAATACCTTAAAGATATGGTCATAAATCGTAGGTATGATTTTATTGACCAAGTCACCTGTCACGAGAATGAGATCACAGCGAATATCTTCATTCAAGGCTTGTTGAAGCACCTTCTCAAAGCTATGCTGATAAATGGCAGCTTCATCACTGTCAATATTATCGTTATCTGTAATAAAAGCGCTAGGTGTCAATAAGTGTAAATCGGTGACTTGTAAGATATTAACTTGCTCATCTAGCGTACTGATGCTACTGATAGTATTGCTTGGCATTGGGTCAGTCCCTTATTAAAGCAGAGCAATTGACGCTGTCAACATGACCATAAGTAAACGAATCACTATTATCTGTTTTCACTACTTTTTCCATCGTATATGATATTTAATCGCAGTTACTACACTATATTTTCAATAGCTATTATAGGCAGCTTTCTATTATTAATGATACCAATAGTGTCGAGGCAAGTTTATAACATAAAGTAAAACAAAGCTCTAGCAATATTAATCAAATAAAGTTGAATAATTAAGCAAGAGCTCTTTTATACGGTGTTTTATAGTCTGCTAATGACGCGCCACCCAAAACTTTGAGGTTATCACCTTTGATAAAATCAGTGCCAAAAAAAACAAAATGGCCAATATCAATACAATAGATAGTCCAGTCTGAATATCTAGCCAAATGCTGCCCCAAACGCCTAAGGTAACACCTAACTGAGCAATAACTAAAGATATAATGACCATTTGTTTTGGTGATGTCACCCATAAGCGTGCAGTTAGTGCTGGCAATACCAACAATCCACTAATTAGTAAGCTGCCGACTGCCTGTAGCGCAACAGCACAGAACCCTGCCAATATCCCCATAAAAAATAATCGTTGGCGTGTCGGGTTGATACCTTGAATACGTGCCAATGCTTCATGAGTCGCAAGCTTAATTTGCGCTGGCCATATATAGCGTAGTAAGCCCAAACCCACTAGCACGCTACCCGAAAGTAGAGGTAAATCAGCCCAATCTAGCTCCAATAAATTACCAAATAAAAAACCTAATACATTGGCTTGCTGATCTGTCAGCTGGGTTAAGGTCAATAATCCTAAACATAATAATGAGACAGCCACCACTGCTAATACGGCATCCGCTGGCAGGCGTTCATCATCAATTAATACCAGTCCTAACACTACCGCAATGCTGACTAACAAAACACCAATGCCCATCGGCAGTTGCCACCAAGCAGCTAAGGCCACACCAAGTAAAGTGCCATGTGCCAGAGCATCAGCAAAAAAGGCCATACGGCGCCACAATACCAAACACCCTAATGGTGCTGATAGTAGTGCTAAAATACTGCCAGCAATCCAAGCAGGAGCAATAATGGCTAACCAAGTGGTCATAATAAATATCCGTAAAATTTTTATAAAGGCATGAGACAGTATCAGTAAATATCAAAAATATTTGGCTAGATATAGCCATCATATATTTGGTTTTGATGATTATGGTTCGAGCTCGTTTGGTGCGTGATGCTGGCAAGCATGTGGCTGATGCACATAAGGTTGCTCATAATAATGACCAAATAGCTTTTTAAATTCGGTGCTAATGGCCAGCTCGCTTGGTTGCCCCTCGCAGCAGATATGTTTATTGAGGCAAATAACACGTCGACTACCTCTCATCACCCAATGCAAATCATGCGATATCACTAACATGGCACAATGTAAGAAATCTGGTAGCTTGTCGATGAACTGATAGAGCCAAACCTCAGTATCAGGATCAAGCCCTTGCATGGGTTCATCCAAAATCAATAAATTGGGTTTATCCAATAAGGCTCGGGCTAATAAGACGCGCTGTGTTTCGCCACCTGACAAATGCAGCATCTGCCGTGATAGCAAATGCGTCAATGCTAAATTATCAAATATGAATTGGCGCTGCTCGTCGGTTAGACGCTTTTTATTTGCTTGACCCAGTAGGTCACTGACTCGCAAGGGCAATATAGGCGGTACGGTAAATCGCTGCGGCACATAGCCAAGTTGTAGTGGCTGATGCGCTGTGATATTGCCCTTAGTCGGATCAATCAAACCTAAAATAAGTTTAACCAACGTTGATTTGCCAGCACCGTTAGGTCCTACCAGACTTACCGTCTCATTGACCGCAATGTCAATATCGATGTTTGAAAGGATACGTTGGTGTCCAACATGGTAGCTGATATTGCTTAAGCTCAGCAGCTGGTTGGTATCTTTCATGGGACGGTTATCAGCAGTAGGGGAGAGCGGCTGATTAGATATTGAAGTAGATGGGTTCATAATATGACAACGAATGGATAAGTAAAAGATAGAAATAATCAGAATATTGCTATTAAAAACCAATAAAAAAGTACTAAAAATAGTGAAAACAAGACTGATAGGTTATCGGCAAGCTTGGCATCGACCACTAAGTTCAATAACACTGTTCTCCACAACAAACCCAACATCTTGCTCAGCAAAGCTCATCATCTCTCGTACTGGCAAGCTGCTGCATTCTTGTACCCGCTGGCACTGACCACAGATTAAAAAAGCCGCCGTATGTTGCGCTCTTGGATGACAGCAAGGAACATAAGCATTGATAGACGTTAACTGATGAATCAAACCTTCGCTCAATAAAAACTCCAAGCTGCGATAGACCGTTGGTGGGGCGACGTTTTTGTTGGTTTGTTTTTTTGATGAGGACTTTTTTGAGTCAGCCTCTTTATTATTATCATCACTGCTCTGAGAATCTGACAGGCGCATATTCTGTAATAGAGTGATTAGGTCATAGGCACCGATGGGCTTATTGGCTTCTAATACCAACTGATATATTTGCTGACGTAAGGATGTAAAGCGCGATCCATTTAAACGGCATCGCTCTTTTGCTTCGGTTAAGCGCTCGACAACATCATGCGGCGTAAAGTCTTGCGCATCATGTAGATGTTCACAATCTGATGAGTGGATAGACATGGTGCAGACTCCTAAAAATAAATGGCTGTTTTATTATATTTTTTATTGTTATAGTATAACATAATAAAACGAAGAGAAGATAAGCTGTCTTACTGTTATCTACTGTATCGTAACTCTTCATTAAACATGATATCTCAATACCATCACTCATATACCAAAGACACCTACTATGAACTCAGCTTTCAATCAGTTACTACGTCCAATCATCAAGATAAAACGTCTGCTAGTTTCTGGAGCACTACTAGGATTTTTAACGCTAAATGCTCAAGCAGCAACCGTTAGTGTGAGCAACTATCCGATGTTTTTACTCAGTGAAGCGGTGACTGAAGGAACACCATCCGCCAATAGAATTTTACAACCAGGTGATGTAGGGCATCATGGAAGTGTTAGTCCAAGCGATATTAAAGCGATTAAAGACAGTAAGTTCGTCGTTTGGTTTGGACCTTCATTAGAAAACAGCCTGACTGGCAGTTTAGAGACAGCCCTTAATGCCATTGCTATGTTTGACTTTAAAGCCTTCAACCGCTATCCACTTCGTGATGTGAAAGGTGTGCCGATTGCAGGCACGCTTGATCCGCATATCTGGCTAGATCCTGAAAATGCCAAAGCCATTACTCGTGCATTGGCCGTGATACATAGCCGTGCTAACCCAGAGTACGCAAGCACTTATCAAGCCAATGTTAAAAAATTCGCTGCTCGTATGGATACAGCAGTTGCCACTATACAACAAGCTTCACAGAAAAACCGTCCTTATTGGGCTTACCATGATGCCTATCAATATATTGAAAAAGCTGCGCATATAGAGCTAGCAGGTAGCTTAAGTCCAGATCACCATATTTCTCCAAAAGCCAGTCAATTGCGTTGGTTAAATGAGAACCGTCCTGTTAAGCAAATGTGCATGGTTAACCAAGGCGTCGTTTCTAAAGGACTGCTTGCTAAATTACAGCCAATCAGTACTTCTGTACAAATCGAAGACATGAGCGACAGTCAAGACTTTGTAAAAGGGTGGACGAATATGGCACAGCAAATTAACAATTGTGTGGATGGTAAGTAGGAATAAATCGAAGTATTCTTCAAATAAATGTTACCATGCCTCAAACTAAGTGCTTTGAAATGAAGTGTGGCCTAGTTTGAGGTGTGTTTTCACGCTAAATAGTTGACAAATTTCATATTATGCTTGCTTAAAACTCACATGCTCCTTATAATAAGTGGCGTTTAATTTTGGTTGAAAGGCATTACCTGTAGAGTGAGCGATTCACGGATAAAAGTGTCAAAAGGATACTAGATTATCCCAATATTGTAAGGCTATAGGAATACCGATGACCAAGCCTGCCAAACGCACGCAGAAAGATAAGATTGGTATCTATATCAAACGCCAAGCATGGATATTGTTTATCCTGATAATTGTTGTTTGGATTCTAGATGCTATTTGGTTAGATAGTGAGCTTACTGTAACGAAAAGCGCCGCAATTGGTGCATTGCTAAGTTTTACTACTCAAGCCGTATTTGCTTTTTTTATCTTTTGGCATACTGGATATCGCGCACGCCAACATATTGTTAGCCAGCTATATCGAGGGCAGATGGCCAAATGGCTGTTAGCCGTGTTAGGTTTCGCACTAATTTTTATTACCGTACAACCCCTATCTGCGCCTGCGCTGTTTATCGGTTTTATGGTAATGCAAATTAGTCACAGTTGGATGTTGTGGCATATACGCTAGGGTTAATCATATAACTATTTATATGGTTTTGTGATTAATAACGCTATGCAAGCCACCCTGCCGTCCAGCTTCTCTATGACTAGTTTTAAAAAGTCAAAACATAAAAATCTGTCTTATGACAGCGCTAGTGACTATAAAAACTGTGGTATAAGTGTTCTAAATGAATGTAGCATTTAAGAATGCGGTGATAGGGTAGGGCAAGTTTCGCTATCGTTATCATTTGTAATTAAATTATTACAATTAAATTACAGCCGTAAAGCTATATTGGTAAACGTTAAGCGTTGCTAACTTATTCATACAACGGATAAAAAAGTAACAATTGACTTTACACGAATACAACGCTGCATTAATATAGGCAGCTAAATATTTTGCTTACAAACCTTGTATAAGGCGCCAGTCGTGGAACACGACAGTAGGCGAGCACATATATAATAATTTTTCGTACACATGCAAGGGCTATTACTGATTCATCATAAGCCCTTTTTTGATAGCTAAATTTCATTTGTAGCTATTGAGTTGCGCACTAGTAATAGAACTATGGGTTGGATGTTATTGATTACATGAGCGCGTTAGCATGAATTATTTGCTTGCTTATAAGCACATCAAATAAAACACTAAACCTCATCAGATGACAACCATATTTTTGGTAGTTGATTAAATCGTTGATTAATAAGAAGCTTACATTATGGCATCCGAGCAAACATCATCAGAATATATCTCTCACCACTTAACGAATTGGACGTACGGCTATCTGCCGGGCGAAGGTTGGAAAGTTGCCTATACTGCTGAAGAAGCGGGGCTAATGGGCTTTAAAGCTATCCATCTTGACTCTATGCTATGGTCAATTGGTCTGGGCATTCTATTTTGTACCATCTTTTGGATGGTTGCCAAAAAAGTCACTTCAGGCGTGCCAGGCAAAATGCAGGCAGCAGTTGAATTGATCGTTGAGTTTGTTGATAACAACGTTCGTGATTCATACAGTGGTACATCAAAACTGATTGCACCATTGGCGTTGACCATCTTTGTTTGGATCTTTTTGATGAACTTGATGGATCTAATACCTGTCGACTTCGTTCCAGGTATTGCGGGACAAATTGGTGCTGCAATGGGCCATGATCCACATCATGTTTTCTTTAAGATTGTTCCAACGACTGATCCTAACATCACGCTTGGCATGTCGTTCTCTGTCTTTGCACTGATTATCTTTTATAGCATTAAAGAAAAAGGTTTGGGCGGCTTTATCGGTGAATTAACACTACATCCGTTTGGCGCCAAAAACCCAATCGTACAAGCGATTTTGATTCCCATCAACTTCATCCTAGAAGCAGTTACTCTAATAGCCAAACCTGTATCACTTGGTTTGCGTCTATTCGGCAACATGTATGCTGGGGAATTGATTTTCATACTGATTGCTCTAATGCCGTTTTGGATTCAATGGGCGTTATCGGTACCGTGGGCTATCTTCCACATCTTAGTTATTACACTTCAAGCGTTCGTATTTATGATGCTGACGATAGTTTATATGTCGCTCGCATCATCAACTGAACATTAATTAGACATTCAATAGGTAAATGAGGATACATCAATGGATCCAGTATTAGGTGGTTACACAGTTATCGCAGTAGCGCTACTTATCGGTCTTGGCGCACTTGGCACAGGTATTGGTTTTGCTATTCTAGGTGGTAAATTCCTAGAAGGCGTAGCACGTCAGCCAGAACTAGGCTCACAGCTACAAACTCGTATGTTCATCGTAGCAGGTCTTCTTGATGCTATTCCGATGATCGGTGTTGGTATTGCTATGCTATTGTTATTCGCTAACCCTCTAGCAGGTTAATCAGAAAGCTCAGTTGTAAATGTTTGGTAGTCAAAGTTTGTATCTTAACCATAGCCAAAGTTTGGCTATCAAATATGATCAATGAAACTGATTTTTCATTAACAAAGAGGTGATCACGTGAATATCAATTCTACCCTCATCGGTCAAGCCATTGCTTTTGCAATCTTTGTGATGTTCTGCATGAAATTCGTGTGGCCACCACTTATTGGTGCCATCAATGAGCGTCAGCGTAAAATTGCTGAAGGCCTGAATGCCGCAGAAAAAGCAAAAGCAGATCTGGCGACCGCGGAGCAAGATGTCCAGCAGGAGCTTACTCTTGCAAAGACTAAAGCTGCTGCTCTAATCGAGCAAGCGAATAAAAGTGCCAACCAGCTTGTCGAAGATGCAAAAACGCAGGCCCAAGTGGAAGGCGAGCGCATTCGTCAACAAGCGCAAGCGTCTATCGACCAAGAAATCAATCAGGCGCGTGATTCATTACGTGCTCAAGTTGCTGAACTGGCTGTACTTGGTGCAGAAAAGATTTTGCAAGACAAAGTCGATGTGCAAAAACATGCCAGTATGCTAGACCAACTGGCGGCGAAGCTGTAACTGTGAGGATATAATGGCTGACTTATCAACCTTAGCACGACCCTACGCTAGAGCCGCGTTTGACTATGCCAATGAAAACGGGGCCGTAGACGAGTGGGAAAATTTCTTGTTTATCGCTGGTGCAATTGTCAATGACAAAGCGTTCCGTACTTGGCTAGAAAATCCAGCCGTTACGGCTGAGCATAAGTCAGCTGCTTTGGTTGATCTTTATGACTCACAAGTGGCTGGTGATAACGACTCTGCTTTTAAACAGCTATTAGGTGAGAACAAAGGTTCTCGCTACGGTAATAGTATTAGCTATCCTAAAGTATCACCAGCGCTCAATAATTTTATTAAGCAGCTGGCAGAACAAGAGCGTCTGGCGCTGCTTCCTGAAGTTTATGAGCATTATCGTCATCACAAGGCAGTAAGCTTAAAGCAGCTTGACGCATATGTGACTTCTGCTTATCCATTAACGGATGACCAACGTCAAATGATTCAAACACGTCTCGCTGCCTCGCTAAACGCTAGTGTGGTGATTCACGAATCAGTTGATCCAAGTCTATTGGCAGGTGCTACGATCAAAGTCGGTGACAAAATCATTGATGATTCGATGCGCGGCAAGTTACAACAGTTAAAAACACAGCTAACTGCCTAATGCCATTCATCAACGCAGTCATTTAATATCTGCGTGATAGTAAGAGCATTTAAGTCAGTGGGCGGGTTATCATAAATTAAAGGAAACAAGGCAATGCAACAATTGAATCCAGCGGAAATCAGTAACCTGATTAAGCAGCGTATTCAAGACCTTGATGCGGGTGCAACTGCAAAGAATGAAGGCACGATTGTCAAAGTATCTGACGGTATCGTGCAGATTCATGGTCTTGAAGATGCCATGTACGGCGAAATGATTGAGTTTGAAGGTGAAGTCTATGGAATGGCGCTTAACTTAGAGCGTGATTCTGTTGGTGCGGTAGTACTAGGTGACTTCCTAAAGTTACAAGAAGGTCAAAAAGCCTATTGTACTGGTCGCATTCTTGAAGTACCCGTAGGTCCTGAGCTGCTAGGCCGTGTTGTTGATGCTTTGGGTAATCCTATCGATGGCAAAGGTCCTATCGATGCCAAGATGACTGACAAAGTCGAAAAGATCGCCCCAGGTGTTATCGATCGTCAGTCAGTAGATCAGCCAGTAATGACTGGTTATAAAGCCGTTGATACTATGATCCCAATTGGTCGTGGTCAGCGTGAGCTTATCATTGGTGACCGTCAGACGGGTAAAACCGCAATGGCTATCGATGCGATTATTGCACAGAAATCATCTGGCATTAAGTGTGTGTACGTAGCTATCGGTCAGAAACGTTCGACCATCGCCAACGTCGTACGTAAGCTTGAGCAAACTGGTGCATTAGAATATACCACGGTTGTGGTTGCATCAGCATCAGAGCCAGCAGCACTACAGTATATCGCACCGTACTCAGGTTGTACGATGGGCGAATATTTCCGTGACCGCGGCGAAGATGCTCTGATTGTCTTTGATGACTTATCAAAGCAAGCTGTTGCTTATCGTCAGATTTCACTATTGCTACGTCGTCCGCCAGGCCGTGAAGCATATCCTGGTGACGTATTCTATTTACACTCACGTTTACTTGAGCGTGCATCACGTGTAAATGCTGCTTATGTAGAAAAATTCACTAATGGTGAAGTTGTTGGTAAAACAGGTTCTTTAACTGCATTACCAATCATTGAGACCCAAGCTGGTGACGTTTCTGCATTCGTACCGACTAACGTAATCTCAATTACTGATGGTCAGATCTTCCTAGAGTCTAGTTTATTCGCATCAGGTCTCCGTCCAGCAGTCAACGCTGGTATTTCGGTATCTCGTGTTGGTGGTGCTGCACAGACTAAGATCATTAAGAAACTGTCTGGTGGTATCCGTACCGCACTAGCTCAGTATCGTGAACTAGCAGCATTTGCTCAGTTTGCCTCAGATCTTGATGACGCAACTCGCGAACAGCTTGATCATGGTGAGCGTGTGACTGAACTTATGAAGCAGAAGCAGTATCAGCCAATGTCTATCTCTGAGCAAGCAGCAGTTATTTATGCTTCGAATGAAGGATTTTTATCTGACGTGCCTGTTGAAAAAATTGGTTCTTTCGAAGAAGCTTACTTACGCTATATGCATGATGAGCAGAGTGAATTGATGCGTGAGATTGATGACACTGCGAACTACAACGATGATATCGCAGGTCGTTTAAAGTCAGCTCTAGAGACATTTAAACAAAATCACAGTTATTAATTTAACGGGTTAAGCCGAATTTGGTTATGGCTATCTTTGATAGCTGATAAAGTGGCGCGTTGTCTGATCAGATTTTTGCCAAGATAGAGCGCCACTGTTTTAACCATTGACGGTATTAGAACGCGTAATGCACAAGATATAAAATATTACTCTGTCAGATTAATGTTGTATATTAAATGATTGTCGCTTGCGCCAATGCTTTTTAACCCTCTTATATTGGAATCATTATGGCAAGCTTAAAAGAGATACGTGCCAAAGTCACCAGTATTAAAAGCACCCAAAAAATTACTCGCGCAATGCAAATGGTTGCAGCAAGTAAAATGCGCCGTGCACAAGAGCGCATGGAAGTGGGTCGCCCGTATGCTGATAGTATGCGCCGGGTTATCTCACATTTGGTGCATGCTTCATCAGACTACAAACATCCGTATATGGTATCGCGCCCAGTCAATAAGGTTGGCTATATTGTCATTACCTCTGACCGTGGTCTAGCGGGTGGTTTGAATGTCAACCTATTTAAAGCTTTAACTAAAAGTATCCAGCAATACCAAGACCAGTCTGTACAGACTGAGTTTGCAGCCATTGGCGCTAAAGGTGTGAGTTTTTTCAAAAACTTTGGTGGTAAAGTTACCTCGGCCGTGACCGATTATGGTGATAAGCCAACGTTTGAGCAATTGAACGCACCTGTTCAGGCGATGCTTGAGGACTATAGTAACGGTAATTTAGACCGTATCTATGTGGTATATAACCAGTTTATCAATGCCATGACTCAAAAGCCGACAGTCAGTCAGTTAGTACCTCTTCCAGAGGGATCGCTTATTGATGAAGACAGCGGCATGCAGACTGAGCTTAGCTGGGATTATATCTACGAGCCTGACATCAAGACTTTGATTGATGAATTGCTTGGCCGTTATATTGAGTCGATTGTTTATCAAGCGGTAATGGAAAACATTGCCTCTGAGCAGTCGTCACGTATGGTTGCGATGAAAGCGGCTACAGATAATGCTGGTGACCTTATTAACGATTTACAGTTGGTTTATAACAAGCTGCGTCAAGCGGCGATTACTCGAGAAATCTCGGAAATCGTTGGCGGTGCTGCTGCTGTTTCATAATTGACTACACCTATATATAGAAGTTCAAGGAGAACGCAATGAGTAGCGGTCGTATTGTACAGATTATTGGCGCGGTTCTTGACGTTGAGTTCAACCGTAACGAAGTTCCTAAAATTTTTGATGCCTTGCAAGTAGACGGTACCGAAACCACCCTAGAAGTACAGCAACAGCTAGGTGATGGCATCGTACGTACTATCGCAATGGGTTCAACTGAAGGCCTAAAGCGTAACCTACCAGTTACTAACACTGGCGCACCTATTTCTGTACCTGTCGGTATTGGTACACTAGGTCGCATCATGGATGTTCTTGGTCGTCCTATCGATGAAGAAGGTCCTGTTGCTGCTGATGAAAAATGGTCTATCCATCGTGAAGCTCCAAGCTATGCAGAGCAGTCAAACAGTACTGAACTATTAGAAACAGGCATCAAGGTTATTGATTTACTTTGCCCGTTTGCAAAAGGTGGTAAAGTTGGTCTGTTTGGTGGTGCTGGTGTTGGTAAAACCGTCAACATGATGGAATTGATCAACAACATTGCGCTTAAGCATGAAGGCTTGTCAGTATTTGCTGGTGTTGGTGAACGTACTCGTGAAGGTAACGATTTCTATCACGAAATGCAAGAAGCTGGCGTTGTAAACACTGAAGACTTTAGCAAATCTAAAGTAGCAATGGTATATGGCCAGATGAATGAGCCACCGGGTAACCGTTTACGTGTTGCACTGTCTGGTTTGACCATGGCTGAGTACTTCCGTGATACCAAAGATCCTGCTACTGGCAAAGGTCGTGACGTATTGCTGTTTGTTGATAACATCTATCGCTACACACTAGCCGGTACTGAAGTATCAGCACTACTAGGTCGTATGCCATCAGCAGTTGGTTATCAGCCAACGCTAGCTGAAGAGATGGGTATGCTGCAAGAGCGTATCACGTCAACTCAGTCAGGCTCTATTACTTCAGTTCAAGCTGTATACGTACCTGCGGATGATTTGACCGATCCATCACCTGCTACGACGTTTGCTCACTTGGATGCAACAGTTGTACTAAGCCGTGATATCGCTTCACAAGGTATCTATCCTGCGGTTGATCCATTGGATTCAACGTCACGTCAGCTAGATCCACAAGTGATCGGCGAAGAGCATTACAATGTTGCTCGTGGCGTACAGGAAATCCTACAGCGCTATAAAGAGCTTAAAGATATCATCGCAATTTTGGGTATGGATGAGTTATCAGAAGAAGATAAACTGGTTGTTTATCGTGCTCGTAAGATTCAGCGCTTCTTATCACAGCCATTCCACGTTGCTGAAATCTTTACTGGTGCACCTGGTAAATATGTACCATTACGCGATACCATTGCTAGCTTTAAAGCAATCATCGCTGGTGAATACGATGACTTGCCAGAGCAGGCATTCTATATGGCTGGTGGCATCGATGAAGTTGTTGCCAAAGCAGAAAAAATGAAATCTTCTGCAGCGTAAGTTGCTCAAGCATTGGCTAACGAGTAGATAGGCTATAATACGTTTATCTACTCATCAGTAACGCATCGCAGTTTTTACTGTTTTTTTGATCGCGTTTTGATAGTAAGGAGTTAAGTATGGCAACGTTACAATGTCGCGTCGTAAGTGCTCGTGAAGAGTTGTATTCAGGCGAAATTAGCATGTTAATAGCTACGGGAACCGAAGGCGAGATTGGTGTATTGCCAGGTCACACACCGCTTATTACTTTGTTAAAACCGGGTGCGATGCGAGTGCAAACACCAGACGGTGAAGAAGAAATAATTTATGTATCAGGCGGTGTATTAGAAGTACAGCCGAAGATGGTTACCGTATTGGCTGATACAGCCATGCGTGCACATAACCTTGATGAAAGCAAAATTGTTGAAGCACGTAAAAAGGCTGAGCAAATGCTTGTCAATCAATCGGACACTGTACAGACTAATGCAGCTTTAGCATCATTAGCAGAGTCTGTGGCACAGCTACAGACTATCCGTAAGTACAAAAACCGTGCTTAAAATTTTTGTTTGAAAGTTTTAGTCTTTCGACGATAAAAAAACAGTCCAATATGGGCTGTTTTTTTATGCCTGTTTTTAGAGTGACCATATCAAATATATATGAATCAAAGAATATTAGACAATTTCTAAAAAGTCACTGGCGACAACAACAATATGTCGCTATATTATATGTCATAGAGAGTAAGTTCTGAGTGAGAGTAAAGCGATTAGAAGTTCCTTGAAAAGCTAATTTGGTTAGTTTACTTACCAATATTTAGACATTCAAGGAGTGATAAAACCAACTTGTCTGCTGTTATTTGCGTAAATCACGTATTTTTTGGACGTAAACTAACGTTTTAATAGGTGTAGTTTATAGGTTTTGTTAACGACTATAAGCTATAGTATAGGAAGCTGTATATTTAATAGTATACTGTGCTACCAAGTTTGTAACAGCTATACGAACATCAATTGTGCCACGTGATGGTGCTATTAATTTACCGCTCTTACTTTTACTACTTTTAAATTAGATGTATTAGAGGATATAACAATGACAACGAATGAAGAAGACAACACCCCCCGAATCTTGATTGTTGAGGATGATGAGCGTCTGGCCATGCTGACCCAAGATTACTTGGTCAAAAACGGTTTAGAAGTAGCGATTGAAACAGATGGTAATCGTGCTATTCGCCGTATCGTCAATGAGCAACCAGATTTGGTTGTACTTGATGTGATGCTTCCTGGTAGCGATGGATTAACGGTTTGTCGTGAAGTTCGCCCGCATTACCAAAATCCTATTTTGATGCTGACGGCTCGTACTGAAGATATGGATCAGGTACTAGGTCTTGAGATGGGTGCCGATGATTATGTCGCAAAACCTGCTCAGCCACGTGTCTTGCTTGCCCGTATTCGTGCATTATTACGCCGTTCAGAAAATGCACCATCAGAAGACGTGCCACAGCGCCTAGAGTTTGGTGAGTTGGTCATCGACAATGGTGGTCGTTCAGTGAATCTAGGTGATGAGCTGGTTGATTTCACCAGTGCTGAATATGACCTTTTATGGTTGCTAGCTTCTAATGCTGGTCGTATTCTATCTCGTGAAGATATTTTTGAACGTCTACGCGGTATTGAATATGATGGTCAAGATCGCTCAATTGACGTACGTATCTCACGTATTCGTCCAAAGATTGGTGATGATCCAGAAAACCCTAAACGTATTAAAACCGTACGTAGTAAAGGTTATTTATTTGTGAAAGAAGGCAACTAATTCTCGTTCCTTTGAGTAATTACTTACTATTGATAATCGTCATATAAAAAACCAGCAACTATGCTGGTTTTTTTATGGCTAAATTTGAATTTTTGAACTTAATTATAGTGTTATGTGGTTTAATTAAACAATTATTGTAGTGACTGAGACCCTGCACATGGTACAAAGTGTGCTAAGTATCAGCTCAACACAAAAAACATAATAGCTAGGATCGTTTTTACTCCATACTGTTTGATATTATTTGTTATACAGCGCTTATGTGCTGCATGATATCAGCAGTTTTTATTCATTAAGTTGGTCACGGCACGTATGTCATTAGTCTCTTCTTTAAAACACAGTATTTTTGTTCGTATCTATGCTGGACTACTCATAGTCTGTTTATGTGTGGCGTTATTTGCCCAGTTATTGATGGATACAATCAATAAAGAGCGTGTACAGTCCTATCGTGAAAATATGGCCAAGGGCGCTTTTCATCTGGTGAGCGAAGGTATTTCTCATCAGGAGAGTGAAGAGCAGCGTGAGTATTGGCTGTCTGATGCGAGTAGTTTGTTTGGCTCAAAGTTCAGTATTGTGCCTATTACTGACGTGGACT
The DNA here is from genome assembly GCF_015864605.1 of Psychrobacter sp. SCQQ22. Lineage (NCBI taxonomy): Bacteria > Pseudomonadati > Pseudomonadota > Gammaproteobacteria > Moraxellales > Moraxellaceae > Psychrobacter > Psychrobacter sp. SCQQ22. The sequence goes on from NZ_JADYWZ010000008.1 coordinate 85,747, forward strand.
TTAATGCCAGTGAATTGCGACGTTTTGAAAATGACAACACAGTCGTACGCTATGTTACTCAACCTGTGCATGCCGATGTCTATTATCGTTTACCTGACAATAAAAATGTCCTAACGGCTAGGGTTACGCAAGTCACTGAACAGCAAGTGCGTGCAATAGCTGTGTTCTTATTAGATGATTTGTCTTATCACGTGACGCTGCCTGATAAACGTGCACGCTTGGCTCAGTTAGAAGAGAAGTTCTCCTTCCCATTGGAATTCAAAGCAGTTAATACGCTGGATTTGGATACCGATCAGATGGGTCGATTGCGCCGTGATGAGGTTGTTATCTCACTGCAGGACACCAATAGCAGTAAAAGTAATTCGGCTATCCAGATAGTAGTGCCTTCTGAAATCAATGATATGGCCATTTTGATTGGGCCAGTACCTTTATTTAACTGGTTTCCCCTCAATTTGATTATAAGTATGATTTTGATAAGCATGTTTTTAATCAGCTTGGGTGTATATGCATTGATTTTCCCGCTTGAACGCAAATTACAATTGATTCAGGTCGGTGTCAATGAAGTCAGTAAAGGTAACCTTGAAAGTCAGGTGCAAGTGATTGGGCAAGATGAAATTGCTCGTTTAGCAGCGACTTTTAATGCGATGACCTCACATATCAAACGTTTGATTGAGTCGCAGCGAGAGCTGACACGAGCAGTGTCACATGAGTTACGTACGCCTGTGGCTCGTATTCGCTTTGCTGTCGATATGCTTGCTGATACTGATGATGAAGACTCACGCTTTATGCAGCGCGACTATATCGATGAAGATATTGAATCGCTCAATGGTTTGATTGATGAGATTTTGACCTATGCTAAGCTTGAAGAAGGCTCACCAAAACTAGATTTGGAGCCAGTCAATCTTAGAGAGTTGCTTGAGCAGATTGAACGTGAGACCAATGCACTAGGTAAGCCAATCAAGATAGTGACCAAACTGCCGAACGCTAAAGTAACCGCCATTGCCGACCGACGCTATCTACATCGTGTGATTCAAAACCTTGCAGGCAATGCATTACGCTATGCAGAGACCACGATTGTCATTAGCGCAGGCGTCAAAAAAGGCAATGCGTTTGTTAGTGTTGAAGATGATGGTCATGGTATTCCAGAAGCAGATCGCGAAAAAGTATTTATTCCATTCTCACGGCTAGATGATAGTCGTACGCGTGCATCAGGTGGCTATGGTCTGGGCTTGTCTATTGTATCGCGTATTGCTTTTTGGTTTAATGGTAGTATGAAAGTCGATGAGAGCGAGCCACTTGGTGGTGCCCGATTTGTTATGACATGGCCGATTAAACCACTGACACAAATTCTGGCTGCTGACGAGTTGACGCAGGAGAAAAGTGAACGTGGTTTTGATGATAAGTGATGATAAATAGAGGCAATACACAACACTATAGCTACTTTTTAGCTAAGAATTACTGAAACATGAATTAATAAGCTATAGATTACGAATCTAATCATATTTTATGATGTAATCATGGTCAGTACTGCAGTACCAATAATGGTTTTAAAAGTAGATTTTTTGACAGTAGAGGAGGGCAAAGGATGCCGTATTTATTTGGTGGTTTGGTGGTTTTAAATGCAATAACGCTAGGGTATTACTTATTCTTACAGCAGCCTTCGACGACTCAAACGTTAAAAGCTGCGCAAGAAAGTATTACTCAACCATTAGAGTTTACCAATAGCGCCAAGTATATCCCTCCTGTCATCGGAACTAGAGACTAGTTTTTATTCATGCAAAAACTGCAATGAAGTATTTTCTAGCTCTAGTCAGGTTCAGTCTAGTCGTCTTTATTCAATAGGTTGTTATCAAAACCTGAACGCTCTTCGGTATCGGCAGCGACTGTCTTATCTCCCGCAACTTTAGAAAGCAAAGGTATACGTACACAAACCTGTAGACCACCTTCAGGATGGTTGATAGCTTCTACTGTGCCATGATGCAATCTTGCGATACGGTCTACGATAGCCAAACCTAAACCGCTACCTTGGGTGGTACGTGCGGTCTCTCCCCGTTCAAAAGGTTGCATAATACGTTCTAATTGATCCTCTGCAACGCCGTCACCACAGTCCCTTACACATATCATTAGTTGCTCTTGTGCTTCCTGATTGACAGCACTTTCACTGACCACGTCACTATCTTCATCTTCAATAGTCTCTATAAATGTCGGCATCACAGTCGCCGATAGGTAAATAGGTCCCTTACCATAACGCTTCGAATTGTTTACCAGATTTATAATGAGGCGTTTGATAGACATGGGGCGTATAGGAACAACTTTATGACACTCTGACTGATAAATAAATTCCATCGGAGCAAATTGCACCATGATTTCATTAAAAATGGTGTTCAAATTAGTCAGGCTCACTGGCTCATCAGAACCATCTTTCATAAATGAAATAAATTGCTCTAAGATGGCGTCCATATCCTCAATATCATAAATCAGTCCTTCTCGAAAAAAGTCATCTGGCAGCATTTCTGCCGTCAAACGCATACGAGTCAAAGGTGTACGCAGATCATGTGAGATGCCAGCAAGCATAATTGTGCGTTCTTTTTGTGCTTGGTTTAGCGTCGTAAATAGGCGATTGAATGCCATATTGACTTGGCGTATCTCGGTAGGACCTTTTTGCGTTGGTAGAGTAGTTGCGTGACCGAGGCGAATATAGTTGGTTGCAGCACGCTGTAAATATCGCAATGGGCGGTTTAGTTGTCGCGCCAGTAAGATAATGGTTAGCAGCGACAGAATAGGCAATCCAATGAGGAATAGTACCAACAATCCTGGACTGTACTGTGAGTAATAGACCACTGGCTCACGAATCCAAAAACTGTCGTCTCGGCTGTCTTGTACCCAAAGCTGCGGTGTTGGTTTAAATTTGAAATATACTTCAACAGGCCGACCTAACTGCGCACCGATTTCGCGTTGCAAAACATCGGTAAAGACCCCGACAAACGCCTTGTCAGACACTTCTGGAAAGTCATTCGGATTATTTACCACCACCACATGAGAATGCTGATAAATCCATCGGCGTACCTCAGGACGGTCTTTCCAGTCTTGATTGACACTGTTCATCAGCTGTAGCTCGCTCGTTAAATAGCGAGCATGGTTTTTTAGCTCTGGTAAATACAAGCTTCGCCAAAAAAACAAAATCGATAAGCCAACACTGATAAGGACAATAAAGGAGACCATCAAGGTTGTCAGCCAAGTATTGGAATAGGAGCGTGGTAGCCAACCTTTACGACGTGGTTTTGGGTGTGAGGTGGTCATATGAATCCAACATGTTGAGAGAGGTATTTTATTAAATCGACTATTGAGCTAAACCGTTATTATGCTGCTTATAGGATGAACTCTGCTTTTTATACTTGGTTATTATCAACTAGATGACGATATCGAACTTGGTCAGTATATTTATCTTGGTCATTATATACGGCTTGATACGTATACTGAGCAACTCGCATATTAGGTCGCTAGACATATCATAGAATATAGTCAAATCTATATAAATCGGCTACATCGTCATCCTCGTTAAGCATACTAATGTATAACTTGCACTCGGTTTCCTTGTATCGAAATTATTTGAATTGAACTATAGCATAATCAATGAAAGGTACCGACGTCGCTTTTACCTGATAAACCAGTCATATGACTCTCTAAAATGCGTGTGAGAATCGGGATAAGGTGACTTTGTATTTTAGCTATTCCATATGCTGAAGACAGTCAAATTACTGATTTAAAATAAAAGGTTATGAGCAATTATGTTTTACATCGATGTGCATTTAAGCTATTGTTAATAAATAATTAAATAAGCACAGTTTATGTTTTCAATAAATAAAGACTGTGATATAATTATGCCCTTTTTGGTATACCTGCGAAAGAGAGAATTCACATGGTTGTTATTCGTTTAGCACGGGGCGGTGCCAAGAAACGCCCATTTTATCAAGTAGTTGTTGCTGATCAACGCCGCGCGCGTGACGGTCGCTATATTGAAAACATCGGCTTTTTTAACCCACTCGCTAAAGATTCAGAAGAAGCAGTGCGCCTAAACATGGAAGCGTACAACGCGTGGATCGCAAAAGGTGCACAACCTTCAGATCGCGTTGCTTCATTAGTAAAAGCTTACAACAAGTCTGTAGCACCAACTGAAGCAACTGCTTAAGTTTTCGTTACTATTACTGAGATGCTGATAGCAAGATCATGAGCATACCTCAGTAGACTTTAGTAAATATAGCGTAACTGCTCTAACCAGGGTGCGCCATTAACTGTTTATTGATTTTGATTGCGTTTATCGCTTTTGATTGAAATGTAATTATAATTTCTGTTTTAATCATTGTTAGGTTAGCCGTTATGTCATCAGTTCCAAACGCTAGTGCCCTTATGAAAATTGGTCAGCTGAAAAAGCCTTATGGTATTAAAGGCTGGCTTTGGGTTTTTAGCGATACAGATGATCGTACGGCAATATTTGACATGCATCCGTGGTGGATGAAAACCGCCACAGGCATGAAACCTTTAACTGTTAAAGCTTGGCGTGAGCAAGGAACAGGAATCGTGGCTCAATTTGAGCAAGTTCCTGATCGCAATGTTGCTGAGACCATGAACGGTGTTACCGTTTGGGTCGAACAAAACGTTTTGCCTGAAACAGCTGAAGACGAATATTATTGGTCGGATTTGGTCAGCTTGCGCGTGATGAACGAGCAAGATGAATATCTAGGCAATATCACTGAAATGTTTGAAACCGGTGCCCATGACATCATGCGTGTAGCGGCAAACTCAGACAGTTTGGATAATGAAGAACGCCTAATTCCATGGCATAAGCAAACGGTAATGAAGGTCAATATGACTGAAAAAACAGTGCTTGTGTCTTGGCCAAGTGATTATTGATATCCGCTTTAACGATATAAGTTTCGGCTTTATTGTTAAGTGTCATCGATAATTATACCGATTCATTTAACCCTTATTAACCACTACGCCAAGTAGACATCAGATGTATTTTGCCGTTATTAGTATTTTTCCTGAGATGTTTGCCACGATTCGTGATTTTGGTATCACGGGGCGGGCAGTTACTCAGGAGCAAGTGACGATAGAATGCATTAATCCACGTGATTATACCACTGATAACTATCGCCGTATTGATGAACGCCCGTATGGTGGCGGTCCTGGAATGCTGATGATGGCTGAGCCATTGTCAAAAGCCATTGAGGATGCGCGCTTACGAGCCAGTCAACATGGCTGCCGTGTCGATAGTGAGCACTGTCCGGTGATTTATATGTCGCCACAAGGGCAGACGCTCAGTGAGAGTAGTGTGGTCAGCATGACTGATTACGATGGCATGATTTTATTATGCGGTCGTTATGAAGGTATTGATGAGCGCTTACTGTCGCAATATGTCGATATGGAAGTATCACTAGGTGATTATGTCTTGACTGGTGGTGAGCTACCAGCAATGGTGCTAATGGATAGTGTGATACGTCGTCTACCTGACATTATGGGTGATGATAAGTCAGCTGAGCAAGACTCCTTCGTTGATGGATTGCTTGATTGTCCACATTATACTAAGCCACATGATTTTGCTGGTATGGCGGTGCCTGAGGTTTTACTGTCAGGTCACCATGCCAATATCGCTAAGTGGCGCTTTGGTCAGCAAGTCAGTCGCACGCAAGCGCGTCGTCCAGACTTGTGGCAAGCGTTCACACCAACGGTAGAGCAAGCAAAGTGGTTGAAAGCATTGGCAAAAGCAGAAAAAAATAAGACTTTATAAGGTTAGAATTGATAAAAAACTGTCTTATAAAGCACGGATTCGATAAACAGTTAAGAAATAAAATTTTGAGCAATAATAAAACAGGTCATAGCATAGTGGCCGTTGGTTATAAACCATTTACGTTGTGTCTCACCATAAAGAGACGCAATTAATTATTACAAACAGGTGATATGCGTTAAGCCTCTATTATCTAATGTGAGGAGATAACTCTCATGAGCAACAAGCATCCATTAGTTCAGGTCATCGAAAATGCTCAATTGATTGAGCGCCCAAGCTTTGCACCCGGCGATACCGTTGTGGTTCAAGTAAAAGTACGTGAAGGTGAGCGTGAGCGTTTACAGGCTTTTGAAGGCATTGTAATTGCTAAGCGTAACCGCGGTCTAAACTCAGCGTTTACCGTACGTAAAATCTCAAGCGGTGTTGGTGTTGAGCGTGCATTCCAATTGCATTCACCAATCATTGAAAGCATTGAAGTTAAACGCCGTGGTGCTGTTCGCCGTGCGAAATTGTACTACTTACGTGAGCGTTCTGGTAAATCAGCACGTATCCGCGAAAAACTTGCTCCGCGTGCAGCTGCTCCAAAGAAAGCTGCTGCTAAAGCATAAGTTTAAGCAACTGCTTAAACTTGCTACGGTTGCTGAGCTGCTAATGAAGTGGCAAGGCAACTATGCAAAAGTAGATACAAGCCCTTATTCATAGGTTTATCATATAAATAAGCGGGCCATACCAAAAAAGACAGAACCCCAATCTATGCGAAAGCTAGGTTGGGGTTTTTGTATGTGGGTTTTAAATGTGAGTTGAGAATGACATGTTTAGTACGCTCTAATCTTCGTCATCAAAATTATCTATACGGCTACTTTGGTCTTTAGATTTACTGTACTTACGCAGTCGGATATATATCGTCTTTGTGACGACCGCAATAACTTTTTGCTGCTCATCGACTATATCGACTTTATATTCGCGAAAGACCGCATCACCATCTTTCGCCATTTCTTGAATGGTAATAATTTCGGAGCTGGCAATCTTCATGCGTGCGGTAACTTTGCTATAACCCGGCGCGATAAAGTCAATATTTGAGCTTTTGTCCCACACAACATAGCTACTACCGAGTTGGTGCATGAGCATGATCATATAAAATGGATCAACCATTGAATACAAACTGCCACCAAACTGAGTACCGACGATATTTTTGTTCAAAGCATTGAGTCCCATACTGACGACGCACAGACCTTGATCCAGACTTATATGATCGATTTTGATGCCTGCACCGACATAAGGTGCGTAGGTGTTGATGCGCAGCTTAAGTAAATGTGGTGTCAGTAATGGCATGATACTTTGTTTAGCCCGACGTTTTAAGGTCTCAAAATTGGATGGTAGTAAACGCATGAACTTATCCTGTTATTGCTTCTAAGTTTTTCTATTTATTTTGATATAGCTGATTATCTGAAAGGTATCTGTATTGAGCATAATCATTAGGGGGTATTTATCATAAGTAAAAAACACCAAGACCGCTAGCCTTAAAGCGTAACTGACATGGATTTTCTATAGTTACTTAAAAGGTATAATAAACTATTTATTATACCTATCTTTAATATTTAGTTATGTGATAACAAATGTCTAGATACAGATAATTATTAAGAAAAAGGTCATTTATTCTAATTTACAGCTTATATTAGGTGTGGTTTTTCCTTATGGTTTTCTATTAAGTTTAATTTTGCACTAAATAGAAACTTTAATTTATAGATTATAATAGTGTGTCGGCTTTTTGAGTGGTTCTAAGTTCGCATTTCGAGTTCTCATGTCATACAATGGCTTGCAATTTTTAATGGACGCTTTAGTCACATTAAATGTCACTATCAAATTATCAGTTAAATTAAGCCTCAGACGACACAAGGAAATGTGATGAGTAACTCTCAGATCCCTTCTTCAGGGTCTAATCAACAGCCGTCAAACCCATCCGATTACGACACAGAGTTATCAGGTAGCTATGTCGATTTGCACAAACCAAGTTCGAGTTTTGAGAGTCGTGATGATTATCTCAATCATGAATTGCAAATCATGCAGCCCAAACGCTGGCGTCCCAATTTGCCCTTTCGTGATTATCGCTTTGAGTATGAAGATACTATTCCTGCAATGGCAGCGACGATTGGTAAAGTGGTTATGGTGGGTGCGATTGCTGCAACATTTGCAGGTCCACTTGGTTTGGGCGATGCGTTTGTTTTAGAAAACGTTCGTTATGAGCTATTAATCGTTTCATTCTTTATCATCTTATTTTCAGGATTTCTACTCCCGACAGCCAACCTTGCAGGTACTCACGGTCCCCTTATTCCCCTAATTCCTATTGTAGTGGCCGCTGGTGGCCATCCAATGGCATTTGGTCTGCTCATTGGTGCTTTTGGCTTGCTATTGGCAATCAGTAAAGGGGGCAGTCTGCTGGCAAATCTGACTAGTAAAGGTGTGTGCGGTGGCCTGTTGATTTACTTAGGGTTTATCGGTACTACCTCACAGGTCAAAAACCTCTTTGCATGGGCAGAAGGTATCGGCATGTCGCATATTGCCTTCTTCATTATTTTGGCCACTATCCTGCTATATGCATTACTTGAGCACTGGCAAAAACGCTGGCTTGCGGTTCCGCTAAGCTGTGTACTAGGTGGCGGACTTGCATTTGCATTGGGTGCGCCCTTTGAGTTCAAAACTGCACCAGGCTTGCCGAATATGAACCCGATGTATTGGTGGGGTGAAAATACCGGTTGGATGCTAGGATTACCGACGGTTGAAAGCTTTATTGTCGTACTGCCATTTGCTATTTTGGCCGTTGCGATGTGGTCACCAGATTTTTTAGGTCATCAGGTGTTCCAAAAAATCAGCTATCCTAAACGTACTGAAAAAGTGCTTATGGATATCGATGACACCATGACTAGTGCATCGTTTCGTCAGGTCGTCGGCTCTGTATTGGGCGGTGCTAACTTTGCATCATCGTGGGGCACGTATATTGTCCCAGCAGCGATTGCCAAACGTCCGATTCCTGCCGGTGCCTTATTGACAGCATTGTTCTGTATTATCGCAGGTGTTTGGGGCTATCCAATGGATTTGGCTATTTGGCAGCCAGTGATGTGTGTGGCATTGATCGTTGGGGTGTTCATTCCACTGCTTGAAGCTGGCATGGAGATGACGCGTGAAGGTAAAACTACGCAATCTGCTGCTATCGTGGTATTCGCGTCTGCACTGGTGAATCCGGCATTTGGTTGGTCACTTACGTTATTACTTGATAACTTGGGCTTGATTGGCTCTAAAGAACGTAGCGCCAATTTGACTAAAATGAGCCGCTGGATCATACCAGGTATTATGTTTGTGGTACTGACAGGCGTGATGGCTATCGTTGGTATGCTGCCAGGCATTCCAGCATTGATGGCAAACTTCCGTCATTAGTAGTGTGTTGCTGAATAAACGATCATAGAACAAACTAAGTCAGCGAAAGCTGGCTTTTTTATGGGTGAAGCTATGATAATAATTGGCTTGTAAAATAATGACTCCCGCCCCATAACTAGCTATATATCAGTATCTTGAGAGCAGTAAATTCTATGGTTAATGTCTCAGAATCGAGCCCTATCGATGATAAAAAAGCCCGTCTTAAGCATTTAATTCAGCGCCTACCAAATTTACCAGGCGTGTATAAAATGCTGGGTAAAAATGGTGATATCTTATACGTGGGTAAGGCTAAATCACTTAAAAGCCGCGTAAACAGCTACTTCGCAAAGACAATCGATCATCCAAAGACACGAGCGTTAGTGGCGCGTATCCATGATATCGAAACCATTATCACGCGTAGTGAGACTGAAGCCCTGCTGCTTGAGCAAAACCTGATTAAAGAATATCGTCCTCCTTATAACGTGCTGCTACGGGATGATAAATCTTATCTCTATGTGTTTATCTCAGCCGACAAGCCTTATCCGAGACTGGCGTACGGTCGCGGCAAAGGCAATCATCAAAAAGGTCGATTCTTTGGACCGTTTCCCTCTGCGCATGCGGCAAAAGAGACACTGGTGCTGATGCAAAAAATGTTTCAAATGCGCCAATGTACCAATACTTTCTTCAATCAACGTAAGCACCCATGTCTTGAGTATCAAATCAAACGCTGCCGTGCACCCTGTGTGGGCTTGGTGTCAGCAGAAGAATATGCAGAGGACGTCAACAATACCATTCGTTTTTTAAAGGGTGACTCTAGTGATATTCATACCACGCTGATTGAAAAAATGGAAGCATCAGCTGAAGAGTTAGATTTTGAGAAAGCAGTATTTTATCGCGATCAGCTTTCTATGCTGCGTGAAGTGCAGGCCAAGCAAGCTGTCTATACCGTACAAGGTGAGGCTGATGTGATTGCCATTGCCAGTCAGGCAGGCATGACGTGTGTCAACGTGCTGACCGTACGTGGCGGGCGTGTGCTAGGTGGTAAGAACTATTTCCCGGATGTCGATAGCAGCGAATCGCTTGCGGATAATTTATCTGCTTTTATTACTTCTTTCTATTTTCAGGTGACGGATGATTTGCCTGCAGAAATTATGCTAACTCATGAGCTACCCGATCAAGTGGCAGTGAGTGAGGCATTGGCGACGCATTTTGGTAGCAAAGTCGTTATCAAAACCAATGTACGTGAACATCGTGCAGAGTGGCTAGATTTGGCAAAACTGAACACCAATAACGCGCTAAAAACCAAGCTGGGCGATTATTTAGAATTGCATGCACGCTTTGGTGCATTAAAAGATGTATTGGCGGATGTCACCGATCGAACCATTGATCGGGTTGAGTGTTTTGATATCTCACATACGATGGGTGAAGCGACCATTGGTAGTTGTGTGGTATTCGACCAGGGTGGCTCGCGTCGCCGTGATTATCGTCAGTATGCTATCCATGACATCGTAGGTGGTGATGACTATGCGGCGATGAAGCAAGTGTTGACACGGCGTTATAAGAAGCAGCCGTTGCCTGATTTACTACTGATTGATGGTGGTAAAGGTCAGCTTGGTATTGCCAAAGAAGTATTAACTGAATTGGGTATTCTGGGTGACACTTTGCTCATTAGTGTGGCAAAAGGGGAAGGGCGCAAGGCTGGGCTTGAAGTATTGCATTTTATTGACCATGAGCCGCTAGATCTACCGATGGATAGTAAAGCGCTGCATTTATTGATGCATATTCGTGATGAGGCGCATCGTTTTGCGATTACGGCGCACCGTAAAAAACGTGACAAGCGCCGTTCATCGTCAGTACTAGAAGTCATACCGGGGCTGGGCGAAAAGCGCCGCCGTGACCTGCTGAATCACTTTGGTGGTATGCAGCAACTGCTTGGCGCATCGCAACAAGAGCTGTCAGGCGTGCAAGGTATTGGACCAGTACTTGCGAAAACCGTTTACAAGGTTTTGCATGAGTAGCTGTATATATTAAAAAAAACGATAACAGAACCAAATCTGTTGTCGTTTTAACGTTAGTAGTGTTTAGCAGATTAAAATCTTTAATCGCTAAAAATCAAAACTTAGCTGCTGGTTTGGATAGCTGCGGCAGTGCTCGCAAACGCGTTCCCAACGATTAAATCGATAGCGTAAATACCAACGAACATGCACAGCTTTAGGATAACCGCATTGAATAGCCATTAGTGACCTCCACAATTATGATTAGGAATTCACAACCATGGAGACTAGACATAGACACTTATTAGCATTTACTATAAAATATATAAACCGTCCAAGGTAAATAAACTTTATTAGTATGCTAATAGCGGAGTCTAGCTCCATAGTTGTCTTATCTAAAAGTTTTTTAAGCTCAATGATTAATTTCATTGAGCTTTTTTAATTTTGCATATTTGGTTTCTCCTCTTAAGTTATATCTTATTAAAGTTGAATGGAAAACCAACCAACGTTAGGCTTTTACTTTATAAGTCACAAATTTAAAATCTAACGCACTCTTCTCATCATGCATCTGCTCAGACGCTTCTGCCACTTCAAATTCACTTGGCAATTCAGGGTAGAATGCATCACCATCGGTAATTTCGGTGTCTACATGGGTCAGTTCAATACGGTCGGTATACATCAATGCATCGCTAAAAACGCGCTCGCCGCCAATGACCCAAATAGTATCTAGATGCGCGCCATGTGCCAGACTGGCTGCTTGTGTTAAAGCATCGTCTAGGTTGTGTACTACGTATGCATTGTCCTTTCCAACGAGGCCTTTTTGCTCAGAATAATCCAATTGGCTGCTGATGATGAAGCTAACGCGCTTTGGCAAAGGCTTACTGCCCATCGATTCAAACGTCTTACGACCCATAATGACGATGCCTTGTATCCCGCCATCCGTTTGTTTGGTCGTCATCTTTTTGAAGTGCTGCAAGTCTGCTGAGATATGCCACGGCAGCTCATTATCTTTACCGATACAGCGGTTACTACTGATGGCTGCGATTTGGGCAACTTCGGTGTGGGCATAACTCATAATCTATCCTTTTTATTATCTTTTACAATTTTAAGCTTATTTAAATCAGTTAATCAGACCAATGCTATACCGCAACTTTCGCTTTGATAGCGGGATGCGATTCGTATCCTTCAATGCTAATGTCTTCGTAATTGAAGGCAAAAATATCACTAACATCAGGGTTAAGCGTCAACGTTGGCAGTGTATATAGCGAACGCGTCAACTGTAATTCAACTTGCTCACGGTGATTTTGGTAAATATGGCAATCCCCACCTGTCCAGATGAATTCGCCCACTTCTAGACCGCAAATTTGCGCGACCATGTGGGTAAGCAGGGCGTAGCTGGCAATGTTAAACGGCACACCTAGAAATAAATCTGCTGAACGCTGATAGAGCTGGCATGACAGTTTATTGTCCGCGACAAAGAATTGAAACATGGTATGACAAGGCGGTAAGGCGACTTGATCTGCTTCTCCAGGGTTCCAACCAGACACGATTAAGCGACGTGAGTTAGGATTGGTCTTTATTTGCTCGATAACTTGGGTGATTTGATCGACACCATCAGCATGGTAATGGCCGTCTTCATCTTTGGTTGCACCATAATTGCGCCATTGATGACCATAGACAGGACCCAAATCGCCAGCAGGTCGATTAAAGCGCGCCGTCTGCTCTGCAGTAGCCCATTCATTCCAAATTCGTACGCCATTGGCTTGCAAATAATCAACGTGAGTACTACCACTTAAAAACCAAAACAGCTCATAGGCGATGGATTTAAAATGGACTTTTTTGGTGGTCAATAGCGGAAAGCCTGACGCTAAGTCAAAACGTAGTTGTGCGCCAAAGTGACTGAGCGTACCAGTGCCAGTACGATCGCCTTTTTCAGTACCTGTGGTTAAAACGTGTTTGAGCAAGTCTAAATAGCCCTGCTCGTTATTGCTGTTAATCATAAAAATGCTCGTCGGTATTGTTTAGTACACTGATTGGTATATAGCTTAATAAGCAGCTTGCTTACCCCAGTCATAGATGCCGCGTTTGTAGGCATAGATTAATAGGATAAAGCCAATGATTATCATCGGTGCGCTTAGCATTTGCCCTTTGGTCATCCAACCTAACAGGATAAATCCTTGGTCGACGTCTGGCTGACGGAAGAACTCGATGATGAAACGACTAACGCCATAACCCAACATGAAAATACCGGTCGCTGCCATACGGGGACGTGGTTTTGATGAATACCACCATAAGAATAAGAACAGCAATAGACCTTCAGCAAGTGCTTCATACAACTGTGAAGGATGACGCGGCAGCAGATACTGACCATTGACTTCAGTCATCAGCTCTTGGAGTTCAGGATTGATCTGTAATTGTTGCATATCAGCAGCAGCAGCTTGCGGGAAATACGTCAACCAATTATAGCCGCCGTCAGAGACACGGCCCCATAGCTCACCATTGATGTAGTTACCAATGCGGCCAAACAATAAACCTGTTGGTACGCATGGCACGACGAAATCCAGTACTTGGAATGGTGTCTTTTTATACTTGCGAGCGAAATATAGCATGCCAAGCATGACACCGATCAAGCCACCATGGAATGACATGCCGCCTTCCCAGACTTTGAAAAGATAGGCAGGATTTTGTAGCAATTCACCGAACTGATAAAACAAGACGTAGCCAACACGGCCGCCTAAAATGACGCCAAGTGCACCAAAGAATACTAAGTCGGACACCATGTCGGTGGTCCAGTTGTCGCGTTTGGTGCTGCGATACCAAGCTAGACCGTAAGCGGCAGCAAATGCCAGCAAATACATCAGCCCATACCAATGGACTTCAACAGGCCCAATGGCTAATGCTACAGGATCGTACTGAGGATGAATCATCATAAGGGCATCATAATATTGGTAATAAAGTGCTGACTATAATAGCAAATTTCATTCGTCGAGCATACACAATTGCTATGATGCCAATCAGTTAGCATTGAGAAGTTGAACGGTCGATACAGTGCAGAATACATAGGGTAGGAAGCAGGTAAGATGCTGAATAAAACAGGACAAACAGCTGTAATCGTGAAAAGGTTTCGTGATGACATGTCGAACAAGCACCAATCTTGGTAGCTAGCAGCTCAGGATGAAAACGCCATTTTTAGCATTATCGAGCGTTCACTACCAAGTTGTATTATTACATCTATTATTAAAAGAAATTAGATAGCGACTAGATCTTGTACTTTGTTTTCGACCATTGTGTCACCTGCGCCTTGTGACACTACTTTGCCGCGTGATAGCACGGTGTAATTGTCAGCCAGCTCTTCTGCGAACTCATAAAACTGCTCAACCAGCACAATGGCCATATCGCCTTTGTCCGCTAAGTCACGTAGAACTCGGCCAATATCTTTAATAATAGACGGTTGGATACCTTCAGTTGGCTCGTCTAAAATTAACACAGTCGGCTCGGAGGCTAAGGCGCGTGCAATGGCAAGTTGCTGCTGCTGACCACCAGATAAATCACCACCACGCCGATGTTTCATCTCATCGAGTACGGGGAAAATATCGTATAAATGTTTGGGTACGTGTTTTGCCTTGCTACGTGAGAATTTGGCCATACCAATCAAGATATTTTCTTCTACGGTCAGTGTCGAAAAGATATCACGACCTTGAGGCACATAAGCCAAACCTGATCGTACTCGCTGCTCGGATGACATCTTACTGATGTCTTTATCATTGAGCAAAATCTCTCCTGATTTAATCGGTAATATCCCCATCAGGCATTTAAGTAGCGTAGTTTTGCCCACGCCGTTACGTCCAAGTACCACGCTGCATTCGCCGATAGGTGCTGTAAGCGAGACGTCTCGTAAAATATGGCTGCCGCCGTAATATTGATTGATATCGTTAACTTGTAACATGGCTGTCTCCTAACTTCTAAATTACTTTCTAATATCTGCATGGTCTAGCAATACATTGCCTAAGATTGATTCAATTATCGGCCTAAGTAAGACTCAATCACGGCTTCATTGGCTTGTACTTCCGCTAATGTACCTTCGGCCAAAATCGCTCCTTGTGCCAATACCGTGACTTTTTCACTGATGGCATCGATAAAGGTCATGTCATGTTCGACTACTACTAATGTATGGTTCTTTTTAAGACGTAAACACATCTCAGCGGTATGTTCTGTTTCGGCATCGGTCATACCGGCCACAGGCTCATCAAGCAAAATCAGCTTGGGGCTCTGCATCAGTAGCATGCCAATCTCTAACCATTGCTTTTGCCCATGTGAAAGCAATCCAGCGGGCTTGTTGATCTTATCGGTCAGGCGAATTTGCTGTAGGGTAGCGTCGAGGGTATCGCGAGTATCGGCATTGAGTTTATTGAATAAGCTTTTGACTACACGTTTGTCTTTCGGCGCAGCAAGTAACAGATTATCCATGACCGTAAAGTTCTCAAAGACAGTAGGTTTTTGAAATTTACGTCCGATGCCAGCTTCGGCGATTTCTTCAGTGGATAAATTAGCAAGATTGTGTGTTTGACCAAAAAAAACGCTGCCTTCAGTGGGCCGAGTTTTACCTGTGATGACATCCATTAGCGTGGTTTTACCAGCGCCGTTTGGGCCAATAATACAGCGTAGCTCACCTTCTTCAATATATAGCGATAAATTATTGAGTGCTCGAAACGAATCAAACCAAACACTTAAATCTTCTAAATATAATGCAATGCCATGGCTAAAATCGACGCCTGATGGCTTCGGGTGACTGTGGCCAGTACCGCCATGAGTACGTCCATACTCGTTAATAATTTGCTCAGTCGTTGAAGGTTTATCATTTAGCATTATTGCTTTTCCTTTTTGAATCGATCGAACAAGCCCATAATGCCATTGGGTAAAAACAACGTCACGACGACGAACAGTCCACCTAATATCAGTAGCCAAAATTCAGGGTAGGCGACCGTAAAGTAGGTTTTCACAGCATTGACCACACCAGTACCTAAGATCGCGCCAATTAAGCTTCCTCTACCACCAGTTGCTACCCAGACGGCTATCTCAATTGAGTTAACTGGGTTCATCTCACTCGGATTGATAATGCCTACTTGCGGCACATATAGCGCACCAGCGATACCAGCGATGACGGCGGATAATACCCAAGCGGATAGCTTGTACCACAACGTACGGTAGCCTAAATACTGCAAGCGGTTTTCGCTATCACGAATCGCACCAAGTACTCGCCCATAAGGCTGATTCATTAAATGACGCAAACCCATATAAGAGACTAACAATGCTACGGCCGTGACAAAGCACAGCATTGAGCGAGTAGAGGCAGCGGTAATGTCGTAGCCGAGAAGGGTCGTAAAACCAGTAAAGCCATTGTTGCCACCGAAGCCTGTCTCATTACGGAAGAATAGCAAGGCTGCTGCATAGACCATGGCTTGAGTGATGATAGAAAAATAAACGCCTTTGATTTTGGAGCGAAAAGCAAAAAAACCAAAGATGAAAGCAACCAAGCCAGGCACTAATACAACCAGTGCGACAGCCCACCAAAAGTTTTGCGTGCCAGCCCAATACCAGGGCATTTCAGTCCAGCTCAAAAACCGCATAAAATCGGGAAGCGCATCGCCTGCTGTCTCACGTGTTAGGTACATGCCAAACGCATAACCCCCTAAGGCAAAGTACAGGCCATGTCCCAAGCTCAAAATACCAGCATAGCCCCAGACGAGATCTAGTGCTAAAGCGACCATGGCCAGCGCCATGATCTTACCAATCAGGGTAATCCAGTAGGCTGAAAGATGAAAAGCTGAAGTCTCCGGCATAAGATGTAGCCAAGGCAGTATCAGTAGTACGGCAAAACATAAGCCAATTAAAACAGCACTACGCGGTATATCAGACAGTAATTTGGTCAGTATCATAGGAATCTCCTTATTCGACAAAGCGGCCTTTGAGTGCAAATAAACCTTGTGGCCGTTTCTGAATAAACAGAATCACAAGAACCAACAATACAATCTTAGCCAGTACAGCACCGATACCAATCTCAAGTACCGTACCGCTCACACCAAGTCCTAAGGCAGCTAGTACAGCGCCCCATACTTGTCCGACACCGCCGACAACGACGACTAAAAAGGTATCAATGATATAGGTTTGACCCAGATCAGGACCCACGTTGCCTACTTGGGCAAGGGCACAGCCTGCCATGCCAGCAAGTCCAGAGCCCAACCCAAATGCCATCATATCGATACGTGCAGAGGGGATACCGACAGCACGTGCCATTTGGCGATTTTGGGTGACAGCTCGTATAAACAATCCAAAGCGCGTTTTGTTGAGTAAGTACACCAATAGCGCCACGACAATGACGGTAAAACCAATAATGGCAATACGGTTATAAGGCAGTACTAAACTTGATGACACCTGATATGCGCCGCTTAACCATGCCACGTTACTGACTTCAACATTCTGCGCACCGAAAATCATCCGCACCAACTGCATCAATATTAAGCTTACGCCAAAGGTCGCCAATAATGTCTCTAGCTCACGACCATATAGTGGGCGAATCACAATGCGCTCGATAATCATCCCGATGACAGCGCTGACTAAAAATGCAGCTGGAATAGCAGCAAGCAAATACCAACCTGCCATATCTGGCATATAAGCTTGAAAGAAGTTTTGCACCATATAAGTGGTATAAGCCCCAATCATAATCAGCTCACCATGCGCCATATTAATCACGCCAAGCAAGCCAAAGGTAATGGCAAGGCCAAGAGCCGCTAGCAGTAAAATACTGGCGGTACTCATACCGGTGAAAATATGACCCGTCCATGTGCTTATTTCAATACGCCGTGACACACTGGATTCAGCATCGATAAGCGCCGCTTCAAGTGCAGAATCTGAATTATCAGCGGCAAGGGCAGACTCGATATCAACTAATACTTGTGGGCTATCACTATCAGCAAGTAGCTTTGCGGCTGCGATTTGAGTGGGTAGGTCACCATTTTTGAAATCAATACGAGCCTGTAATGCAGTTAGTGCCTTTTTGACTTTAGTATTGTCTTCATTTGCCGCTGCTGCCGTAATAATGGCTGGATCTACTTGGTCAATGTTGTTGGCTAAAATATCAACTGCTTGTAGTCTCTGTGCAGGTTTGTCAGATGCTAGCTTGACCTTAGCTTGTCCAAAAATGAGCGCCGAGCGCAGCGCATTGGTCAGTGTGATTTGTGATAAATCACTAGGCCAATCTGCCGTTTCTTTTTTATCAGGATAAGTAAATAGCTGATCATCTTTATTCAGTAAATACGTTTGACCACCGTTGCCTTGATATAGCTCATCATTGGCAATGAACTCAACCAAGCTATCTAGACTCTCAACCGACCCAGGCCAGGCACTTAACATGGTTTGGCGCTTACTAAAATCACCCGCCACAAATTGTTGAATGGCATCGCCTGAGTTTGTAGCTGCTGTCGAGGTATCGGAGATGATGGCTTGAGTAGAAGTGGATATGTTCTCAGGCGTGACCAGTGATGGCTCACTATGAGTAGTATTCATATCATGGTCATGTGGTTGACCGTCATGGTCAGCATGCGCAGAGGTGGTGAAAATTGTTATAAATAATGCAGTCAGAGCAAGTAGCCGCATAGGTATAGATATTGAAAAAATCGCAGCGTGCCTCATTAACCCGCTCGTTGATGCTTGCTGATCATTACCATTCTTAGATGATATTTGCCCTGCAAAGGGGCATAAAATGTGACGCTGCATGTGCGGCTCCCTGTTTTCCACGGTCAACGAATTCTTGGCTCTACTGCTTAGCGTACTAAGCAATAGAGATATGGATAAGGCATTTAGGTATATAGCGTGTTGAAAATAAATGTGGAGAGTGGGCGTTGATTAACGCGGTATCATCACCAATTTATTTAGGGAATAGCCTATTTAGGAATGTACTCGCTCCATGGCTGCGCTTGAATAACCTCTGGGGTTTTAAAAATCGTATCAAACTGTCCGTCGGCACGAATTTGACCAATCATCACAGGCTTCCATAAATGATGGTTTGTGTCATCCATTTTTAATGTGTAACCAGAAGGCGCATCGAACGTCTGACCAGCCATACTAATACGTACTTTATCAACATCAGTGGTGCCTGCTTTTTCAACAGCTTGCTTCCACATATTGATACCGACATAGGTAGCTTCCATTGGATCATTGGTCACGACTTTTTCAGCGTTCGGTAGTTTTTGGTCTAATGCATATTGCTTATAGCGTTTGGTAAATTCACTGTTGGTTGGGTTTTTGATCGACATAAAGTAGTTCCATGCAGCCAAATGACCTTGCAATAGGCTGGTGTCGATGCCACGCAGCTCTTCTTCACCGACTGAGAATGCCATGACTGGAATATCTGACGCTTTGATACCTTGGTTGGCAAGCTCACGATAGAACGGAACGTTTGAATCGCCGTTGATGGTAGAAATTACTGCTGTCTTTTTGCCCGTTGAGAATTTTTTGACATTAGATACGATGGTTTGATAATTGCTGAAACCAAATGGTGTGTACTCCTCCATAATGTCTGCATCAGCCACGCCTTTTGATTTCAAAAATGCCTTTAAAATCTGATTGGTGGTACGTGGATAGACGTAATCAGTGCCTAGCAATACGAATCGCTCTGCACCGCCGCCTTCCTCACTCATCAAGTATTCTACTGCTGGAATAGCTTGCTGATTTGGTGCCGCACCCGTGTAAAAGATATTTTCTGACTGCTCTTGTCCTTCGTACTGCACTGGATAGAACATCAAGCCGTTTAACTCTTCAACTACTGGCAGTACTGATTTGCGTGATACCGATGTCCAACCGCCAAAAATAACATCCACTTTATCTTGAGTTAATAGCTGACGGGCCTTTTCAGCAAATAACGGCCAGTCAGAGGCAGGGTCAACGACTACAGGTTCTAGCTGCTTACCCAGTACGCCGCCATTGGCATTGATTTCATCAATGGTCATTAATGCGGTATCTTTTAGAGAGGTTTCGGAGATGGCCATGGTGCCAGACAATGAGTGCAATATACCCACTTTGATGGTCTCGCCATCAGCAGCAGGCTCAGTCGTTGTTTCTGTGGTGGTTTCGGCTGTTGTCTCTGTTGATGTCGCAGTTTCTGCAGGTTTTTGACAGGCAGCGAGACTCAAACTACTAATGACGGCTATCGCCAATAATGAAACGCGTGATTTGAGTTTGCTGTGAATATTCGACTCAACAAACTGAGGGTTGGCTAAAATTGGTAACGAAAACATGGACATCTCCTAAGTAAATACAAAAGATAAAATACTGTTACTTAACAGTAATTAATAGTTCAAGTTCCGTGCCAAGTTAAAAAGGCCATTATTCGGGAAATAACAGCACAATAACTAAAAATGGTAGCGTTTTTTCATTAATCTAGTGCATAGACTTTGATAATTTGCACCATAAAAGGGAATAAACAGAGAAACCGTGCAGAATATAAGAATAGGACGTTAATTCTGATAGAGACATTTGTTGCTAAAAAGTTTCAAAAACGCTACGGTTATATCTTTGAGAGATACTATTTTTGATAAAAATTGTCTTGCGCGCTGATCTGATAGCCAACATAGAAAGAGTGCGCTGCTGCCATAATGGATTTTACTTCTAAGGAATGATGTATGAACGCACATGTAGTACAGGCGTCTGTTTCAACAGACCATGGCAGCGCATTATCGCCGCTTAATAAAATGACCATAGGTCTTGCTTTGCCGCTTATGTTTGGTGGTAGTGCCATATTGGGGTTGTCTTCGGCGCAAGCGGCAACGAGCAGCGTCGAGCAAGTGACCATCTATCAGGGGCTGGCAAGCGTGACACGGGCGTTGCCCATTACAGGTAACGGTGAGCAAACCGTTGTATTTTCGTGCTTGTCGCCTCAAATGGACAAAGAGAGCTTGAGTGTACAAGCGGTGGGTAACGTCAACGTCGGTGAAATCAGTATTGAAGAATTGACTGGAGAGCAAGCAGCGCAATGCCAATATCAAGGTGATGCTAAGGTGCAGACGCAGCAAAGTACTTTAGCAAATATCAATGCAGAATTGGAAGCAGCACGCTTAGCAAAAGCATACTTGCAGAATTTGACCAAAGCCACGCAGGTCAATACGGATAGTACGATTGCTAATAATGCGCGTGATATAGAAACTCAAGCGACTAGTATTAACCAAAGAATTTTAGAGATTCAACAGCGTCAGGCGCGTGCTCAAGATGCACTTAATCAGCTTATGTCAGGCAGCGCGACATCAACCTTTAATAATGTGACACAGGTGAGTGTACGCACGGCCAGTCGCTCGCCAAGTAGCGTTAAGTTGCACTACCAAGTGCGCGGCGCAGGTTGGGAACCTGCGTATCAAGCCCGCCTAAACACAAATAGTGAGCAGTTAAGTATCACAGCCTCTGCAATTATTGCTCAGCAAACCGGTGAGAATTGGACCAATGTACCTGTGACACTCAGTACCGTTAATCCCAATCAGAGTACGACAGGGCAACTGCCGTATGTGCAGCGTCTGTCATTATATGAAGAGAATCAAGATGCTAAGGTTAGGCGTGAGTCACCTATGATGGATGCTGCTCCTGTGATGATGGCAGAAGCGGCTTACACCAAAGGAGCAGGAGTCAGTATGGCACCGCTACCGAATTTCACCGTCAGTAGTCAAAATAAAAATGGCATCATCGAGTATCGTTTGCCGCAGCTGGTTAGTATTCCAAGTGATGGCAGACGTGTACGTACAGTGATTGGAGAGCAATCTGGTAGCAGTAAGCTATGGATTCGCAGCACACCAAACGTCGAGACTGCCGCCTACTGGTATGCCTCAGCGCCATTTTTGACACCAGACTGGGTCGATGGTTCGCTACAGCTGTACCGTGATGACAACTATGTAGGTCAATCACGTTATAGCTACCAAATGCTAAAAGAGCAAGGGATTGGGTTTGGTAGCGATTCAAATATGATGGTCAAAGAGCTGACCAACGAAGACAAGCAAGGCGAGAAAGGCGTGCTGAACCGCACGCAAACCATAACGACCACCAACGCCTATCAATTTACCAATCAGCATAATCGCAGTGTACGCTTGCAGGTGTTGGGCAGTGAGCCTATCAGTCGCGACGACAGTCTAAAGGTTACGGTCACTCATACGCCGCCTGTAACCGAACGAGATTGGAATGACAATCAAGGCATAGTAGCATGGGAGTTCGATTTACCAAGCAAGCAGTCACAAGTGATACGCTCAACGTCTCAGGTTAGCTATCCCGCCAATAAAATGCTAGCTGGCAATCAATAAGTAAAACCTTAAACGATGCTCTTTATTTTTGCTAAAAAGCATTGGTATAACAGATTATTATAAAAGGAATGCTATGTGTATCGTCGCCATTGCTTGGCAGTTATTTGATGAGCTGCCATTGGTATTATTGTCCAATCGTGATGAGTTTCTGGAGCGTCCAACTGAGTCGCTACATCAATGGTCTGATCAGACTATTTATGCTGGGCGTGATAAGCAAAGCGGTGGCACGTGGTTAGGTATTCATCAAGAAAAAAAGACAGGTTTTGTTGAACAGAATGGTCGTTGGGCTGCGGTACTAAACTTTCGTGATGGTGTGCAGGCAAGGACGGACGAGCGTTCGCGCGGTGCGCTCGTGACTGACTTTTTGACAAGTACTATTAGCCCAATGGATTTTGCCCGAAAGATTACTTTGCAGGACTACGCTGGGTTTAATCTTATTATTGGTGATACAGCACAAGCCGTCATTGTCAATAATCGCGGTCATGCGCCAACGCCATTATATGCAGGTTTGCATGTGCTTTCTAACGGTCAGCCAGAGGACAGTTGGTTTAAGACGGAACGTTTACGTGGCAGGCTACGGCAAGAAGTATTGCCTCTTATTGCTGAAAATAGTGCACTCGAATACTGGCAAGAGGCTGCCTTTGATGTGTTATCTGACAATACGCCAGCACCAGCAGATAAGCTGCCTGATACTGGCGTGGCGTTTGAGGTGGAGCAGATGCTGTCTTCTGTTTATATTGAACCAGTGGCTTTTGGCAATACAGAAAACAATGTACCCACTTATGGGACTCGTACCCAAAGTATTTTGACGTTGCGCAAAGAGGGCGCTACGGGCGCAAACTTCACGGCCAATATTACCAGTCGAGAGTTTGATCATCACTCAAAATAACTGAAACCAATAGCTGGAAAACAATAGCTGAACAACAATAAAAAACACCCTTGGTAATGGCTAAAAACTCTAGCAATTACCAAGGGTGTCTTTTATTACATTATAAATTGAGCGATTTATTACACTATCAAATGATTTTCTTGCTCAGGGATAATCAGTTCTTGCTTTAGGGGAAGCTCGCGTACCAGTTCTTGCAAGGCACGGCGATAAACGCCTCGTTTAAAATGAATCACTTGTCCGAGTGGATACCAGTAACTGACCCATTGCCAATGGTCAAATTCCGGCTTCCCTTCATCGAAGCGGATATGTTGAGTATTTGCCTCATCTAAGCGCAGCAAAAACCATTTTTGTTTTTGCCCAATACACAAAGGGTGTTGTCCATGTCGCACATAGCGTTTTGGCAAACGATAACGCAACCAATCTTGCGTCACTGCCAACAAGTCTACATGACGCGGATGTAGGCCGACCTCTTCCCAGAGCTCGCGATACATCGCATCCATCGGCGTCTCTCCGCGGTCGATACCGCCTTGCGGAAACTGCCAAGCGTTGTGACCAATACGTTTTGCCCACAGAACCTGCCCTTGTGTATTTGCCAAGATGATGCCGACATTGGCGCGAAAGCCGTCTGCATCTATCATGACTAAACCTTTTTGATTTATTTAAAATAGCTTATTTTGATTTAAAACCATGACAATAATCATAATTATTATAAGGTGATTGTTGTCGATATTAGGTCAAAATAAGATTCATTACCGTTATTAAACCAAGAAACAAGCAAAATGTGTAACAGTATTTTGCTATAAAATGTTTCACGAGTTTAGCTGTTTAAAATCAAGTAGTTATAAATAGACTTTTGTAAGTTTATTTAAAGGGTATTACGGCAGGGGTAAGTTTCAGTAATGGCGGCAATATAAGTGTATTGGTATTAATCTACGACTCAAGAAATATCGTTATCAATAAACTATGAATTAAAGAAGCTAGACTAGCTACACATGACTAAGGTTATGGCAATAGCCAACGACAGTTAACGACAATGGCGATATAAAATCTCGCTTTGGCTTATGCTACACTAGCAACGTGATATAACTACCAGTACGGTATTAAGGCAACAGGTATTATTAAAAATAAAAAGCAGAGAACCTGCTAATTGAAATCTAATAATTGAAATAAGGAATAGGCAAAATGTCAGAGTCAAAAGCAAGTGTTACGTGGCAAGAAAACAAAGCATTTATGGGCGTGTCACCGTCAGGACATAACGTACAGATCGATGCAGACAAAGGAAAAGGCGCCAGTCCAATGGAGCTGATTCTATTAGGGCTAGGTGGTTGCGCTAGCTATGATGTGGTAGAGATTTTACAAAAATCACGCCAAGCAGTGACAGATGTACGTTGTGAGCTAACCGCACAACGTGCTGAAACCGTACCAGCGGTATATACCGATATTCATATGCATTTCGTGGTGACGGGTCAAGACGTCAAAGAAAAACAAGTCGAAAAAGCCATCCATTTATCAGCAGAAAAATACTGCTCAGCCAGTAGAATGTTGGTACAGGGCGGCGTGAACGTCACTCATGACTTTGAAGTTATAGCAGGGTAGAGGCGAATATATTAATGAATGCACTTTTGGAGTTGGTCTCTAATACCGCAGCATCTGCCATTTCGGCAATGGTGGCGGCAAGCTTACTACCATGGTTAGTATCAATCGTTGCAAAAGCATCTGGCGGTTTTAAGCTCAGAAATAATGCGCATCCTCGCGATTTTTTTCAGCATG
Organism: Psychrobacter sp. SCQQ22; assembly: GCF_015864605.1. Classification (NCBI taxonomy): domain Bacteria; kingdom Pseudomonadati; phylum Pseudomonadota; class Gammaproteobacteria; order Moraxellales; family Moraxellaceae; genus Psychrobacter; species Psychrobacter sp. SCQQ22. The sequence continues at coordinate 110,929 of NZ_JADYWZ010000008.1, forward strand.
CGACAGGGGTTGCAGCACGTGCTAATGCGGCACAGCAAAACAGCTATGAGACATTGCCTATATTTTTGGCGGCTGTCCTAACAGCGATGCTATTCTTCGTTCCGCAGGCGATTATCAATGTATTGGCTTGGCTATATGTGCTGATTCGTATTGGTTTTTGTGTGGCTTATATCACCAATTTGTCGGCTTTTCGCTCGATACTTTGGGCGTTATCGATGGCTTGTTCTTTGATGCTATTTTATTTAGCGATTCGAGTGAGTGTATAACGCTTGAGAGCTAATTTTTACAGGGTCTAGGGCGTATCATCAATCAGCACATTAATACATTTAGTGGTCTTAAAATGGCTAAATTTTGCTAAACATCGTCAGTAATTTTGTCAATATATTCATATTAACGGCAATTTCTTCCTTGTTTATCTGTAATTTTTCTCATTTTAAGCCTCACAATCTAATTGATGACACGCCCTAGATCAACCAAATATGAGCAGGTGATTATTGTTGTATGCTAAATTGTAGCGCACTGATAATCACCGCTTTATTTTTCTCTCGTTTGATAGCATCCCATAAGACTCTTGCTTCGCTATAGCCTTTGATGAGCATCGCGAGCCATTGCTTATAGCGACCGACCAATATCACTTCAGTTTTAGCCCGACCTTCCAAAAATTTTATCTGATGGGTGACCATCGCTTCCCACGACAACGTTGCCGCACTTAGCATGGCATCATCTGAACCGCAATCCACACGAGCAACCAAATCTGGACGGGTAACCGCGCCGCGACCTAACATCAAATGTTTTGTACCTGCTTGCGTCATACAGTTCTTTGCATGTTCTGCGTTCCATATCTCACCATTGGCAATCACTGGAATATCAAGCGCGTTAAAACTTTGAATCTTGTCCCAATAGGCTGGTGGCTTATAGCCTTGGGTTTTGGTTCGTGCATGAATGGTCAGCCAATCAGTACCACTGTCGTTAATCGCGCCACGAATATCATCCATTCTACTGGTATCGGTGTAGCCTAAACGTATCTTGGCCGATACTGGAATATCGGCAGGTACTGCTTGACGCACCGCGCTGATAATCTGATACATGGTTTCGGGTTCATCCAGTAATACTGAACCACCACGATGGCTGTTTACCGTTTTAGCAGGGCAACCAAAATTGATATCAATGGCAGGTGCACCAAGCTCAGCAGCATAAGCAGCATTGTCTGCCATAAGTTGCGCTTCGCTGCCTAAAAGTTGCAAATGAATCGGTGTGCCACAGGTAGTTTTGGCCTCATGACGCAATTCTGGCACGTATTTGTAAAACACATGTGCTGGCAAAACGTGCTGAGTCACCCGAATAAACTCGCTCACCGACCAGTCATAGGGACGACCTAAATCTGCCGCAATTTGCGTGAGAATTTGTCGCATTAATGGATCGGTCAAGCCTTCCATTGGCGCAAGTAAGCGGACGGGGTTGGCAAATAACTGACGGATGGTGTTTTGACGTGCTTGAAGTTGCTGACTATTATTCATGCTTGTTGTTCACTACTAAAAGGTTGCTATAACGAAAGATAGAATGAAGCTCGAGATTGGCAGAGATGGAGGAAAATTAAGTCTTACCAAAAATCACTTTTTTACCTGTCTGCAATCCTGATATCAAGTCTTTAATATTATGAATGTCTAAGTTGGTCTGGGCACGCGTGCAAGCAACGTATAGTAAGCGCAACTCTTCAGGGCTTATTTTGACGGCATTAGTGGTGACATCATAATAAAAGTCATCGTCCAACTGTACTTTTCCCCATTCGAGCCCTTTGGCTTTGTGAGCAGTTGAGATGACATAGTCCGCATTTTCGATACTGGTCAAGCTATTGACCGCTTGACTCAATACGTTGGTACCATGATCGTCGACCAATTTCACCAGAGTTTTGAGATCGCTGCCTTCATTTGTTTCGGCGTATTCTTGCACATCGCCCCAATTATAAAAGTATGCCAGTTCAGGCACGCCATAAGCAGACTTACCATTTTTTAAGTTTTCGGCGGCCTGACAGAATTTGAGCATACGATCAGTGTCTGCTTGCAGCGCCACTCTATGACCGAGTTTAAGTCCAGTCAATAATTGCGACATCGCAGCGGCATTGGTACGGCATAGAATGGCATCTTTTTTACTGTGTACCATGCCTTTGTCAGTAGAGGATTGTTTATTAGGATTACCCTTAAGCGGCACATCTTCTTGCAATGCCTTCAACAATGTATTGGCAACTTCTGCAATTGGCTCGCCAAAGCGAAAAGACTGCGTCAATAAGGTTTGCGGCAGTGGCAATTTTTTCATAGCATTGACCGCACCACGCCACTCGTAAATCTGCTGATGCGCATCGCCTACATAGATGACCTGTCGCGGTTGCTGAGTCAAAATCCCCATCATCAATGGATCTGCATCTTGCGCTTCATCAAACAAAATAAAATCCGCTGGAATGCTAGGTTTAGACAATGCCCAAAGCTTCAGATAAATGTCATGTCCAATGCCAGCAGGATGACGTGCATCAATCGACTGTAACCAACGATGCTCTACGGCAGGGTAGAGCATCTCACGCAATTGCTCTGCATCTGACTCATCGAGCCAACTTGGAAACAATATATGTCTGGGTGCAGGGTAGCTGGCATGCGTACTACAAAAATTGCTCACGGCATCACTGACGAAGCGCGATAATCGAGCTGGCGTGAGCGTAATATATTTGTTTATGCCATCCATTTGCCGACGTACTTGGACAGGTTGCAAGCCCAAATCATCGCCGAGGCGTTTGGGTGAAAAGCGCGGCAAGGACAGTTTGGCCGTGATATCACGGGCGACATGACGATAGGCAAGCGAATGGAAGGTGCGACATTCCACATGCGGTGGAAACTTTGAACGAGCATCATTGGCAATCGTTTTGTTAAAGGCTAAATATAAACCGCGTCCGCGCAGGCGCTCACCGATTAATTTTAACGTCGTAGTTTTACCAGCACCCGCATAAGCCACCACTTTGAATGACTTGTGATCCATCGCCATATTGAGCGCATTTAATTGCTCGTCAGTGGGATCGCTCATATAAGCTGGCATAGATGCGGACATAACAAAGTTACCTAAAAGAATAAAACATGGTCAAAAATGATGGGGGTAAAAAAAGCCACTGCATAGACAATGGCTGATTAGTGATAATATAGTCAAAAGAGGTATCGACGATTACTTGAGGCTGAAGTAACCATATTAACAGATTAGCGCGTTGGCCTGTTTTGAATTAACTGGTAAGTTCATTCTTTGTGCGAGGCCGTATTAGCAGCTAAAGCAGCGCTAGGCTCTTCTTTGATTAAAATTTTGGCTAAAAACAAACCAAGCTCAAACAACAACCACATCGGAATGGCAAGCATCAGCATCGATACGCCATCGGGCGGTGTGACGACTGCTGCTACGGCAAAGCAGCCCACAATGATATAGCGGCGTTTGTCTTCTAGACTCTGAATGGAGACAATGCCAGTCAATATCAATAGCAAAGTGACGACTGGAATCTCAAAAGTTAAGCCAAATACCATAAACAGTTTGAGTGCAAAGCTTAGATAACTGTCGATATCTGTCATTGGTAGGACGTTTTGCGGGGCAAACATGATAAAGAACTTTAGAACCCCTTTGAGTACGATGAAGTAGGCAAACGCTACGCCAGAATAAAATAAGAATATAGAGGACAGTAGTACTGGAATCGCGATTTTCTTTTCTTTTTTATATAAGCCTGGTGCGACAAACGACCAAATTTGATACAGAATATAAGGCATGGCAAAGAACGCAGCGACAAAAACGGTCAGGCGTATCGGTGCCATAAAGTTGGAGGTGATGTCCGTCGCAATCATGGTCGAATTGGCGGGCAGTTGTGCAACCAGTGGGTCTGACAATAGGTTGTATAGCTCGCGTGAAAATCCGACTAGCGCCAAGAATATGACCAGTACAGCAACACATATCTTGATTAAGTGTCTACGTAACTCAATCAAATGCTCTGTGATAGGCATATCAGCCACAGCGCTTAACGCATCTGTAGACTCATTTTTATCCATTGCATCGGCGGTTGTTTCTTTATCTGAACTAGCGGCTTTTTCTTGGCGGCTTTTTTTGCGTTTGAATAATCCCATCAATCAGACTCCTGTTTATTGTCAGAAGTTTGCGTGCTTACAGGACTATTTAATAAAACATCGGCTTTATAATTCGGTAAGTAGGGAGGCATAGGCAGACGGCGAGCTTTGTCATAAGTACCAAGACGGAACCACATGTTTTCCCAAGGTTTGGTCGTGATGTTTTGAACCACTTGATGAGTACTATCCTGAGGTGCCCTGCCTGTGGAAGAGCCGTGTAAACTGTCGTCTGATTCTAATGGCTGCTTAGTATCTGCTAGTGTCGTATCTTGCCCATAGGCGTAATCGAATTCTTTAGGCGTGACTGACTGACTTTTTTGTTCACTACTATTTTGCTCACTATTATTTTCATTAGCCTTGCTATATGCACGTTTATCGACAGTATCATGTGTTGCATGAAATTGTTGGTTTTGAGCGTTTTCAAACTCTTTCATATTGCCACGCATTTCTGCTAGCTCGCGTTTCATATCCGACTCAGTCTGGCGAATTTTGGCCAGCTCTTTTTGCATTTGCTGCCGTGTTTCAGCCAAGTCTAATTCAGCCTCTATTTCAGACTGTAAGGTAGAAACCGTGCGGCGAATTTTGGCATACCATTGCCCAGCCGTCCGTGCTGCCTGAGGCAGTTTTTCTGGACCCAGAACAATCAAGGCGATTATGCCAAAGAGGAGTAATTCGGAAAACCCAATATCAAACATAATGGTTGAGTGTCACTATCTAGGAACTACAGGCTGGCGAAGTGCTATAGGCATTATACGTTGTGCTTATCGTCAGTTGGGGCTGCGTTGATATCGCTATTATTGACGTTGTCAGTAGCTGAGCGATCTGTGGTACGGGTATTGTTATCGTGATCAAGGACGGCGTGCTTTTTAGCATGCTCTGTATTTTCGTCTTTGACCGCTTCTTTGAAGCCCTTAACTGCGCCGCCTAAATCTTTGCCAGCATTTCTCAGTTTAGAGGTGCCAAATACGACGACCACCACAACCAATAGTATCAGCCAATGCGTAATAGAAAAACTGCCCATAAAGCTATCCTCATGTCTTGGTTTTCAGTCTGTATATGAATAATTTATATTTATAGCTTTGCGTTTATCACATAGCAATATAGCAAACAAAAAGTATCGACATATAATGCGACGTTAAAAGAGCTATATTATAACCTGCAGTTGTGACAAAAGGGTGAAATCGCAAAATAATCAAACACAGCAGCTGATTATTTTACGATTTCACAAGGCTGTCTTCACTAGATTGATTTTACAATATCACAAGTTATCGTGACGCCTTTTCATCAATGCCTGAGAGTCCAAAGCGACGACCTAACTCGTTTAATACAGCGTCCGACTCTATATCGAACCATGCCAGTCCAACCAACGTATGAAACCAGACATCAGCCACTTCATAAATGAGCTCATGACGTGCCTCATCATATTGCGCTTTGTCTATGCTTTCATTGCAACTGGCAAAGTCTTTGGCAGCGATGATGCTTTCGGTACTTTCTTCACCGACTTTTTCTAAAATTTTATTCAATCCTTTGGCGTATAGGCTTGCCACATAAGAGCTATCAGCATCTGCTTGCTTACGTTCGGCCAATACATTATCAAGCTGCTGCAAAATAGAGGCGTTCTCTGTTTGATTAGACTCAGCGTTAGTGTCATCTTTAGCAGTGGTGTTATTGGTTTGTAGACTGTTATCCACCGTCTCAGTTGATGCATAAATATCCGCAGGGTCTTTTAGTACTTTATCAACGGTTTCCCACTCAGGCGTTTGTCCAGATAAATCTAAACGCTGATAAAAACAAGACTCTCGGCCAGTGTGGCAAGCAATGCCGCCAGCTTGGGTGACGTTCAGTACAATCACATCTGCATCACAGTCCAAGCGAATATCGTGGACAGTTTGAGTATGACCGGACGACTCGCCTTTGTGCCATAATTTGGCACGTGAGCGCGAAAAATAAACGGCTGTCTGCGTTTGTGCAGTCAGTTGGAGCGCTTCCGCATTCATCCATGCCATCATCAAAATACGCCCAGACTTATGGTCTTGGGCAATCGCAGGAATCAAACCATCATCATTAAATTTTATGGCAGCCAGCCAAGCAGGTAAAGTCATAATATATCTGTCATCTTATAAGTATGAAGTAAGGAATGGTCAATGCATCAAGCGTGCTAACTCTCTTGATATGGTGAGTGAGGAAGCTGCTTAAGCAAAGACAGTATTTTAAGAAAAACAATGTTAAAGATTAACTAAGTGTGGGTATAGCGCCTCTTTTAAAGTGTTATTGAGCGCAGTCACTTTATTTAGTCGGAAATCGTAACTGAGAAAATGCAGTCGTGCTTTCGCCACTGTTTCACCCGTATGCATACGCGTGACTTTTATCACCATATTTCCGCCGTCATCATACAACGGCTCGACGCCTATCTCAAACAGGAGTTGGTCACGCAATCGTACACGACTATCAATATTTAACTGTAACTCATCAATAATTAAGCCCTGATAGTCGGCATTGATCTCTTTAATTCCTTTGGAGTATAAGAATCGCGCGCGCGCTTCAGTTACCAAGGCTGTCAATGACTCGAGTGTCAGATGCTGGCCTATATCAACCTCAGTATGACGTACACGCATGACTGTTTCAAAGACAAATAAATCGTTATCAAAGTCCAACTCTTTTCTTGGCACATTATTTCCTAGTTTGACGGCAGGTGATGAGTTCTGCTGAGCTTGATATAGATTGGTAACATCGTCACGATGCCGACCGTATGATATACGGCTAATAAGTGTGATAAGCAGTTTTGTATTATTAGCGTCTAAACTATACCAATACTCACTCTCTACTTAAGCACAGCTTAAGCTGACATTCAATCTATTTGCAGAGGATTTCCCTGTTTTATTGGTGTTTTTATGAGAAAGGCTAGCAGTCGGTTCATACTCGTTATCTACTATGATGGTTTACTGGGACATGATTAAAACTTTCCTTGGCAAAACAGCGTGCTATCTGCTAAAATACGGCCTCCCACCTCGAGGCAAATAGAGGTTTAGTGGTTGTTTTTAAAGCCACTATTCGTTATGTACTATTTGACGACCAGGTTCTATCAAAGACAAAGAGGCAAATCATCATGAAAGTTAAGATGAAAACCAGAAGCGGTGCAGCTAAACGCTTCAAAAAAACAGCAAACGGCTTCAAGCGTAAGCAAGCAAATAAAAGCCATATCTTGACCAAGAAATCAGCTAAGCGTATTCGCCAGTTGCGCGGTCTTAAGATGGTGGACAAGTCTGACGAAGCAGCAGTTCGTCGTATGTGCCCATACATCTAATAGCCTATCGTCATATGCATTTAATCAAGCGCTATTTAATGAATAGCCACTTAATTAAAAATATTTGACCTTGCAATCTGATAACGATGTCTACTATTCGATGACATCGTGATTCGTTTAATAATGATTAAAAATATCTTGGAGTAATTTATGGCCCGTGTAAAACGTGGTGTACAGGCGAATCGTCGTCACAAAAAAATCCTAAAACGCGCAAAAGGCTACTACGGTGCCCGTTCACGTGTTTACCGTGTAGCGGTACAAGCAGTGACCAAAGCTGGTCAATATGCTTATCGTGACCGTCGCAACAAAAAACGTACCTTCCGTCGTCTTTGGATTGCACGTATCAATGCTGGTGCACGCTTAAACGGTTTGAGCTATAGCCGCTTTATCAATGGCATGAAAAAAGCTAACATCGCAATCGATCGTCGCGTACTTGCTGACATCGCTATGCATGATGCAGCGACTTTCACTGCATTGGTTGAAAAAGCAAAAGCGGAACTAGCATAAATATTAGCCTATTTAAATAAATAGAACTAATATTGATTAATAGTACGATATTAATAAAAGCTACCGCTGGTCGGTGGCTTTTTTTATATTAAAATATTTTAGAGCTGACTCTATTTACACTATCCGAATTCAGAAAAATTTCGTTTGATGTGCAATTAAATTTTTCGTTGTCTAAATATTCAAGCCATTCATATTATTAGCCTTTATTTTAAAATGAATGGGTAAATGGTTTGCAATATTTGGTCAAACCCCTACAATTACCAATCACTATTATTAATAGTCCGTTTAAATCAGGAATAATGCGTCTTATGACTACCCCTGCTGCTATCAACGATTTGTCGGCGCTACCGACCTTATCCTCAGAGCTCAGTGAGCTGAATGAAGCTGAACTGACTGAGTTTGCGAGTGCTGCTGAAGCATTGGTTTTACAGATTACTGATGCGCGTGAGTTGCAAGATTTGCGTGTGCAATTGACAGGTAAAAAGAGCCCATTAACTGGCTGGTCAAAGCAAATGGGCAAACTCAGTGCTGATGACAAAAAGACCTACGGTGGCTGGTTACATCAAGTTCGTAGCCGTATTCAGCAAGCATTGACTGACCAGCAACAACAGTTGGAAGTGGCCGCATTAAATGCCAAGCTTGAAGCAGAAAGTATCGATATCACGTTGCCTGCTCGCGGTGGTCAAAAAGGTCATTTGCATCCAGTAACGATGATTACTCAGCGCATGCAGCAGTATTTTATTCAAGCAGGCTTCAATGTCGCGACTGGCCCTGAAGTCGAGAGTGATTACTATAATTTTGAAGCATTGAATATTCCGTCGCATCATCCAGCACGTGCGATGCATGATACATTCTATTTTGATGCGCATTACTTACTGCGTACGCATACCAGTCCTGTGCAGATTCGCACGATGGAAAAGAATGAACCGCCTATTCGTATCATTTGCCCAGGTCGCGTCTATCGCAATGATTCAGATCAAACCCACTCGCCGATGTTTCATCAGTTAGAGGGGCTTATGGTTACTGAGTCGAGCACTTTTGCTGAGCTAAAAGGCTTGATTAGCGAGTTTTTAGAAGCATTCTTTGCCAAAGAACTGACCGTTCGTTTCCGCCCATCATTCTTCCCGTTTACTGAGCCTTCTGCAGAAGTAGATATCTTAGATGACAATGGCAAATGGCTTGAGGTCATGGGCTGCGGTATGGTGCATCCACAAGTGCTGACCAATTGCGGCATTGATGCTGAAAAATACACTGGCTTTGCATTTGGCATGGGTATTGAGCGCTTTGCGATGCTGTATTACGGTATTGACGATTTACGTCTGTTTTTCCAAAATGACGTACGCTTCTTAAAGCAATTTGGCTAGAGTTTTCCTTATGCTTATATAGTTAGTTCAAGATAACTTAGATAAAAGGAAGGTGAGTGAACGTGCTACAAATTGTAGACTGAGCGAGCCTGATGCTGTATCTAGTTTAGATAGGATTTACTATAGCAAGTTAATTCGCCAAGCTTTACTCCAACACTTTATTATAAAATTCTGATCCGAGATATTTATGAAAATTAGCGAACAGTGGCTACGTCAATGGGTGAATCCCACGAATACCAGCGAACAGTTGGCCGAACAGTTAACCATGGCAGGACTAGAGATTGATGATCGCTATGCGGTTGCTCGTGCTTTTAGTGGTGTGGTCATCGGAGAAGTCGTCAGCGTTGAGCAACATCCAGACGCTGATAAACTGCGAGTCACGCAGGTAAACATCGGTGAAGCTGAGCTGCTACAAATCGTATGCGGCGCACCTAATGTCACCGTTGGTATGAAAGTACCTGTTGCCACCGTTGGGGCAGTACTGCCAAGCGATGACAAGAAAGGCTTTAAAATTAAAAACGGTAACCTACGCGGCGTGGCCTCTAACGGTATGCTTTGTGGTGCTTCTGAAATTGATTTAACAGATAGCATAGACGGTTTGCTTGAATTACCTGCAGATGCGCCGATCGGTACAGATATCCGTGAATATCTAGGTTTAGACAATCAGATATTGGATATCTCTATCACGCCAAACCGTGGTGATTGCTTTAGTGTACGTGGTATTGCACGTGAAATATCAGTCATTAACGACTTACCACTGCAAATGCCAACCATCGCTGAAAACATCACTATTACTGAAAATGGTGCAACGCCAAGCGTTACAGTAAATGCAGTTGAAGCATGTCCACGCTACTTATTACAATCGATTAGCAATATTGATCGTAGTATTGAGACACCAAAGTGGATGCAAGATGCCCTCGTTCAATCAGGACTACGCTCACACAACTTCTTGGTTGATGTGACCAACTATGTATTGATGGAATTGGGTCAGCCGCTACACGCTTTTGATGCAGATACCATCGTTGGTGATATCGTTGTTCGTTTGGCAGAGCCTGCTGAGACCATTACTTTGCTGAATGAGCAAACCATTACTTTAACAGGTGATGAGCTTGTGATTGCTGATGACAAAGGCGCATTGGCACTTGCTGGTATCATGGGTGGTCAGCGTAGTAGCGTTACGGATAGCACGACCAATATCGTTGTAGAAAGTGCTTTCTTTGGTCAGCTTGCTATCGCTGCTCGCGCACGCCGTTTTGGATTGCATACTGATGCGTCGCAACGTTTTGAGCGTGGGGTAGATTTTGAGTTACCAGAGATCGCATTGGCACGCGCTTGTGATTTGATTATTAGCGTCACTGGCGGTCAAGCAGGCCCTATCGTAAAAGCTGAGAGTAGTGAGCATTTACCAGAACGTGCGCCAATTACTTTGCCAATCACTAAAGTTCGTGATGTCATAGGTATTGAGATAGCGCCAGCAGTCATGGTGCGTATCTTAACTCAGTTAGGGTTTGAGGTTGAGCAACAAGCAGATGCTTTAGTCTGTAAGCCGCCATCTTATCGTTTTGATATGAGTATCCGTGAGGATCTCATCGAAGAGATTGCCCGTATTTATGGTTATGACAATATCCCAAGCGTCCTGCCTCATTTGCAAGTAAGCATGGATTATGATGATACTGCGGACTTGACCCATGAGATGAAGCTGGCGTTGGTTGATACTGGTTATATGGAAGCCATTAGCTTTAGCTTTAGTGATGCAAAAATAGAAGCATTACTTGATGACGAAGCACTGGGAGAAGTGTTAGCACTGGCCAATCCTATCTCTAGTGATTTAGCCGTTATGCGCCGTACCTTACTGTCAAGTCTATTGCCATGTGTGCAATATAACTTGAATCGTCAGCAACCACGTGTACGTTTCTTTGAAACAGGCCTTAGCTTTGTCGGCCAGAGTATCAGCGAATTAGTACAGACCCCAAGTATTGCTTTGGTCGCAGTCGGTAATGTGTGGGATGAGCAAGCCTATCAAAATCGTGCTTTAGATTTTTATGACCTCAAACATGATATCGAGCAGTTATTACCTGCGCAAATAGAGGGTGCTCGTATCCGTTATGAGCGCAGTGGACTAAACTTTTTGCATCCTGGTCAAAGCGCTAAATTATATATCGATGATCAGTACGTTGGTTGGCTTGGCCAGTTGCATCCTAATACCGCAAAACAGTTAGACCTGCCAGCTACTTGGGTTGCGCAGTTGTCACTTGCACCATTACTGACGGTCGCTCGTGAGCAGCATGCCATCAGCACGCCTAGCAAGTTCCCACAAGTACGCCGCGATATTGCCATCCTAGTCGATAGCGATATTAGTTTGCAGACACTAGAAACCACGATTCGTGCTGCTGCAGGTGAGCTATTGACGGATCTTTGGTTATTTGATGTTTATCAAGGCGATAAAGTACCAGAAGGTCAGCGCTCACTGGCATTTGCACTAGTATGGCAAGACAATACGCAAACGTTAGCTGATGACGTGATAAAAACGGCTACTGATAAGGTTGTGCAAGCGCTAACAGCACAGCACTCTGCGCAGTTACGCGATAGCTAATATTTAATATAGACAATAAACAATGCTCTGTAGCTTTTCTACTTACAAGGCTACGGGGCATTGCTATTAATAGAAAGCCCTAAAATACGTTAAGTGGTTATTAATAAAGGACTTTCATGCGCTTTTTATTAAAAAAACGTCCAAAAACCTTTATAATAGCTAACATTAACCCTCATACCGCTAAACCATGATATTCGACATCACGACATAGCATAGGAGTTGTACTGTGAGCACCTTAACCAAATCTGACATGATCGAGCATTTGATGAGTCACCTTAACCTAACACGCCAAGAAGGTCGCTGTTTGGTTGAGAACTTTTTTGATGAGTTGTCAGAGAGTTTGATTGATGGCAAAGAGGTCAAGCTTTCAGGCTTTGGCAATTTTGAGCTTAAAGATAAAAACAGCCGACCAGGCCGTAATCCAAAAACAGGGGAGCCCGTTGCGGTATCAGCACGCCGTGTGGTTACCTTTAAAACAGGACAGAAATTTCGCCAACAGGTTGATGAGCGTCTATTTGATGCCTAATCTAGATGTTTGTATTGATGATGACGGCTTAAGTTTTGATATTTAGGTCGTCGATTGATACTCGTTATATAGTCTAGGTATGTCAGCTATAAGCTAAGCATGTTGATGTGCTTAAATTATATATGAGTAGCAATATCAGTGAGCGTTACAGTATTAGCTTGTTATACATCATAAATAACAGGCACAAAAAAAGAGAGCTAATGCTCTCTCTTTTTTTACTACAGTATATTCATCGTATAAACGATAAAATTACTGAGCTGGTTCTTCAACAACAACTTCGTCAGCAGCGTCAACAGCTGGAGTTTCGCTAGCTACATCCATGCTAGTAGTTGCTTCGCCGTCTACAGGAACTTCAGCGTCCATTTCGTCAGTAGCAGTTGCAGCTTGAGCATCAGCGATGTCAGCTTCAGCGCCAGCAACAGCAGCGTCAGCATCAGCAGTTACTTCGCCTTCAGCAGCAGCTTCGTCTAGTTCTGCAGAAGCGTCTTGCACTTCTTCTGATGCGTCAGATAAATCTTCAGCAGCGTTTTCTTTGCTGCTGTCACAGGCAGTTAGGCCCATAGTTGCAGTCATGATACCAGCTAGAGCAAGTAATTTAAGTTTCATAGTGTTTTCTCCGGAAAAATGAAATGATCAATAGCAGCAACATGGGTTGAAATCCGAGATTTCTCAGTATTCAACGACTTCCAGTTACAGCTACTCAGCTTGCACGCATTCTATATGTTTTCTATCTAAATGGAAATAGTCCGTACAATTAAGTAACAATAAAATTGTAAGTTTAATTTTACTTCGTATATTGATTATAATTTTTAATACCCTGCTGGATATCGAAAAAATATAATCAATGACATCAGATTGTTTTTAAAGAAGTTTTTTGGATATTAACTTCTAATTTAACTTGCAATAATTTACTGCTTTCACGATGATTAATCAGTAAATAAATGTAACGTTTGATGTAATGTAAGTAAATTAAAGAGGTGTTATCTATCGAAAGGCCTATTCAGGCTATTATTTTTAATATAATAGGCTAAAACACCAAGATAAAAAGTAGTATTGGCCGTAATATTATATAAATAACTATCAATACGAGCAGCAGTACCTATCGTATGTTTGAGGAATAAAATTATGAAATGGCAAGGTCGACGTGGTAGTTCAAACGTACGCACCAGTAGTGGTGGCGGTGGAAAGATGGTCGGTGGTGGTATCGGCGGTATTATCATTGCTGGTATCTTATGGCTAGTATTTGGGGTAAACCCAATGACTGCTTTGCAGACAGGTCAAGCCGTTACTGGCGGTGGAAGTAGTGATACCTCTACTGAGGTTGCAACCAGTACGGATCGGGATACGCAGTTTGTAAAAGTAGTACTGGCTGACACAGAAGAAGTGTGGCATCAAATATTTAATGAAGCAGGTAGTACCTATAAAGAGCCTTCATTGATTTTGTTTAATGGTCAAGTGAGTTCAGCTTGCGGTAGCGCTAGCGCTGCGACAGGTCCGTTTTATTGCCCAGCAGATCAGACTGTTTATTTAGATAAATCATTTTTTGTAGAAATGAGTCAAAATCTTGGTATTACAGGTGATAAGCAAGGCTCTAGTGAGGAAGGTAACGAAGGCAAAGCGGGTGATTTTGCTCAAGCTTATGTCATTGCGCATGAGGTTGGTCACCATGTGCAGACGTTGCTAGGTATCAGTCAGCAAGTCAACGAAGCCAGTCGTCAAGTTACGCGTGCAGAAGCTAATAAGCTGTCAGTGCTACAAGAGTTGCAGGCAGATTGTTTCGCAGGTGTTTGGGCACAGCGTAATCAAGAGCGTGTACAGTTTTTAGAAGCGGGCGATATCGATGAAGCCATCAATGCAGCCAGTCAAATCGGTGATGATCGTTTAGCGAAGGCCAGTGGCGGAGCAGTTGTACCTGATAACTTTACTCATGGTACTAGTCAGCAGCGCGTGCAATGGTTTACTCGTGGTTTAGAGAGTGGTAGCGTACAGTCTTGTGATACGTTTAGCGGAGCGCTATAAGCGTATTAGGTATCACTATAAGCGTATCGTAGATCACGATAAGCGGATTTACTTTCAACTTATGAGTTAGACACAAAAAAGCCTGCAATTGATTGCAGGCTTTTTTGTGTCAGCTAAGATTCTATCAAGGTAATATTCAGCCTTGATAAGATCAATTAACGAGTTTGGTCAAGAATATAAGCACCAGCACCACCTACAGCAGCACCACCAAGTGCGCCACGAGCGATATCTTTGCTGTCGCCGTTACTTTTAAGAACAGCACCCGCAGCAGCGCCAACAGCAGCACCTTTAGCAGTGTTGCTCAAGCCACTGCTATATCCGTTAGTTGCACAGCCGCCCATGATAAGAGCAGAGCTAGTAAGGGCAGTCATCGCAATAGTTTTAGCAAATTTCATAATATCACCTGTTAAGTTATCAAGTTGGTTGATCATAATCAAAACACGATATTTGCATTGTCCAAGTATTTTGGTACTGATATAAAGTATCAAGATACTTGGGCAATAGTCTTAAAATAACCTATTGTGTTATCGCAAGACATATCGTGGTCTGTATTAATAAAGACTGCATTGAATGTATCAAAAATTGATACTGCTGTCGATTTGTGTAGCAGAGTATGCCTATACTAACCCAACTAATAATTTATGCGCGTAGTAAAAGCGCTATTCTTTGCAAATATCCTGTAAAGGATGTTTCTCCACTGTGTCCTTGACGGATATGTTTCAGGAAGTTATTGCACTTGCATAGATAGTAGGTCAGTTGAGATTGGTAATTACAACTTTCAGTCTTAAAAATAGAAAAGACCGCTCGGAAGCGGTCTTTTTTGTTTAAGCTAAATGTGTGCTTATTATGCTAAAGCGACACGGTGTTAGCATTAGTTCTGTGATTTACGTTTCATCTGCTCAAAGAATTCGTCATTGGTCTTCGCTTCTTTTAGGCGATCCAACAAGAACTCAGTTGCTTGTACGCCATCCATCGGCTGTAGCAATTTACGTAAAATCCAAACTTTGCGCAATTTATCTTCATCAAGCAGACGCTCTTCGCGGCGAGTGCCAGATTTTTTGATATTAATCGCAGGGAAGACACGTTTTTCAGCCAAATCACGCTCAAGCGTAATCTCTTGGTTACCTGTACCTTTGAACTCTTCAAAGATAACGCTATCCATCTTACTACCAGTATCGATAAGGGCACTGGCAATAATCGTCAAGCTACCACCTTCTTCGACATTACGTGCAGCACCAAAGAAGCGTTTTGGACGCTCTAGCGCATTGGCATCCAAACCACCCGTCAATACTTTGCCAGATGAAGGGATAACCGTGTTGTAAGCACGAGCAAGACGAGTAATTGAGTCAAGTAAGATAACCACATCTTGCTTATGCTCGACCAAACGCTTGGCTTTTTCGATGACCATTTCAGCTACTTGAACATGACGCTGTGGTGGCTCATCAAAAGTAGAGGCAACCACTTCGCCGCGTACCGTACGTACCATCTCAGTGACTTCTTCTGGGCGCTCATCAATCAATAGTACGATGAGGTAACACTCAGGATTATTACGGGTAATTGACTGTGCGATGGTTTGTAGCAGCATCGTTTTACCAGCTTTTGGCGGCGCAACGATAATAGAGCGCTGACCTTTACCAATCGGTGCGATCAAGTCGATGATACGACCCGTTAAATCTTCGGTGGTACCATTACCAAGCTCGAGCTTTAATTGCTCAGTTGGGAATAGTGGGGTTAAGTTCTCAAAGATAAGCTTATGACGTGAGCGATCTGGCGTATCAAAGTTGATTTCGCCGACCTTTAGTAGCGCAAAATAACGCTCAGAATCTTTTGGTGGACGAATCGTACCAGCGATACTGTCACCCGTCTTTAGGCTAAAGCGACGAATTTGGCTAGGGCTGACGTAGATATCATCAGGACCCGCTAAATAAGAGCCTTCTGATGAGCGTAAAAAGCCAAAACCATCAGGAAGAACCTCAAGAACGCCGTCACCATAAATGGCTTCACCGTTACGGGCATGGGTTTTGAGGATAGCAAAGATGATGTCTTGTTTACGGCTACGTGCCATATTATCAAGACCCATTTCTTTGGCGATAGCCAATAGCTCAGCGATTGATTTTTTCTTTAATTCAGTAAGATTCATAGATAGGTCATTAGCAAGTGATCAGATGAGAGATGCCATTAGCAGCACAAGTCACGACATTGATTAAAACAACGATAATATGGCGATAGAGGGTGCGTGCACAGAGCTAGGATTTATGTAGTTTGGGTGTTACGTGTCAGCTTATGTACGAATTGCAGTCGTTTGGTGCAAGGTAATAAGAAATAAATATAAAGAAGGCTACATAAGAGTCTGCGTCAAAAACTCAATATCAGTAATTGTGTTTAGTCATTTCGTTCAGCAATGGTGTTTATAACGACGATTGTGTTTTTGTTGATAAACACGAGGAGAATAGCGATAAGACACTTATGAAAACAATTAGTTTTCTGTTGTCAGCAGACTATACGGTCTTCACAATGGCATTGTCAATAAATTTTGCCAAAAAAGTCATATAATCGAGTCTTTTGCATAAAAAATAAGCAAAAAAGCCACTATCTTAGTCAGATAATGGCTTCTTCTATTACATTGCAGTTTTTAACATGTGCTTGGCTAGAACAAGCTTATAGATGCTTGTCTAGTACTTTTGCCAATTCAGCTTTTGGCTGTAGACCCATTACTGAATCAACTTTTTCGCCACCTTTGAATACAAATAGCGTTGGGATGTTGCGAATACCAAAACGGCTAGCCGCTTGTGGGTTGCTATCAACATCTACCTTAACAATTTTGATTTTGCCTTGGTAGTCAGCGGCTAAATCTTCTAAAATAGGAGCGATGGCTTTACAAGGACCACACCAAGCGGCCCAAAAGTCTACCAATACTGGTACGTCTGACTCTAGTACGTCTTTATCGAAGTCGGCATCGGTGGTGTGGAAAATAAGATCTGACATAGTTTTCTCTCTTGTTTTATTATTTCTATCGTCATACATTACAGAATATCTTGGTTAGATAGTAGCGTGATGAGTGACCAAAGAATCGTTTAGAAGTGGTGAAAATGTGCCATTATATTAACATGTTTGCTCAAACTTGACAGATGCAGGCTGGTTAAATTGTTTAACAATTGCGATTAGCACAATAAATCGACACACAGTGATATGGATTATATTTTGTCTGACAGTTGATTGTACTATTCGTATTTTTGCTTGAATAGTGGCGACTATTTAACATGTCTGACGTATCTCCTTTATACTTGAAATCGCTATCAGTCTCACATTTCAGTCCACAAATAAGTCTGTTTTTTACCTTTACGCCCTAATATAAGTAGCCCATTTTTATGCTTTTTACTGATGAAGAAGTCAACGCTCTTAATGCTCAAGAAAATGCCCGTCCGCTTGAGTTTTTTCAAGCATTTGCACGAGATATTACTGTCTATGAAGACGATGATATTTGGATAGTGGATAAACCCGTAGGGCTATTAAGTGTTAATGGTAAAACGCTGAATGTGAGCTTGCTGGCAAGGCTTGAGCGCGTTAATCCAGCAGTTAAGTTGATTCATCGTCTGGATATGGACACCTCAGGCTTGCTCATTTTTGCAAAAAATGCGGCAGCACAGACCCATATCAGTAAGCAGTTTATTGAACGTTTGCCACAGAAAAAGTATCAAGCCCGTGTCTTTGGACAGTGGGAAAGTGTTGGCGCAACTGGCAAGATATCAGTGCCAGTACGCTACGAGCCTGCGACCAAACCACGCCACATCGTCGACCACGATTGGTCAAAGCATGCTTTAACTATGTATGAAATATTGGCTCATGAAGAGTGTAATGGTCATGCAGTGACACGAGTGATGCTAAAGCCGGTTACCGGTCGTAGCCATCAACTACGTGTCCATATGGTGCATGTTGATCACGTGATGATTGGCGACCCTATTTATGCTGAAGGGACTGCGTTAGAGATTGCTCCAAGGCTCAATCTGCATGCACAACACTTACGTCTAAAGCATCCCGTATTGGGTGCATGGATGGACTGGGAAAGCCCAAGCCCTTTTTAACCAAGTTTTTTAGATAAATCATGCAAAAACAAGGACGGTATTATGCTTGATATCATAGCAGCAAAGCAGGCGGCAAAGCGGGCAGTGAAGAGACGCTTTCAATCTAAAAAGGCGCGCTTAGACACGCCAGTAGATTATGAAGTGCTTATCATCGGCGCAGGAATTGCTGGTATAGGTATGGCTTGTCGATTGCAGCAGCAAAAACACAAAGGGCTGTTTGGTCATAAAAGCCCAAATCAATGTAAACGTCAAACATCAAAACAGCAGCAGAAAAGCTCGCAGCGGTTTGCGATATTAGAAAAACGTGCAGATTTGGGTGGTACATGGGATCTATTTACTTACCCCGGCATTCGCTCTGACTCTGATGCGTTGACGTTTGGCTACAGTTTTAGGCCGTGGTTGAACCATAGAATTTTGGCAAAAGGTGGGGACATTAAGCGTTATATTGCTGATACGGCGCACGAGTTTGGTATCACTGAGCATATTCGCTATCAGCATGAGGTGCAGCAGCTTTCTTGGTCAAGTAGCAGCCAACGATGGACGGCTATGGTAAAAAACCACGTTAGCGGTGAAGTGTTTACTCTAACAGCTAAGTTCGTCGTCGGTGCCACTGGTTATTACGATTATGAGCAAGGTTATAAGCCTCATTTTGATCAAGAAGAAACGTTTGAAGGCCGGATAGTCCATCCGCAGCATTGGTATGATGTGGACTATCAAGACAAAAAGGTCGTCATTATCGGGAGTGGTGCGACGGCGATGACGTTGCTGCCAGCGTTAGTAGATGAAGAAGCTGAGCAATGCGCACAACACGTCACTATGCTGCAGCGTTCACCCACTTATGTGGCGAGCGTGCCAGGCGATGATTATGCGCTTGATTGGCTGTCAGGCAAGTTTTCACCTTTATCAAAAGAGCAGGCCTATACGGTATTGCGTACCCGCAATGTACTCATACAACAAGGTACTTACCGCGCGGCTATAGTAGCCCCCAAATTTATGAAAGCGCTATTAAAGCGCGGTGTCAAAACAGAACTAAAAGGCAGCGATGTCGATGTGACGCATTTTGTACCCGATTATAATCCTTGGGACCAACGGATATGTGCCGTACCAGACAGTGATTTATTCAAAGCGTTACAAGGTAAACGCGCAGCAGTAGTGACTGACCAAATAAGCCATTTTACGAAGACAGGTATTATGCTCAACTCTGGCAAACATCTCGATGCAGATGTCATCGTGACAGCGACAGGGCTAAAGATACAAATGCTGGGTGGTGCAAAAGTATATATCGATGGACAGGCAGTAGATATCGGTACACGCATGACTTATAAAGCAGTCATGGTTGAAAATGTGCCCAATATGGCAGTGCTGTTCGGCTACACCAACGCCTCATGGACACTAAAGATTGATTTGGCTTGTCAGTATGTGATGCGACTGCTTGGATATATGAATAAGCATGGCTATCAAGCAGTATTAGCAACAGCGCAGAGTGAGCATGGCACCGCCCACACCCAATCAGAGACTGTGATGGGCGCGTTATCCTCAGGATATGTCAATCGCGCTCAACACGAGCTACCCAAGCAAGGAGATATCTATCCTTGGCGGGTCACAAATAATTATCTCAGCGACCGAATAGTGCTCAAACACCGTAAAATAAAGGACGTTTGGCTACGATTCAGTCGTGAGCTTTGATGAGTAATAGTTCTTTAATGCGTACTGATAAAATCCGCGACTTGTTTGCTTAGCATCTGCCACAGCGTTTCTTGTGCGCTTTTACTGCCCCAAGCGTTGTGCGGGCTAAAGATGACACGTGGATGGTTCTTTAAGCTCAATAGCGGGTCATTATTAGCAATAGGTTCTTGTTCAAACACATCACTGGCATAACCAATGATTTGCTCGTTATTAATCGCATCGGTCAGTGCTTGGCTATCGACGATACCACCACGAGCGACATTGACGATGAGCGGCTGTTTGGTCATTTTTGCTAAAGTATCTGCATTAATAAGGTGCTGAGTTTGCGCATTTAATGGGCAATGCAAGCTTAGAACATCGGACTGAGCAAGTACGTCCTCAAATGCTGTGTAGTCATCATTACGTGGCGCACGTCCTTGCTGTTCTGCCCACAATACATTCATACCAAAGGCACGCGCGATTTCGGTGACGCGTTTACCGATAGTGCCAACCCCAATAATACCTAGCGTTTTATCTTCCAAATCTATCAGCGGAATATCAAGCAGGCAAAAATCACCTTTCGCTTGCCACGTGCCATCAGAGACTTTTTGATGATAGTGGATGCCTGCACGCATTGCATTTAGCATGAGCATAAATGTGTGTTCGGGCACGCTTTTGACTGCATAACCAGCAACATTAAACAGCGCAACATCGTGCTCATTACAAGCATCTTGATCGACATTATTCATGCCAGTGGCAGTCAATTGAATGAGCTTGAGCTTGGGCAGCTTGCTTATTACTTCAGCGTTAATTTGAACTTTATTGGTAATGATAATATCGGCGTCTTTACAGCGCTCTAAAATAACAGCAGCGTCTTTTGGGGTGTCATTATAAGTGACGTAGTCGCTTATGCCTGTTGGGGCAGGTAAGTCGATGCCATCAGAAAAAGTGCCTTTGTCTAAAAAAACCGCTTGCATGGTTATTCCTTATCGAATGGTTATTTTAAAGTTGATTTTAATGATTATCGAGGTAATGTAGCATGTTGCCTTGGTCAATCAAAAGCGGTTGATTAAAAACATCGCATTAAAATAGTAATCAGAAACAGCAATTAAAAATAATGCATTGAAAGTGAAGCTGACCTGCTGAGCGACTATGAGTCAAAAACTGCGAGGTCTCAGTTATCAGTGAGGCGTCTAGTGCTTAAAGGTTTTAATATGAGAGACAAAATGATAAAGAACCCTTACGCCATAATTGATGTAAGGGTTCTTTATGATGGTTTCGCCGTGGCTGTTTTTTATAAATAACAGGTTATAGCGAAAAACGCTTGCGCAATTTTCCAATAAAACTACGTACCCGATTGCTTAAATCAATACGAATATCATTTTCAGGGTCGTGCTCTACTTCGTGACGTTTGACCAACTCAGGGCTGGCTTTGAGATTGCTATGATGGCGGAACGCGCGGTTGACGCTAATCTCTAGCAGGCTGGCACGCATTGGTTTTGGCAAGCAGCGATATACCTGACCTTTGTTAATCAGATCAATCAATAAACTGGCATCTTGAAATTGTGTTTGTACTAACACCACTAGGTGCGGTGCATCTTGCTTTAAGGTGAAGATAATAGGAGCGATATTCTCACCGGCAACATTAATATCTGTGATACAAACACCGATATCATAGTTCGCAAGATAATCGTAGGCAGTTTCTAAACTGGTTGCATGTAGTACTTTGTAGCTGTTTGAAAACTGCTTGCGAATTTGCTCAATCAGCTCGTCGTTCTCATCTATGACCAGCAGTGTTTGCTTATTATCTGAGCTGTCGATTTGATCTGCATTTTCATCAGGGTTGTACGTCAAAGCAATTTCGGTGGCGCGGCCAACAACTGATTGAAGCTCTTCAGATTTACAGGGTTTGGTCAAATAACGATAAATTTCGCCGTCGTTGATAGAGCCAATAATAGCGTTCAGATCAGCATACCCAGTAAGCAGAATACGCATGGTCGATGGTGAAACTTCTTTGACTTCTCGTAATATGTCAACACCAACACGCTCAGGCATACGTTGGTCGCTGACGGCCACGTGCACGTGGTTATTTTTGATGTAATCAATATATTCGTTGGGGTCAGTGGTGATAAAAACATCATGACTTTTGCGAAAGAGCAGTTTCATTGAGCGCAAAATACGTTTTTCATCATCGATAAACGCAATTTTTGGTTTAGGTTCAGTACTTAGAACAGACGGCTGTATATTGTCTTCAATCTCATTCATGTTCGTATCCTTACGATGAATAGTAGGGGCTAAATTATAGGTATTGTTCCTTTTATCAGTGCAGCTCGGTTATGTGCTGCACTGACAATACAATTAACGCTTCGCTTATGCTTACATATTTTGTTCTGTTAAATTGTTATCGATGGGCAAGGTTAGGGTAAATACTGTACCAACGCCTTCGGTTGAGGTGGCTTGAATCGCACCATTATGTTGTTCCATAATTTGCTGACTGATAGCCATGCCGAGGCCAGTACCTTCACCTGCTGCTTTTGTGGTAAAGAACGGCTCAAAGATTTGATCCAATACGGACTGGCTCATGCCTTTACCGTTATCGCTGACCTCAATATAAACGTTGATATCATCAGCGTAGGTACGCACTTCTATTTTGTCATCAGGATTGCCGTCCATTGCTTGGGAGGCATTGTTCAATAGGTTGACCAGCACCTGATTGATTTGTGATGGTGAGCATTTGATTTCAGGCGTTGGGCCAAAATTGGTGACAATATCTTGATGTCTAATAGAATTACCAGCGATTTTTAGCGAAGATTCTATACATTCACGAACATCGATCGTTTTGACTTTTGACTCATCAAGGCGCGCAAAATTACGCAAATTGAGTACCATCTCGGTAATCTGTTCTACTCCGAATAAGGAGTCTTTGATCAGCTCTTTGAGCTCATCTGATAAGTCATCTTCTTCGATTTCATCAGAGGCACGAACGATATCTGCCAATAATTTCTCGATTTCAGTGGTAGGCACTGCTTCATTAGTATTAAGTGACTTCAACCCTTGCACCAAAGTAATCAAATCTTCATATTGTGCTGTCAATTGTCCGATGATTTCGAGGTTGTTCTGCACATAGGATAAAGGTGTGTTTACTTCATGAGCAACGCCTGCGACCATCTGACCGAGCGTGGCCATTTTTTCAGAACGTATCAATTGCAATTGTGAGTTCTTTAGCTCTTTTAAGGTGTCTTGCAACTCAGCAGTGCGTTCTTCGACTTTTACCTCTAGCTGTTGATTGATATTGGCAAGCTTACCTTCATTAGACTGAATGCGATGGAGTAGCTCATTAATAGAATGGTTAACTAGACCAATCTCATTACGTCCACCCGCAAATTTAACCTCGCTGAGCTTGTTGTATTGCTTGTCATCAATCAGTTTTTCAGCGAGTGAGATTTTGTCTGTGGTCTCTTTCAATGGTTTAAATGCCAAGAATGTCAGCATGAAATAGATCAGCACAACGGTGATAAGTAACGCTAACATGATTGATCTGATCAGGTTTTTGCTTAAGTTATCTGCAATGGCATTGACGGCAGAGTCGGGCTGTACCACGATGAGTTTCCAGTAGGTTTCAGGAATCTGGAAAACATACGCCTGACTACCATTATAATAGTTGTCATTGGTCAACTCGAAATTCTGCAATAGGCGACTGTCCATCGTACTTTGATGGTTTTCACTGGCATTCACATAAGCTGCATAATTGATAAGCTCAGAGCTACTAACAGCAGTTGACTCTGTTTTATTAAGTGTTGCAATGATTTGTTGGGCTTCTGGAGAGATTTTCGCCGCAACTTGTTTGATGATATCGCTATGCTGAGTATCTAAAAAATCTAAGATAGGTTGCCAAGCAGGGTCTGAGTCAATTACTTGCTTAATATCAAGCGGTGTACCAGTGTCTTCATCGATATAGTTTAGGCTTTCGGGGTTGGATGAGGCGATGACCTTATTGCTATTATCAAGCAATAAAATATAGCCTGAACCAGAGCTTTCACTCAGGTTGACGATGTTTTCTTGTAATTGATTGAGTGTAAAGTTGACTGTGCTCACACCCCAAAACTGATTGTCACGATCGATGGCCACACCGCAGCTCATAGCAAGCTCGCCTTTGGTCTGAGTTGGGCTCACATCAGCCCAAATACAACCGTCAGGATTGAGGGCTCTTACCTTATTAAACCAGTCTTGTTTATAGTAAGGATTGGCAGGATTTGGATCGGTTAATATGGCTCGGTAATCACCATCTTGGCGTACCATCAAAAATGGATGAGTAGCTGCACCATCACCAAGCGCACCAATATCAGGCCAAATGCCACCACTGCCTAGCAAGCTATAGTCTCGCTTATCAAACGCATTGGCCGTACTGGCTTGCAGAATATTTTCTTGTAGTGGTAGTGTCTGGGCACTTTGCTGTAGCTGCAACGCACTACGCATCACGCGATTGACATCTGAGGAGATACTATTGACTGCCGTATTACCTCGTTGAGCCACTAGTTTTCCGGACTCAAGTCGAATTTTTTCATAACCTTCTTTTTCGACAATATAGACGACAACGGCAAGAACAACGGCAAAAGCAAGAAACAAAATAACGGTCACTTGGGTACTGACTTGGTTGAGCAAGCCAACTTTTTTGGAGGCACTCATAAATGTATTCATCCTTGAATTATATAAAGTACGAAAAATACCATCAGCAGTATTTTTGGGTAGAAAAAGAGCCGTGATTATTAAAGCGTGTCCTCAATCTGAATATCAAATGTCGAATGGGCTAAAAGAAAAGGTCAAGCGAATAGCTTTAAGGCTTAACTGTTATGTTTATCTAAAAGTTAAGTGTCTATAAAAGCAGTGATATTCGTACAGTTTTGAACAAAACTAGTTTTAGATATTAGGCCACTAGATATTTTTGTTAATAATAAATATGAATAATCAACGTAACAAAAAAGACATCTATTTTCATAAAGTAACAGTATAGAAACAATTTTATGATGTAAATGTTTTTTATATACTTGCGAGTCGTTATCTTATTGTTTTATAAGACCAACTTATGCTTAGCATTGACATAATCTTGCATGAATCTGCTCTTGAAAAGTCAACTTAACGCACTCATCTATCCGCTAACGTTATATAATGGTCGGCTAAACTGCTAGCTTGATTAATGTTGTGGCACTTCGTTTATGTTTTTTTGACATTTTACGGTGTGAACAACCTTATTTAGCGGTTGTTAGCCGCCATTGCTGTTTTCTAAGCTATCTATCTAATTTCTTACTACCTGAGTACAAAAGACATCGCCCTATGACTATCTCTATCGCTTCATTGCACAGTACTGAATTCGCCGTTGGTCAACGTTATTTATCTGATACGGAGTCTGAGCTTGGCTTGGGTGTGGTCATCGATGTTGACGACCGATGTGTGCATATCTTATTCCCGCAAAGCGAAGAGACGCGCGTCTATGCCAAAAACTCTGCGCCACTGTCGCGCGTGGTGTTCAAAGCTGGTGACAGCATTTATGACCAAGACGGCAAATGCTACACGGTTAATGCTGTCGATGAAGTGATGGGCGTGCTCAAATATAGTGTCGATGAACACGAGCGCGGCATCATGGAGACTCGTCTCGCTGCCAACATCACGCTTGCCAAGCCGCTTGAGCGCCTGCTGGCTGGCCGTATCGAACGTGGTGATTGGTATGAGCTGCGTCAAGATATCTTGCGTATGCAATCAGCGCTGGCTGGTCATCCACTCAAAGGCCTGATGGGGGCGCGAGTCGATATCATTGAACATCAGCTCTATATTGCTCATGAAGTCGGTAAACGTATTGCACCGCGTGTCTTACTCGCTGATGAAGTGGGACTGGGTAAAACCATTGAAGCTGGCTTGATTATTCATCAGCAGCTATTGACTGGCAAGGCTGAGCGCGTGCTCATTCTTGTTCCAGACAGTCTGCAATACCAGTGGATGATTGAGCTGCGCCGCCGTTTTAATCTCAACTTTGCCTTGTTTGACTTGGTGCGTACGGCAGCGATTAAAGAGCATGATCCTGAGCAGAACGTCTTTGCGACCGAGCAGTGCATCATCGCTGGTATGGATCTATTGCTTGACCATCCTGACTTGTATGACCAAGCGATGGATGCAGGGTTTGATTTATTGGTCGTCGATGAGGCGCATCATTTGCATTGGGATGAAGCACAAGGTGGTAACGATAAATATGACTTGATTGCCGACTTTGCAGAAGAGACGGCAGGTGTCATGCTATTGACAGCGACACCTGAGCAGCTTGGTGCACAGAGTCACTTTGCACGTTTGCGCTTGCTTGATCCAGATCGTTTCGATGATTTAGATGAGTTTATCGATGGTCAAGCCGCCTTTGCTGAGACAGCAACGGTCGCTGGTGTACTGATAGAAGACAAGCCATTGAGTGACGGGCAAATCGCTGCTTTGAGTAGCTTACTTACGCTCGGTGCTGACGAGTTGGCAGGGATTAATGATGACGAAAAACTGCGTACCTATGCACTTAACGAGCTGCTAGATCGTCATGGTACTGGTCGTATCCTGTTCCGTAATACCCGTGAGAGTGTCAAAGGGTTTTATGGTCGTAGTAGCCAGCCTTATCCGCTGCCACTACCTGATGCATGGGTAAACAGCTATCAAACCACGGGTAAATTGCGTGAGCAGCTATGGGGCGAAGAGAATCAACCTGATGGTGGCTGGCTAGAAGATGACCCACGTGTGTCTTGGTTGGTTGATATCCTGCGCGGCGAACTTAAACATCAAAAAGTACTGTTGATTTCTCGTAGTGGCGCGACGGTTGAAAGTTTAGAAGCGGTATTACGTCTGCATGCAGGCATTAAGACAGCTATCTTTACCGAGCAGATGACGCTACTTGAGCGTGACCAAGCGGCAGCGTTCTTCGCAGATAGTGAAGGCGCACAGATACTATTGTGCTCAGAAATTGGCTCAGAAGGCCGTAACTTCCAGTTTGCTAGTCAGTTGATCCTGTGGGATTTGCCTGCGAATCCAGATACTTTGGAGCAGCGTATTGGTCGCCTAGATCGTATTGGTCAGACGCAACAAATCATGTTGCATGTGCCTTATGTACAGGGTACGGCGCAAGAGCGTCTTTACCAGTGGTATCACAACGCACTGAATATGTTTAATCAGATTTCACCAACAGCACAGAGCGTGCAAGAGCAATATATTCAAGTTCTGAAGCCAATGCTTGAAGGTGCAGATACGGCTGATAATCGTCATATCTTACAAGGTATCATCGACGAAGCGCTACAGACACGATTGGGATTAGAAGCACAGCTACAAGCTGGTCGCGATCGTCTGCTAGAATATAACTCGTGCCGTCCACGTGTCGCTGGGCGTATTGCTGACGCCATGCGTGACTTTGATAGTCACAACCTATTGCCACAGTTCATTGAGCGTTTCTTTGCTTCGGCCAATATTGATCATAATATTCAGCGTGATGGCTCATGGGTTATCGCACCGATTGATAGCACTGAAATTAGTGACTATATCGATGGCTTGCCACTTGGTGACGAAGACGGTATGACGTTGACATTCGAGCGTGATCAAGCGCTACAGCGTGAAGATATCGAATTCATCACTCATGAGCATCCATTGATGCGTGCTATCTATGAGCTGGCGAGTACCAGTACCTTTGGTAATACGACAGTTGCGATGCTGAAAAGCGCTGCTGTACCGCAAGGTATGGTATTACTAGAAGTGAATTTCCGTGTAGAAGCGATAGCACCAAAACTGCTGAATTTACCAGCGACATTGACCACGCAAAATATCCGTGTCTTTATCAGTGAGCAGGGTAGTGATTTATCAGCACGTATCAGCGCTGAGATGATTATGCCGCACATTGAGCGTTTGGATAAAAACCGTGCACGCCAAGTAATTAAAGTACGTGGTGATGTGATTGAGCAGCGTTATTATGAAGCTGAGGATATTGCCCGTCAGCAGCTGGCTGAGATTGGTGAGCAAGCAAGCGCGCGCTTTAGCCAGCAGTGGTCACGTGAAATCAAACGCCTACAACATCTACAAACCATCAACCCTAACGTGCGCCCTGCAGAGATTGAGCGTTTAGAGCAGCTAAAAGCGCAAGGCGAGCAAGCACTAAGCAACTTGTCATTAGTACCTGATTCTATCCGTGTGCTAGTAGCTGTGAAGCCATAATTTTAAAATAAACACAAAGAACGAGGCGTTATAACGTGCCTCGTTCTTACTGTTTGAGTTGAATAAACGAATGGATACTCGCGAGTGGGCTGTCAGTCGCTAGCCAAAGCCACTGATATTGGGTAAGATGTTTATCGCTTTCTATTTATAATAAATACTAGTGCTGCTATGGCCGTATTTTCGTTCTAAAATTTCTCTTGTTTACATTCAGCAAGTGATTTCATATTATTTTAACTTCAAGTACAAATACAAAGGACCTGTCGATATAGCCTATTGATATCGTGAGGTGCTGTGCGTTTTTGATGAAAATAAGGAAACATATTGTCATGCCCGATTATTTGCAACTGATTGATGAGTTACTGGCTACTGTGGCACTTATCGAAGTTACCCCCGATGTCTTCGAGGGTAAGAGCCATGACTATGTGGGCAGTCGTATTTTTGGTGGGCAAGTATTGGCACAAGCCATCATGGCGGCAGCGCATACGCTCGAACAAGACAAGCCTTGTCACTCATTGCATGGATATTTTTTGCGCGGCGGTGATATCAACCAACCAGTGATTTATCAGGTGCGTCGATTGCGCGATGGTCGTAGCCTGTCTGCACGTGAAGTGACGGCGATTCAGTACAAAGAAGTACGTGGGAAGCCGCCTGTTGAACAAGTGATATTTTCGATGATTGCCTCGTTTTCACCGATGGAGGAAGGGCTTGAGTATCAAGAAGACATGCCGGTCTATCCGCCACCAGAAGATCTGCTGACTGAGCAAGATTTAAAAGAAGAAAATGTGGGCAAAGTACCAGAAGCCTTAAAATCAAGGTTTATGCGTCGCCGTCATGTGGAGATTAAACCGGTCAAACCACGTAACCCGATCAGCCCAGAACCAATGAAACCCAAGCAGGCGAACTGGCTACGTATCCGCGAGTTGGGCAATCAACCGGTGGCGATTCAGCAAGCATTATTGGCATTCTCTTCTGATTTTTACCTAGTAGGCACAGGGCTTATGTCGCATGGCGTTAGCTTTATGACCAGTGGTCTACAAGCGGCGAGCATCGATCATTCAATGCATTTCCACCGTGATTTTGATTTGAACGACTGGATGTTGTACGACATGTGGAGTGACACGACATCCAATGCGAAAGGGCTAAACCACGGACAGTTTTGGCAAGATGGTAAGCTGGTCGCCACGGTACAACAAGAAGGTCTGATGCGCTTACGTGTGCCGAAGTCTTAGCGCTAACTATATTATAAAGACTAAAGAAAAAGCGACTCACTATTGATAGTGAGTCGCTTTTTTTATGGCATGCAAGACGAGTTTTGAGTATTTGGTTCAAGCATGATTGGTGCGGAAATATAGCTTATATGATTATTCTAAAATCTTAACCATCGCCCGTGGTAATCCAAGGGTTGCCTGAGCATCATCAGCGTTCAACCAGTTAATATTAATGTCGGCAGCTTGCAGTGCTTTGGTGATTTCGGCAGCTTGCTTAGCATTTAGAGTTACTGATTGCGGGGTCAAATACCAGTGGAAGTGCGTCAGTGAATGCTTAATAGGTGCTTCATCAAGCAAAGTCTTGCTGATAGGCGCTGCTACTAATTTATTCTTTATCAGCCACTCATTGATAATCTGCTCAGCAGTGGTAAATTCTGCCTCATATACTTTTTCATTACTACGTACGTCATTTGGCACATCTAATGGTTTATCATCGATCGCGTCTACTTTTTTCGCAATGCTGCCACTCGCTTTACCATCAACTTTCTCCACGAACTGCAATGGCAAGCTCCACAGTCCACCCCAAATACCATTATCAGGGCGCTGTAGCCATAGAATATCGCCACTAGCATCTTTGATCAATAACGCATTACTAAACTTACTGGGTTTGGGCTGCTTTTTTGCTTTGACGGGATAATCAGTCTCACGTCCTTGCGCGTGGGCTAGACAGTCTTCTTTCAGTGGACATAATAGACAGGCAGGCTTGCTACGGGTACATAATGTCGCGCCCATATCCATCATCGCTTGCGCAAATAGTCCTGAGTGCTCTGTCGGTGTCAGGCGCTCTGCCAATGCCCACAGCTCTTTAGTGGTAGCAGACTTGGTAATGTCACCGTCAATCGCTGCCCAACGCGTGATGACTCGTTTAACGTTGCCATCGCAGATGACGCCATAATGATGCAGTCCCATCGCCATGATTGCACCAGCAGTCGATGGCCCAACGCCCGAAATGGCTTCCCATCCTGCGAGCGTCTGCGGAAACTCGCCCGTTTCATCGATTACTTCGACCAATTGCTTGGCACCTTTATGCAAATTACGCGCGCGTGCATAGTAGCCAAGTCCTGCCCAATGCTCTGCTACAGTATCCCACTCTGCTGCGGCCAAATCCTGCACTGTTGGAAACGATGCCATAAATCGCGCAAAATAAGGCAGCACAGTGGTCACCTGCGTTTGCTGGAGCATGACTTCAGATAACCAGACGATATAAGGATTGGGTGTGTCAGTTTGGTGCTGCTGCCAAGGTAAGTCATGGCGACCGTTTTCGGCAAACCAATTAAGTAGGCGTTGGGCGAGGGAGTTTAGGGATGCGAGGGAGTGGCTAAAGTTAGTTTCAGAAGAGGTAGAGTTGGCAGTTAGCTGGATCATAAGATTTTTTCGTCTTTTTGGGAAAGGTGTTCTTTTATTCTTGCTTCAGATTTTTCATTTTCTATATTTCGGTCCTTCTGAGAATATGAGTCAACCTTAATTCGTTTATTACTTTTTATAAGTGAATCTAGAGTTTTTCTTATCTTCTCTAGTTCAATTGATGTTCGATAAGCAGGGTTGCCTTTACCAATCTCTGTTATTCCTTTAAATTCTGAAAGGTCGATTATCGAATATGTTGAGTAACGATTACCTTCCATGTCTTCAAAATTTATACGAAAGGAGAGTTTAGTTTCATAGAAACCCGCGCCATACTTGCTATACATGTCAGTGAAGCTAAATAGAAAACTTTTCTTTGTACCATTAACACCAAGTGTACTTAGCGAATTCCTAAAAAAACTTAGCTTTTCTAGTGTGGTTATTATATCTTTTTCACTATCTAAAAACTCCTTTTCAGAGTGTTCAATTTTAAATTGAACATTCCTAGCAAGTCCTCGACCGATATTTTCAACTTTAAATATAATGAACTGGAAACCTACCACAGATGATTCTAAGAAAATTTCAACGTGAGGTCTTATATTTTCTCTACGGTTAGTGTCTATTTGGTCATCTTGAGTTCTTCTCAGTCGCCAAGTCTCTACCGCTAGTACAATGGTAAGAAGAGCGATGATAAAGGTAGCTATTGCGCTTATAATTGCTGATATATAAATCCAAGCACTTTCACTAGGTATGTTTGCACTACTACCAACAGCTACCCCAGCTATAAATAGGGTCGGTGATATGAAGGCAGCTATTAAGATCCAATACATCCATAAAGGCTTCTCGTCTTTATTCAAAATCATCCCTTACTAATACTGCTACTAACCATATATGATTGATCAGTAGCTTTTATCTACTTACGATTCTTCCGCGTTTTCAAACGACGTAATCGTTTCTCTTCTTCTTTGGCTTTTTTCTTTTCTTCAGCCGTGACACGCTGTTTAGCGACCACAATTTCTTCAGCTTCTGTCATGGCTGGTGTCTCAAGCGTAATACGTCCAAGTTTCGAACTACGTAGCTCGTTAACTAGAATCTCAGACATGCGGTACGTATCGACTTGATTGCCCGAACGTACACAGCCGCGATTACGCCCAGCCACTTCAAAAAACTGCCAATCAGTCTTTGGTAGCTCTTCAATCTTATAGCGGGTTTTTAGCAGCTCAGGGTAGGCGTGTAGCAAATACTCAGCGGTGTAGCTCGCCACATCAGCGAAGTCAAACGCCGTATCACGAATACCGCCAGTCGCTGCCAGACGATAGCCAGAGTTTTCGTTTTCAACTTTTGGCCATAGCATACCAGGCGTGTCATAGAGCATGATGTCGTCGTCCAGCTTAATCAGCTGCTGCGATTTGGTCACGGCAGGTTCATCACCAGTTCTTGCGACAGCGCGCCCTGCTAAGGTGTTAATCAACGTTGATTTACCAACGTTTGGAATACCCATAATCATGGCTTTGATTTGACGGCCCGTACCGACTTTATTCGGAACAAGTTGTTTGCAGATGGCGATGATGCGTTTTACATCGTTGGCCTTCTCGGTATCGCAAGCAATGGCTCTGACACCGCTTTGTTGCTCGAGATAATCCATCCATATTTGGGTCAACTCTGGATCGGCAAGATCAGCTTTGTTCAGGATTTTGATGACTGGTTTTTCACCGCGTAGTGCCGCGACCATTGGGTTTTCACTACTATAAGGGATACGTGCATCGATGACCTCGATGACCAAATCCATCTGCGGCATGATTTCTTTGATTTCGTTACGGGCTTTGTTCATATGCCCAGGGAACCACTGAATACTTGCTCTCTTATCCATCTGCTTTCATAACCTTTTATAAAAAATGCTAAAAGTAAAACAATCAACGTTTACTTTCTAATGGTGCTCAGTTTACTACAGAACCACATTGCTCACGCCACAATTTCACTTAACCATCATGTGAGGTTATGATTACGTCTTATCCGTTATTTCATCGTGGGAGGGTGGTAGTGGTGCCAAATAACCAATGAGCAGAATCAAACTACCCGCGCCAAGGAAGGATATTACCCGCCAAATCGCCTCTGTTTGTGACAAATCGACCAAGACCAGTTTAAGGACGACGACGCCCAATAGCCCGATACCCATAAACCAAAGCGCGCGCTGCCAGTAGCGGCTAGCGATGATAGTGGCGATTAAAGCGAGGAGCGTCCACAACATGGTTAGTCCAGTCTGCACTTGCTCGCTTTGCCACGCTCCGCCTTGATAGTCATTCCATAGTGGAGTACCGATAAAGGCATGGAGCGTTCTGATAAGGATGCTGGAGATCAGCCAAAAACCAATAAGACCTAAAATAATCAATAAATTATTAGTAGTGAAAATTTTCTCAATATTCTTTTGGATGACCGTGTTTTCTTGGTTTGGCTGCTCATTATGATACTGCTTATTCAGGTAATAAACACCAAAGCCAACCAATAGCGCTAGCCCTGAGGTAACATCATATAGATTCAACAGTGGGAAATATGACATGCCCCAAATCACACCATCATAAGACCAATTGGTAATGATGACCCAACCTAGGGCAATCGGCGCAAATATAGCGGCACAGCTTAATAATGCCTGTTGCCAATCAAACCAGTACAGCAATCCATGCGTTGAATTTTCACTGATTGATGTGTCTATTTGACGAGGATTGCCATAACGATAACTGCACCACAATCCTGCTAGTATTAAAATGGTTGGTATTAAAATAGCCATCACGCCAGCAGAGGCGGGCAGACCATAATGAGCCGCCACCGCGATGACTAAAATGCCAGCGCCGAGCCAACTTGTACCATCATAGCGCGATAGACTGGCATCGTCGTGCCAGACCTTTAACCACAGCTGTCCGACCGTGAGCCAACCAATGAGTAAACTGGCAAACACGAGCCATTCTGCTGATGACCATAATAGATTTAGCTCAAACTTCTGCGGTAACTGTAGTACTAGCATGAGGTAAAACAATAATAGCAACCCATGACTCAGCTGTTGGGCTTCTGCCCATGGCTGATAGCGGTTGATTATCCAATAGATAGCAAGACTTATTAGTGCCGCCAATGCAATCGTCATCGTATCGAGCTGCCAAATATCAAACCAATGACTCAAATCAAGTACTAGGACTTGCAGCATCCATATCACAGCCGTCAAGGTCAGACACCATATCACTCTAGGGCTGCGCCAAACGAGGCCAAACACTTTACTTTGGCTATTGACCGAAGTCAGCCACTGCTGCGCGGCGTGGTCACTGATACCCAATGCACTGGCGTATGTCGTGATTGAGTCTGATGTGGCGGCTGGCGTTTTGAGCATTATTGAATCGGTTAAATCGTCGCGCAAGCTATCATTTAACAGTGCTGGCGAGTTGCTAGCACGTAAGATAAATACGGTGGCTAGATAAGCAATCGCTGAAATACTCAAGGCTAAAATCGGATAGTCATTGCTAGAGAATACGATGGTAGCCATCAACATGACGATACTGATGAGCTGCAATAACACACCGAATAATACCGACCATGCGCGCAGTGAGCGTCGTCCAAACCAGGCCAAGGCTAATCCTTGTACGGACCAGCCAAAGGCGATCCACTCTGCATCGAGTGCCAACGGAATCACTAAGGCCAAAAATCCAAACCCTAACGCCAGCATACCTTCAGTGATTAAGGCATATCGCTGGCTACGTTGGATAAATAGCCAACCTAAACCAAGGTAAACCGCGCCTAAAACCGCACTGACAATAGTCAAAGCATGAGGAATATCCTCTAATAAAGCAGAAAATAAACCAAAAGCCAGTAGCGGTACTGAAAACAGTAAGCCGGTATCAATGGGGGATAAATACGTGCTACTGCCCACATGGACTTCGTTTAAATGCTCTATGTCATCTGCGCTATCAGTATGGTTAATGTCTTTTTCATTAAGCGTGTTATAGGCAATGATTTGTTGTGCATAGCGAATCACGACAAAGAGATACAACATTAAATGTAGGGCAACCAGCAACACCAATGACCAACGTTGTGTCTCAATAATGGCGCTTAAATTTTCACTTATGCCCCAGTAGTAGGCCAAGCCAAAGGTTACCGTCACACCGAATAAATTCAATATCTTCCACGGGCGATAATGAGCGATGACGGCAATCGTGACGTTCAATAATAGATAATAGCTGAACAAGGCCACCAAGCTGCCAGTATCATCACTGGTCAAAATAGGCGCAAAGAAACCACCAGATAATGACAGTAAGGCTAAAGGAAAAGCGTTCTGACGGACGGCGAGCGCAATGGTGATAGCGGACAATAACCCAAGTCCGATAAAGCTCGGTAAACTCGGAATGATTTCATAAACGCTGTATGCAAAAAAGGTGCTCAAATATGCAATGGCTAAACCTGCGCCTTGTAAAGTAATACCATAAGAAAAGCGTTTGGCGGTTAATTTCAGCCCCAATCCCGCCAATCCTAACCCTACGCCACCGATTGCCATCAGCTTGAAGGCAATCGGAATCTCAATATAATCACTCAGTAAGCGCAGTAATAGTACGACGCCCACCAGTAGTACCAATACACCGACCCGCACCACTAAATTGCCACCAAAAAACCAGTTTTTAACAGAGTGGAATAGCGAGGTGACGATAGGTAGCGAGCGCTCATCCGGTTGAATAGATGTGATGGGCGTTTTGTTTTTGATTAAATTTGGGTTTTCTACAAGTTTATTATTAGAAGTGTTGGATACAGGGGTTACTGTCAGGTCTGAGGTAGAAGAAACCGTTGGCGGTAATGATGGCCACGTAGATGTCGAGGTATCGGTTGCTGATTCTTTTGTATTAACGGATGTATTTTCAGTAATATGCTCTGAAATAGTATCGTCGTTAGTATAAAAGTTCTTGTTAGCTAAGTGACGGTTACTATCTTTTTGCTGCTCAAGCTCGGCTTGTAGCTTGGTGACATCACGGTGCAGTTGTCCAATATGCCGATTTATCCTGACATATAGGGCGACCACCACAATTAATAGTGCGGCAAAAGCCATCCAGCCTAATTGGGCTATTAATAGATAGAACATCCTCATTACTCAATACAGCTTATAATGCAGTGATAATGACGCTATTTTCCTAGAAGTACAATACTGTCCTTGCGACTTATAGTCAGAGAACGACTAAACTGCTACTGCGTTACCCTCCTTAAATTTACTACTTGTACAATTTGCAGTCGGCTGTCTTGTATCTGTTTTAGACTTTTTTGACCATATTTGAAAAGTAACTTATGAAAAGCTATTCAAAAAGAAGGGCCGCTTAAATATTAAGCGGCCCTTCTCTTTCTTTTATTTGCTATTTAAGCTTTACGATATACAGAGAGCATTTAGGCTTCTCTGCTGTTGCAACTTATGCCAAGTTAGCTTTCATAAACTCAAGCATGTTTTCCCAGCTCTGCTTTGCAGCGGCTTCATTGTAGCCAAGATCCACTTCATTTTTGGCAGCACGTTCGTCAGCGTGCGGGTTGGTAAACCCATGCTTGGCGTTGTCATAGACATCGATAGTGTAATCAACATCGGCTGCGTCTAGCTCTGATTTTAGACCTTCGATGGCATCCATTGAGACCATCGAATCATCACGGCCGTGGGCGACCAACACTTTTGCTGTGAAGTTTTTGTCTGCTGGCTGTTTCGCTGATGGATTACCATGGAACGTGGCAACTGCTTTTAATGGCATGCCTTCACGTGCCATATCGAGGACAATTTTTCCGCCGAAGCAATAGCCAATGGCTGCTAAGTTGTCACCATCAACGGCCAATTGATCACTGAAGTCATTGAGAATCAAGCGGCAGCGTGCCATGAGCATGTCTTGATCAGCCAATACTTGCTCCATCCACATATTGGCTTGCGCTGCATCGGTGGTCAATTTACCTTCGCCATAGACATCCATTGCTACTGCTGCATAACCTGCTTCTGCCAAGCGTTCAACCACTGATTTTGGATGCTCGACCACGCCCCACCATTCTGGAGCCACTAAAATACCTGGCACTGAGTTATCGTCTGATGCGTTTTCTGGCAATGCCACATAGCTAATAAGTTCGATGCCATTTTCGGTAGTGCTGATTAATTCAAATGTTTTAATTGACATATTATTGTCCTTTTTTATGTTGTGAGTTTTATTTATTTGTCATTGTAATAGTTCGTTTTTCTAACTTGTACTACCTTAACGCCCATAATCAGCAAAAACAGCTATAATAGTGTAACGCTCTTTATCAAAATGCTACTGCGACGCTATGACTATAAATTTGTTGAACAAATCCGCTGATAACTTACCTGATATTACTGTTTCGCAGGTGCAATCAGAACCAAAACCAATCGTGAGCTTGTTTTCTGACAGCGAATCAAATGAAGCATCTGAGACATTGCGCCCACAGTTTTGGGAACGCTTTAAGCTAGATGAATTGAACCATAGCGAATGGGAAGCGTTATGTGATGGCTGTGGTAGTTGCTGTTTAATTAAGTACATCGATGAAGATGAGAATGGTGATGTCGATGAAGAGCTAGTCGAATATACCGATGTCACTTGTCAGCTGATGGACTGTACGACGGGATACTGTGGTCACTATGCGACACGTCAAGAGCATGTCCCTGACTGTATTCAATTGACCATGGACAACTTACCGCAGATGATGTGGCTACCCTCGCACTGCGCTTACAAGCGATTGTATAAAGGGCAAAACTTGCCAAGCTGGCATTTATTACTGACCCAAGATGCGGTGGTCACGCAACAGCAAATGCGCGCTGTCAATGTCGGTGTGGCGGGGCGCTGTGTCTCTGAAACAGGCATGTCTGATGAAGAAATGGAAGATCGGGTGGTTAATTGGGTGAAGCCTTAGCCAACCTTCACCAACCCTGTATAAATGCCAAATTATTTTTAGTCAGAAGCCTGAGCCGTAGACTTAGCTTTGGCTTCAGCGCTATCTTGTGAGTCAGCCAGTGGCGGGATAGGAATGTCCTGACGAATCTGCTCAGAGAACTCGCGACCATTTAGACCAGACGCTAGATTCACTTGATTATCAAATCCTTTTACCTTTGGGTTGATATAAGCATGCTCATACCAAGTGTCCATTGACCATGGCTGATCGCTCTTTTCTGGATTGGCATCTAGCATACCCACATTATATAAATAATTTGGTAGCCAGCCAGAAACCCAAATTCGATAATCCCACGACAGACGATCGTCACTGACGATGCGCGCCATATAAAAAATAATATTGGTACAGTTGCTCGTCAACGTATTGTACCAAGCGGGCTTTGCATTTAGCTCATCGGCAGCGGTCAAGTAAGACTCAAACAGTGATTTGACCTCGTGTTGCTGCAAGCTGCTAACAGGAAATAGATAAACTTGCTCGCCGCGTGCATTGCTACGTGTATAGATAATATCGCGTTCTTCTGCGGCAATCAGACTCAGCTCATAGCGTCTAAAAAACCCAGCAAGCGCGGAGAACGACTCACCATTCTCTTTACGAATCTCAAATGAGAAGGCAAGTGGTCTATCATCTTCAAAGCGAAAGCTGACTAGGGTATGGGCAATCAATGGCCCCATCCAATAAGAGTTGATGACATCGACACCAGAGAGTTTGGACATATCGACTGTGCGAGTGTCCCAATGCTCGGTTGCATCCTCGGCAGTATGCCAATCAAAGTTACGAATATTGGTCAGAGTAATCAAATCAGGATTGCTCGCATCGCGTTCATAAGAGACACGCTGGCTGACCTCGCTCATCCAGTCATGCTCTTGCTGCGGTTCAATAGAAAAAAACCAGCCAATGCCAACCAACCACATTGCAGCATATAAAGCGGTCAGTCGTTTAGTAATGATTTTGCTGCTAGTTTTTGCTTTAGTCGTTAAGGGCTGTTTATCTAATGGCTGAGTACTTTTTGGCCAATAGCGGCTTTTGAGCAATACGGTCAGCATACCAACAATCATTATCCCTGCTAGCCAAGTGATGGCCGAGCGCTCGCCAAACTGATACCAAATAGCAAGCAGCAACCAAATGGCTGATAGTAATAAAGTGATGATGATTAGACACTGTACAATATAGTGTCGCCACGTAGGCTTTGATGTAGTGTCATTCACAGAGTTGCTTTTCACAGAGCTGCTTTCTACGTTATGCATATTTACGTTACAGTTATCTACGTTATGATCATCTAGGCTGCTATGATTTACGCCACCACGAGCCATGTCGTTATCTGAACGATGATGATTTGAGCGCGGTGAAAGCAGGCGAGAAAAAACAGAACGTAGCGACATAGCGTTTTTCTTAGTGGATTGAGGCTTTGACCATAGCAAAATTCATAACACACTGACAATACAATTTGAGTGAATTTGTCGTTGAATGTCGGTGAGTCATAAGATAAAGTGAAGCTAATTTGTCGTGGTTTGTTTATGATTTAATACTGAATTAATGATACGCGACCTATTTTGTTTACAGTTTTTATCCCCATCTACGTTTTACCTGTTGTTTGTTCTTACTTTGATTTTTATTAACTAAATTTTTATTAACTAAAGAGGTTAAATCACACCACCATGTCTGACGACACTCCCAGCCCGAGTAGTTGGTCGATGCGCGGCTTAAAACGCTGGCTATCGACCGCCCCTGAAACCCGTGATGAATTGATTCGTTTGGTACAAGACTCGCGTCAATTCTTAGAGCCTGATACTGTCGATATGTTAGAAGGCGTGCTCGATCTGCCTGCGACCCAAGTGCGTGAAATCATGACCCCGCGCCCGCAAGTGATTGGTCTACATGAGAGCACCAGTCTCGCTGAAGTGATGGATATCATTCTTGAGACCACACACTCGCGCTATCCTGTATTTGACAGTCAAGATGATGATGCCGTCATTGGTATCCTCTTGGCAAAAGATCTGATACCTATTCTCGTCCATATGGTGCGTGACCAAGAAGAGAAAATAGACAGTAAACGTCTCAGAGATTTGGTGCGTCAGCCACTATATATTAGTGAGACGGCTCGTTCTGATACCTTGTTACGCTCACTACAGCGTACGCAAGTGCATATGG
Source organism: Psychrobacter sp. SCQQ22 (assembly GCF_015864605.1). NCBI lineage: Bacteria > Pseudomonadati > Pseudomonadota > Gammaproteobacteria > Moraxellales > Moraxellaceae > Psychrobacter > Psychrobacter sp. SCQQ22. The sequence continues at coordinate 151,059 of NZ_JADYWZ010000008.1, forward strand.
CCATCGTCGTCGATGAGTTTGGTAACTTTGGCGGCGTGGTCACTATGGAAGATTTGCTCGAGGAAATCGTTGGTGATATCGTCGATGAGCATGATGACTTTGATGAGGACAGTGATATTAATAATATTATCGCTGATCCTGACAAGCCAAACACGTGGCGTGTGCAGGCTTCTACGGTGATAGAAGACTGTAATGATGAGCTTGGCTGTCACTTTGATGATACCGATGTCGATACAATGGGCGGTCTGGTCATGCAAGCACTTGGCTTCGTGGGTGATCTAGAAGGCGAGAGCGTCATAATAGATGATTGGAAAATCACCATTACTGATGTCGAAGGACGTTTTATCCAAAACTTAGAGTTGACCAAAACAGATGTTAATCAGCAAGTTTTGATAGGCAGTCATTGATCTGGTGCTAGGGCGTGTCCTCAATTCAATCGATAGTTATCTAAATGGGTTAAAAATGGCTAAATCTTGCCAAATGGCGTCAAATAGCTGACTAATATCTCGATATTATCTGCGCTATTTTCCTTGTTTGACTGCGATTTATCTCATTTTTATCACCATTTTTAAAATGAGGACACGCCCTAGTCATCTAAAAGCTTATCGAGAAATATAAGAAAAACACGATTGCGGTCGTGTTTTTTTTTGGTCTGCTATTAGCGTTTGCTACGCAATGTTACCTATTAATAGATTGAGACTGGTATCATGGGCAGGTTTAATTTTTAGATACGGTATAGTATATTATACGGTCAGTTTCAGCTTGGTTTTTACCTGGATTACTGACGCTTAAAATTTTGAAAAATATGGTTTTGGATACCTGCTATGCGTCTGTCTACTGTTGATTTGCAAAAACGCCTGAACCCCGAGAAGCCAAAGGGCTTACCTCTAGCATTGACTGTGCTAATTGCCTTGCTGGCAGGTGCGGTGTTTATCTTTGCACTCGCGCCCTATGGTGTGTGGCCTGTAGCATTGGTGTCGCCTGCTATTTTATATGCATTATTGATGCCTGATATGAGCGGTAAACGTGCTTTTCTTATCGGTCAAGCCTATGGCACAGGGCTTTTTTGTGTAGGCGCGTTTTGGCTTTATACTTCTATTCATACGTATGGTGCCATTCCAGTATGGCTTGCGCTACTGATGATTGCCATCATGGGGCTAGGCATGGGCTTGTTCCATGGATTTTTGGCACTGGTTTTCAATCGAGTGGTTGGCCGTCAGCCGTTATCCTTTGCCGCGCTGTGGATACTACAAGAGTGGATGAAGACATGGTTGCTCACTGGATTTCCGTGGTTGTTTGTTGGCTATGCCTTTACAGAGCAAGCTTGGCTATCATCGCTCGCGCCAGTCGCCGGGGTATTTGCTATCTCGTTCGTTGCCGTATTACTGGCAGCCAGCGTGGTCGAGCTGTTGCGTCGCCGTGGCGGTTATATGATTCCTTCGATCGCTTTGTTAGTAATTAGCAGCGCGTTATGGCTGATAAATCCGCAATGGACCAAGCCAAAAGGTACGCCCGATCTTTCTGTATCGTTGATTCAAGGCAATATCCCTCAAGACCTAAAATGGTTGAATGAATATCAACTCGAAACCCTTAACATCTATGCAACGCTAACGAGCACAGAATGGGGAAGTGATCTTGTGTTATGGCCTGAATCGTCCATTCCTATGTCTCAGCTAGCCGCAGCTGACTTTATCAATGAAATGGCAAAGCTGGCCAATGAGACTGATACGACATGGGTGACGGGCATACCTTATGTGGATGAAGCCGCCTACGATGCCAGTACTGATAAGTATGCACCGTTTTATAATAGTGTGATTGCATTGGGCGCAGAGGGAGAAGGGCTGTATAAAAAGCAGCGTCTGGTACCGTTTGGTGAGTACATTCCGTTTCAGGGATTGCTAGATGTTTTACCTAACTTGGCTGGTAGCCAAGATATCATGAGCTATAGCCGTGGCAGTGACGAGCAGTCACCACTGCGCGTACGTGGTCATAACTTAGGTACGGCAATATGTTATGAAGTGGCCTATCCCGATACTACCCGTAGAAATGCGGTCGGTACGGACTTTTTATTGACGATCTCAAACGATGCATGGTTTGGTAAGTCGGCAGGTCCATTGCAACATTTACAGATGGTACAGATGCGTGCGTTAGAGAATGGTCGTTGGTTTATGCGTGCGACCAACACGGGCGTCACGGCTATTATCGATCACAAAGGCCATATCATTGAGCGTGCGCCGCAGTTTGAGCGTACCGTATTACGAGGCAATGTCCAAGCGCGAGTTGGCAGTACACCTTATATGCGCTTCGGTAATTATCCTATTTTGTTCATTATGACGCTGCTATTGCTATTAAGCTATTTTGGCAAGCGTGGGGTCGCTCAACTTCGTTTGGGTGCGTCACGCAAATAAGAGATGGTGCTCGACTATAAAAGAGACTGGCAAAATTTGTCGATAATAAATCCTTTAAATACTTAAGGGTTTTAACAAATCGGTACAAATTGCGATATAATAGGCCAATATTTCAAATATTTTGTGCAAGGTGGATCAGGTATGTCAGAAGGTATCGTCAATAACAATCCAAAAAAAGAGCTGTTATACACTTTAGGTGGCATTGCCTTGTTTTTAGGTATTGTCTTACTTATTGGTGTTTCTGGATTTTTACGTCCAGCAGGACAGCACATTACTGTTCAGACTGCTGAGGAATTAGCCGCTGCGGATGAAGCAGAAGCGACTGCCGCTGAAGAAGATGCTGCGCCAGCTGATGAAACAGCATCGGCAGAAACTGACACTGCAGCAGATGCAACTGTCACGCCAGCCACAGATGCTGGAGATTCTACTGCTGAAGGTTCTACTGACAGCGCAGTAGTGACTGCCGAAGCAGGTACCGCGACTGCCTCTGGTACTGTAAGCCAGACCGCTGTGGCTGATGCTGACTTGGCTGCAGAGCAAGCAGATGGTGATTTAGAAGCTGGCGACGCAGCTGATGATACGGCAGCGGCACAGTAGTCTGTAGCATGGTCATTTTGATCTAATAGTGCTACTTAGCTATTAAGTAACAGGTATTCAAGTGACAGCATTATGAAGTCTCTATCAACAGTGCTATAAGTATAATAGTAGTGTCTTCGAGACTAAGAAAAAAAGCCCTTTCTCAACTATTGAGAACGGGCTTTTTTTATGGGTAATTGTGTAATTTTTAACCAACTTTTTCTTTACTTGAATATAACCAAGTGCAACAATACTTCGCCTATATGACCGCTCATCGGAATAAATAGGGGCTTGGTCATTACCAATATGATCTTTAAAGGAATAAAGTTATGGGCACAGAAACACGATCGGGGGCTCATGCTGCTGAATTAGACGCACTAGATACTGGCTTTATGGGGCATCCCACGCCGCTACGTCCATTGTTTTTTACTGAGATGTGGGAGCGTTTTTCTTATTACAGTATTCGCCCGCTACTGGTCTTATTTATGGTGGCGACGGTAGGTAGTGGTGGTTTTGGCTTTGATGAGGTCACCGCTTCTGCTATCTACGGTATCTTTGCAGGTTCATTGTACTTGGCAGCTGTACCAGGGGGCTGGCTAGCAGATAACTGGCTAGGTCAGGAGAGAGCACTGTGGTGGGGCAGTATTATCATTGCCCTTGGTCATTTGTGTATTGCACTCTCTGCTATGTTTGGCATGACACTGTTCTTTGTCGGTTTAATCTGTATTGTCTTGGGCTCAGGGTTATTTAAGACCTGTATCTCAGTGATGGTTGGAGCTCTATACCCGAAAGGTGACTCTCGCCGTGATGGCGGTTTTACCTTGTTCTATATGGGTATTAACATCGGCGCGTTATTGGCTGCGCTGATCGTTGGTGTATTCAAAGAAAAGGGTATGTGGCATGTCGGCTTTGGCGTTGGTGGCTTGGGTATGCTGGTCTCATTACTCATCTATCGTTTCGTCGCACAAAAGAATTTAACAAAATATGCTCGAGCTAAAGGTATCTCTGCCGAGTGGGAAAAATCCAATGATCAATACAAAAATGTCGGTCGCTGGGTTGGTGGTTTTGTAGCATTATTAGTAGCTGTAGTGCTATTGGTTTCTACAGGAATGATATCGTTCAATCCTGAGATGGTCGCAGAGTATATGACTTATATCATTGCTGCGGTGGTCATCCTATACTTCGCTATTATGTTCATTTCACCTAAGCTAGATAAGACAGACAAGCTGCGTTTGTTGATTTGCTTTATCTTAATTATTGGTTCGACGCTGTTTTGGTCGAGTTTTGAGCAGCAGCCAACGTCTTTTAACTTGTTTGCTGATCGTTATACCGATCTTAACGTTTTAGGGTTTGAAGTACCGAGTATTTGGTTCCAGTCGTTGAATCCTTTATTTATTTTAATATTGGCACCTATCATCAGTATCATCTGGGTGAAGCTTGGTAATCGAGGTCTTGAGCCGAGCAGTATGGCTAAGTTTGCACTGGGTATGCTACTGGCTGCTGCTGGTTTTGCATTGATGATTTTTGCTTCAAAAAGCATCTTAGCGCCTGGTGCTGGCTTGGCATCGCCACTATGGTTGGTAGGCAGTCTACTGCTATTAACGTTGGGTGAGTTAGCACTTAGCCCAGTTGGCTTATCTGCAATGACGAAGCTGGCGCCAGAGGGTATGCAGGGCCAAATGATGGGTCTGTTCTTTGCTTCTATTGCCATGGGTAACTTGGTTGCGGCCTTCTTTGGTGGTCATGTATCTGCTGACAAAATCGAAGGATTGCCAGGTCTATTTACAACCATGACAATATTCTTGGTGGTTACGGCCATATTCTTGCTGATATTAGCAAAACCTATCAATAAAATGCTTAAAGATAGTGAGCGTGAAAAACAATTGGCCAAGCAATAAGGTATAGTTTATCCACTATAAAACCGCTACAGCGTCAACCTCGCTAACCATACGAATGTATAGCTTGCACTCGGTTTTCTTGTATCGATATTATTTTGGATGAATCATAGGCTGATATACATTTGTGAATAACAACAGTACAAGTGACGTATGATGAGACGTGTTACCATTATTGGTAGCACGTTTTATTGTTTCAATTGGTGAGATATTTCTCTTGCGCCATTGAAACCCTGCTATCTGCCCAAACATCTAATGGTGTTCTGCTGTCATACTATTCTGCTTTAATCATAGGTAGTTCCGTTTGCTTGGTTATTTGCAAACCTTTAACTCTTAAACGATTGAATGTAACTGACTCTAATTCTAATAATAATCGGTTAATGAATGCTTAAACTGTTTCCACTCGAATAAGACGACTATCTATAGTCGCCGCACAGCAATAATTTTCTAGATCTAATTTCTTTCGAATTAATTGCTCTATCTCTAATAAGGACACTTTTAATGAATAAACAAACCATCCACGATCGTATCGATAGTCTGCGTCAGACAATCGCTGCACAAGACCTGACAGCAATTATCGTACCGTCTGCCGATCCACATTTATCTGAGTACTTGCCTGAATATTGGCAAGCACGCTTATGGCTATCAGGATTCACAGGTTCGGTTGGTACACTCGTCGTGACTGCTGACTTTGCTGGTCTCTGGACAGACAGTCGTTATTGGGTACACGCTGCGGATCAGTTAGATGGCACGGGTATTACTTTAGAGAAGCTTGCGCCAGGTCAGCCGAATCATATCGATTGGCTAGCTGAGCATTTGCAAGAAGGTGATAGTGTGGCAGTCGATGGCAATGTGTTGTCTATCGCTGAGCAGGATCGATTGTTGAATGCATTTGATGCCAATGACATTACCTTAATCACTGAGCGTGACGTGTTGACAGAAATATGGACAGACCGTCCAGCGCTGCCAGCTGCCAAGTTGTACGCTCATGATGAACAGTTTCTCGCTCAGTCTGCCACCTCAAAACTTGCTGCTGTGCGTGCAGGTATGGCAGAAGCAGGAGCGACGCATCACTTACTCTCAAGTTTAGATGATATCGCGTGGTTGACCAACTTACGCGGTGCTGATGTTGACTATAACCCTGTGTTTTTGTCCCACATGCTTATCAGTGAAAATGACGCGACGTTGTTTATTGATAACAATAAAGTCAGTGCTGATATCGCCACAGCCTTAAAAGATAGCGGTATCACGATTGCTGATTATGATGCAGTACAAGAGGCATTGAGTGCGCTGACGCCAGAAGACTTATTGTTATTAGATCCAAGTAAGGTTGCAGTCGGTACGCTATCGAAGATGGCAGACGGTATCGGCTTTATTGAGCAAATGGCGCCAAGTACGTTACTCAAATCTGTTAAAGCTGATGCTGATATCGATCATGTGCGTGAGGCAATGCGTCAAGATGGTGCCGCCTTAGCTGAGTTTTTTGCGACATTTGAGCAGCGCCTAGCAAACGGTGAGCGTTTAAGTGAGCTAGACGTGGATAGCATGCTAATTGACGTACGTAGTCAGCAGCCACACTATGTATCGCCAAGCTTTCCAACGATTGCAGGTTTTAATGAAAACGGTGCGCTGCCACATTACCGCGCAACACCAGAAAAATTCAGCTACCTTGATGTGGCCGAGGGCGAGGGTGGGCTACTACTGATTGACTCAGGCGCGCAATATCAGAATGGCACGACTGATATCACTCGTGTGGTCTGTATCGGGCAAGTCAGTACTGAGCATAAACGCGACTTTACCACAGTGCTAAAAGCCCATATTGCATTGGCAAAAGCGCATTTCCCTGACGGTATTGCTTCACCATTAATCGATGCTATTTGCCGTGCGCCTCTATGGCAAGCACAGATGGACTATGGTCATGGTACCGGTCATGGAGTTGGTTATTTCTTAAACGTTCATGAAGGCCCACAAGTCATTGCTTATAGCGCGAGTACGCCAAAAGAGCGTGCTATGAAAGAAGGTATGATTTCAAGTAATGAGCCAGGTCTATACCGTGAAGGCAAATGGGGCATTCGCATAGAAAACCTAATGGTTAATACGCGTGTTGCAAACCCTATAGAGACAGAGTTTGGTGAATTCTTAAACTTTGAAACCGTTACCTACTGCCCGATAGATACTCGTTTGATTGAGCCGTCATTATTAAATCAAGTAGAGATTGACTGGCTCAACGACTATCACAGCCAAGTTTATGCGGAGCTGAAAGATCGTGTTGATGGCGCAGCACTTGAATGGCTCACTGAGCGTACGCAGGCTATTTAACATCAATGCCAAAGATTAGAATTGGTTGTAGCAATCTGTTTAGCTCGTAATGCATAAAATAGAAAAAGCCCTGCAAATCATTTACAGGGCTTTTTCGTTATCGGAACGCAGCATTTAGCTTCGTTATGATTCTTTATTGGTCTGTGATTTATCTTGATCGCTTAGATTTTGAATGACTTCAGCACGTAACCAAGATTTTAAGTTTTCAGACATCAGCATCATTTGCTCACTGAGATAGTCATCAATTTGTACCTCAAGTTCACGGATCAGTTCTTGATGCGTGGTACTCAGTTTGGCATCTTTCAATGCCAATTTGATGGCAGTACTGGCTTTATCGTTGATGGCTTTAATAGCGCTATCATTTTTAGTGCTGCTATCATTATTAACTGTATGATCTTCAGTAGTGTTTGCATGTTCGCTGATGGTTTTATGGTTCGGTGTAGGATTTTCAGTAGCCATACTTTGGGTATTATTTTTTTCAGAATTATCAGTGATGCTACTATTAGCGTTGTTTTCAGTATTTGTCTCAACTGCTACTACTGGCTTGTCATCATTGCGCTTATCAGCAGCTAACGTTGCATTCTTTTCTTGTTCCTTTTGTGCAGCCTCTGCTTCTTCACGCAGCTTGGCCTCTTCTTTCAACTTGGCTTCTTCTTCGAGCTTGGCATCCTCTGCTGCTTTTATTTTTTGCACTTCTTCGACACGTTGTTGTTCAGCAGCTGCACGTGCTTGCTCTTGCTTATCGGCAATGGCCTTCGCAATCGCTTGCTCGGCTTCGTGGTTCTCGTAGAGCTCATCGATATGAGCATCTAAATCATGGGTTTGAAATTCAAAGCTCTCAAAAGGTGTATCGCTTTGCAATAAAGTAGTGATGTCTTTTAGCTCTTGGGTAATAGCTGCGCGGATGGGTTCAGGCGCACACGTCCAGCGTTGGTAAAACTGATGGGAAAATGAGTAGCTTGACATGGTATCTTCCATAAATGTTCCAAAAATTACCCCTTATCATACGCAAGTATAATAAGGGGCTGCAAGTGGACAAACGTAGTCAGTCTGACGGTATCGTTACATTTTCGCGCTTAAGACATTATGATCGACTGCTTTTATGACCATTTTGCAAAAATCAACGAACCGTTAGTGCCACCAAAGCCAAAGCTATTAGATACCGCATATTGCAAGTTGTCGACTTTACGTGATTGGTTGGCCACATAGTCGAGGTTGCAATTGTCTTCGAGATTATCCAAGTTAATGGTAGGTGGTACATGCTGATGCTGAAGCGCCATAACAGTAAAAATAGCTTCAATACCGCCCGCAGCGCCAAGCAAATGGCCTGTCATAGACTTGGTGGAGCTGACCAATATAGTGTCTTTAACTGCTGAAAAAACGGTTTCGATAGCCAGTGATTCGGCGACATCGCCAGCGGGTGTGCTGGTACCGTGCGCATTGACATAACCCACGCAAGATGCTTCGATACCCGCATCATGAATCGCATTTTGCATGGCTCGTGCAGCACCGCTACCGTCTTCTGGTGGCGAGGTAATGTGGCTGGCGTCATCACTCATACCAAACCCAACCAGTTCTGCCAATATCGTCGCACCACGTGCTTTAGCGTGAGCAAGGCTTTCTAATACCATTACACCAGCACCATCACCGAGTACAAAACCATCACGGTCTTTATCAAAAGGACGAGAGGCTTTGGTTGGTTCATCATTGCGTGTTGATAATGCATGCATTGCGGCAAAACCAGACATACCTAAAGGACTTGAGCCTTTTTCGCTACCACCTGCCAGCATGACATCGGCATCACCATGCGCAATCAATCGCGCTGCTAAACCAATGGCGTGCGTTGAGGTTGTACAGGCTGTTGATGTCGCAAGGTTAGGGCCTTTTAGCTTATGTTTGATGGCCACAAGACCGGCTGCCATATTCACAATAGAGCCAGGAATAATAAAAGGTGATACTTTTTTTGGCCCGTGAGCATTGAGCGTCGCACAGCTGTTTTCGATGGTTTGAATACCGCCAATACCTGACCCAATAATCACGCCAAAACGTTCCTGATCGACATTTTTAACGGGCGCATCAGCGGCACCAATCTCATCGATGAAGCCAGCATCATGTAAAGCCATGGTCGTTGCACCGATAGCGTAATGCATAAACTCATCATAGCGGCGAGCATCTTTTGCATTCATATATTGCTTGGCATCGAAGTCTTTGACCACACCAGCAATTTGAGCGCGGTATTCTGTGGCATCAAAATGAGTGATAGGTACGATACCACTTACGCCATCCAGCAGGTTTGCCCATGTACTATCGAGATCTAGACCCAGTGGGGTGATGGCTCCCATACCGGTAACGACCACTCGAGTGTCATCATCGCGCTCATAATGAGGCTTTTTTGGACGGCGCTTTATGCCAGTCGTCGTCGGTGATGTGGCTGTATTGATGTCTTGGCTCATGCTATATGTCCTGTACTTGCGTTCCTAAAAGGATGGTTTTTTCTGATATTATTTGATTGCGCTGTCGTCATATCGTTTGTTACTGTCGCGTTATACTCTTTATAGCCTCATACATGCATTTTTACAACCATTATAAAACACTTAGGTGTACATATGTAAACTTAAGGGTAGTGTACTTGCGAAGCCTAACGAGTGTAGTAAAGGCTATCTGTTATTTTAGCTACCTGCTGTTTTAGGTATCTATTGCTTTTATAGTATAAAGGTATTGCTGATGACTGCCTACACTTTGACTATGCAGTTTATCCACGATAAGGCCGTCACTATCCACGGTAAAGACATTGTATTGTCGTCTCGCTAAATATACTCATGTTCAACTTGTACTGGGTTCATTGATATCAATGTACCGATGATATCAATATATCCATGATTTATGGTACAGGCGATAGTAACAGGCATTAGTGAGACAAGTGATATGGTAATGAGGGCTGCTAAGCGAAGCACACCTGTCCCAGCACCACACTTTTACTTGCGCCTGTCACTGCTGGCAAGTTACCTGTTTCACCCATTAATGTCTGTCTCGCTAGCCACGCAAAAGCAACGGCTTCTACCCACGTTGGATCCAGTCCCAAGCTTGCAGTGGTTTCTACTGTGCAATGGGGAAGGTTTGCCTGCAAACGCATCATTAAATAGCTATTCAATGCACCGCCACCGCAGACATATACCGCAGTGTTTTTATTAGCATTGATAAATGTATTAATTTGCGCACTTGCACTGATGGTCGTCAGCTCAGTGAGCGTGGCCTGCACATCTGCTGAGGAATAACGAATAGCAGCAGATGCTTGCTCAAATTTTTGTAGCTCGTCTTGCAGCCATGCTAAGTTAAAGTCTTCACGGCCAGTACTTTTGGGATAAGGTTTTGCAAAAAACGAATGTTCCAACAGTTGGTTGAGCAGCGGCTCAATGACTTGACCAGACTGCGCCCATGCGCCACCAGCATCATAACCTTTATCTGTATGCAATGCTGTCCACGCGTCCAATAATAAATTGGCAGGGCCAGTGTCGTAACCCACAACATTGTCTTGTTGATTAGAAGCCGCTGGCAAGACGGTGATATTAGCAATGCCGCCCAAGTTCAATAACACGCGTGTACTGTCATGCGTGGCAAACAGTGCTTGATGAAATGCTGGTACCAATGGAGCACCTTGACCACCAACGGCCATATCACGGCGACGAAAATCACTGACCACACTGATACCTGTACGTTCAGCGATGATATTGGCATCGAGCAACTGCAAGCTAAAGCCCATCTGCGGACGATGGCGCACAGTCTGTCCATGACAGCCAATGGCTAGCACTAGCTCTACATCGGTATCGGCTTGTTTTAATAACGTATTGACCACCTCACTTGCAAACTCACCATACTCGCGGCTCGCCCAGCCGAACCAATCCAGCTCGCTGTTTGGTTCATCAGCCGTGGGTGTCAATGTCTGAACACCGTTGGGCTGACATAATGCTAAAAGCACTTCACGCAGTCGCGGTGGGAAGTCTTGGCTATAAGAAGTTAACAAGCGCATGGGTTGTTGAGCCTCATCTGTATTACCAGTATCTGTACCGAATTGACAAAGAACGGCATCCATACCGTCCAAACTGGTGCCCGACATCATGCCGATATATAAGCCATCATCGAAGTTTTCAAACACGGTCTGCTCAAGTGCCTCAGTAAGTGTGGCATAATTTAAATCGTCAATATTTTCCAAGCTATTCTCTAAATCGCTGTCCATCTCTAAGTTTGGATGAGTATTGTGTTGAGTATCAGCAATCGATGCGGGGTTGGTCATGGCAATTTACCTTAAAAAACGCTAGTATATCCGTCAAATTCTAACATCTTTTGCGGGCTACGAGACCTTAATACCATTCCCAAAATCAGAGTAGCAAGGAAAACGAGTGTAATTACTGCATTTATGACACTCAACGAGTTTGCCACTGCGCATCGTGTTTTTTGGTTTGGTATGATTTAGTATAAATAGCCCAAACGTTTAACCCTTAATAAAGACAATAAAGAGAGCATCATGACCACGCAAACTTACACCCTAGAAGAACAACTTGCCTTAATTCAACGCGGTACACAGGAAATCCTATCTGAAGAGGATTTGGTTAAGAAGTTGAAACTGAATCGCCCGCTGCGTATCAAAGCGGGCTTTGACCCCACCGCACCTGACCTGCATTTAGGTCATACCGTACTAATCAATAAGCTTAAGCACTTTCAAGACTTGGGTCATGAGATTTATTTTCTAATCGGTGATTATACCGCCAAGATTGGCGATCCTTCTGGCAAAAACAGCACACGTCCGCCATTGACCGATGAGCAAATCAAAGTTAATGCGCAGACTTATGCTGAACAGGTTTTTAAAATTTTGGATAAAGAAAAAACCAAGATTGTCTTTAACTCCGAATGGTTCAAGGATATGTCAGCGGGTGACATGATTCAGCTTTCTAGCCAATTGACCGTCTCACGTATGCTTGAGCGCGATGATTTTTCTAAACGCTATGCCGCGCAAACGCCAATTGCTATCCATGAGTTTCTCTACCCATTGGTGCAAGGTTATGACTCTATCGCGCTAAAAGCCGACGTCGAGCTTGGTGGTACCGACCAAACCTTTAATATCCTAATGGGGCGCACCCTGCAAGGTCGCTATGGCCAAGAGCCACAAGTTTGTATCACAGTGCCAATCTTAGAAGGGCTAGACGGCGTTAATAAAATGTCTAAGTCACTCGGCAACTATGTCGGCATTTACGATACACCGGGCACCATGTACCAAAAACTGCTGTCGATGCCAGATACCTTAATCCGTCGCTACTTTGAGTTTTTAAGCTTTAAACCAATGGATGAAGTCGAAGGTTTACTAGCAGAAATGGAAAATGGTCGCAATCCACAAGAAATCAAACGTATTTTAGCCGAAGAGCTAATCGAGCGTTTCCATGACGCTGATGCCGCTGCCAATGCGCATAAATCAGCGGGTAATGTCTTAGCTGATGGCGAACTGCCAATCGATTTGCCAGAAGTAACGGTAGATCTAGAAGGTCAGGATGCACTGTTTATCACTCAAGTACTGAACCAATCTGGGCTGGCTAAAAACAGCTCATCTGCCAAAGATATGGTAAAACGTGGTGCGGTAAAAGTAGATGGTGAAGTGGTTGATGCAGGTTTCAGCTTAACCTCAGGTCAGACAGTCGTTATCCAAGCAGGCAAAAAAGCCTATGCGAAAGTGACAGTTGGTTAATATGAATAAGGTCGAAACCTTTAAAATACTCAGACAAGATTTTCAAAATTTAACTTATGAAAATCATGAGAACCAAGATAAGCTGTCTATTAGATTTACAGCGCTGATCAGTAAGTTTATAGATAGTGAATCAGCTTATATTAAGAAATTTGATAATGTTAGCTTTACTTCTGGCACAAATTTTTTTTATGAACCTAAGTCTAAGGAAATCTGGATGGCTGGTCATAAGCATGCTTTACAGCTTATAGATGACGTAATAGAAGATATCGAGCTGTTTGATACTCTTGATAGACCAACTAAAAAAGAATCTTTAATTACTAAAGATAGCTCTAAGGTTTTTATCGTTCACGGTCACGATGATGGCGCTAAAGAAACAGTAGCTAGATTTGTAGATAAGCTCGGTTTTAAAGCTGTTATTCTCCATGAGCAAGTAGATTCTGGCGCTACAATCATAGAGAAGTTAGGAAAGCATACGGATGTAGGTTTTGCTATCGTTCTCTATACTGAGTGCGACATTGGCGGAGTTATTAAGTCTAACCCCGAAGATCTGAAACCACGAGCAAGGCAAAATGTTATTTTTGAACATGGACTCTTGATTGGTAAGATTGGTCGAGCAAATGTGGTTGCGCTTGTGAAAGGTAATGTCGAAACTCCAAATGACATATCAGGCGTGGTCTATAAATCCATGGATACAAGCGGAGCTTGGAAATATAGCATTGCTAGAGAAATGAAAAGCTCTGGCTATGATGTCGATATGAATAAAATTGACTAATTGGAAGTAATAATGACAGATCAGATAGTTCAGCAAGGCATCTACCGCCATTATAAAGGCAGCCTTTACCAAGTTTTGCATACGGCACAGCATTCAGAAACTGAAGAGTCGTTAGTGGTTTATCGTTGCCTGTATGGTAAATATGGCGTATGGGTACGCCCATTAGCCATGTTTTCTGAAACGGTTACGGTAGAAGGCAAGCAAGTGCCACGCTTTGAGCTTATTCAAGCATTGGCTGATTAGTTTTCTGCAAACGAACTTAACAGCTGATTAAACAAATAAAAAAGCGACTTTTGGAGTCGCTTTTTTGCGTCTACTCAAACCAATATTTTAAAAATTAACGATGTAAAAACTGTTTTAAGACATTGTAAAACGCAACAGGCGCATCCATTGGTACGGCATGCCCTGATTTTGGCAAAACAATGCTATGCGCGTTGGGCAATAGCTCAAGCAACTGTTGTTGCCGTTTCGGATCATATAACTGAGAGCGCCCACCAATTAGTAAAGTAGTCGGAATATCAACCGTTGGCAACACATCGCGGTAGTCATAGGGCAGTGCAACATAGGCAGATAGACAGCGCAGTTTGTGTTGCCAAGTCGCGTGCTTCATTAATGAGATTTTGTGTGGTGCACGATAACTCAAGGTTTTCGTCAATACTTGTGAAGGCTTGGTACTGACAGAGAGCAGTGAAAATGAGCGCTCCATGTCTAACAAATTAGCTTTTAATCGATAGGGCAGATGACGAAAATCATCAACGTGCATGTATGGCTCAGCGTTAGAAATTAACCGCGTAAACTGAGCAAATAATTCTGTCTGACGTGTACCAAAGACGCCGCCATCTTGCCAGTCTGGCTGATTATGAATGAGAGGTGCTTGGTCGATATTCAGATAGCGGCTGACACTGTCATGACCAAAACGCTTAAAGTATGCCCACATGACCAATGCGCCCATCGATATCGCAGCAATAGGCAAGGCGTCCACGGTTGTCTGTTGACGAATATGCTGTACCACTTGTTGCGTGTCTTCTGCATATTGTTCAATAAAATCAAACGTTGGCAACGTCAAATCACTGGCCAAGCCAAAACCACGAAAATGCGGCAAATAAAAGCAATAGTGTGGGGTCAGCGATAATATAAACGGCAGAAACTGCCGCGCGTCCATACCAAAAGCATGTAATAGCAGCACGGGCTGACCTTTACCAATCACAGACATCGGTATCAGCGTACTGTCAGTCGCTGTCACATGAGTGGTTTGCAATTGGTATTGCTCAGGTATTTTGAATGCCATTTTAAATGTCGCTTTGAACATGTGGGGTTTATATGGATTTGACTATACTACTGCCAGAGTTTGGCGTAGTTAGCATCACTAATGTTAGCAATATCCAATTCTGCTAGCATGTCACGTAGGGCAGTCCAACGTTCGGCATCTGGTTGGATAGGCGCTATCAAGCGCTTCAAAGTATCGTTGATAATGTCATCCATCAATGCAGATGGTGTCTCACCTGTATAGGCATAATAAATCGTGCGTGCTTGTTCGGGGTTGTCGATACACAACTGCGCCATTGCTGTACTGACAGCTACAAACTGTATCAACGCTTCTGACTTTTCTTCCCAAATACTGTGGGTGGTCATCAGTTCCAATGCCGAAAAGTTAGGATATGGTGATAAATGTTGATCAATAAAGGTATAGTCAAGCCCTGCATGATTGGCCTCAATACCTTCAAAGTTATAAAAACATAACCATGCCCCATCGAATTCGCCTATTGCATCGCCTTTTTGTAGGTTTTCTAAATGTTGAAAGTCGGTTTCTACAAAGCTGACATTAGCGGCATCTAACACAAAACCATTTTTCTTGGCATAACGGCTTAAAATTTCAAAGCCAATTTTATTGGTAATAGGGTTGGCTGCAGGCGTTGTAATACGAATCGGTTGGTTTTGATGTAATTTATCAAGACTGCTTTGCTTGATAAGCACGCCACCGTCTGTCACAAAAAAACAGCCCAATGCTTTTAAGTCTTCAAAATAATGCTCGAATAGGTGAATCGGTTCGTTCACGTGTAAATCAATATTGCCTGCTTCTAATTCTGCAAAGCCATCGTAATGTTCAGTTGGCTCTACCATATTGATATCAAGCCCTGCCTCGGCATAAGCACCAGTATGAATGCCTGCAATAAAAGGTAGGTGATCTGGATTTAAAAACCATTCTAGCGTCAGAGTGAGTGCAGTGTTTGGCATAACATATCCTTATATCATTAACAGAAGTAAGTCACAGGTAGGTCACATTAAAAGTGACAGCGTTGACCATAGCATAAAATAACGGTAAAAATGGCTGAAAAAAATCAGGCCGCGATACAGTATCAAAATAAGATATTGTATCGTGGCCTGATGGTAGTGATGTTAACGCTTAATAGGGATTAGCCATTGTTTTTTGCGATGGTTAAGCCATTATAGGTCTGCGCAACTGGCATCACTTCTAAGCGGTTCACGTTGATATGTGCAGGCGACTCAATCAGCCATAATAAAATATCGCCAACATCGTCACCAGTCATGGTTTTGAAGCCATCATAAACTTTGGCAGCTTTATCGCTATCACCATGATAGCGCACGTTTGAAAACTCAGTGCCCGCGACGTTACCTGGCTCAAGATTGGTCACGCGAACTTGGGTCCCGATCAGATCAGCTCGCAAGTTTAGACTGAACTGTTTTACAAATGCTTTAGTCGCGCCATAGACGTTGCCACCAAAGTACGGCCAGCTACCAGCAATCGAACCGACATTAATGATATAGCCGCTATCGCGAGCGACCATCGCTGGCAAGACAGCATGGGTCAGCGCTATCAACCCTTTGATATTGGTATCGGTCATGCGCATCCAGTCATCTAGATTGGATTCTTGGGCAGGCCCAGCGCCTAGCGCCAATCCTGCATTATTCACCAAAACATCGATTTGATTAAAACCGTCAGGCAAGTCAGTAATGATTTGTGGAATAGAAGTTGTATCGCTCACATCCATGACCACAGGTAAAAATGCCTCGCCCAAATCTGCAGCCAAGGCTTGTAACTTATCGAGGCGTCTAGCACAGCCAATCACGCGATGGCCTTTTGCCACCAAACGTTCAGCCAATGCTTTACCAAAACCTGCGCTCGCGCCTGTAATCAATACGTTCATGTTATATCCTTATCATTGATACTGTATGCTTTTGTCATGACTATCTAAGATAATCGAATGCCTTGCTAAGATGACTGAATACCTTGGTTTAAAGGTTACTGATTTAGTTGCTTACCAAATATCTTATCACCAGCATCACCAAGACCTGGAATGATATAGCCGTGCTCATCCAAATGGCTATCCAATGCAGCAGTATAAATAGTTACATCAGGATGTGCTTCGTTGACCACACGCACACCTTCAGGTGCAGCTACTAACACGAGTGCTTTAATATTAGTACAGCCGTTTTTCTTTAGCATATCAATAGTCGCAACCATAGAGCCGCCTGTTGCTAGCATCGGATCGATGATAAGTGCTGGGCGTTTGTCCATGTGGCTGACGAATTTTTCAAAGAATGGTACTGGCTGTAAGGTTTCTTCGTCACGTTGCAAGCCCACGACAGAGATTTTTGCAGTAGGAATCAGGTCGAGCACCCCGTCAAGCATGCCAATGCCTGCACGTAAAATCGGTACAATTGTCGCTGTCTTACCGATGATTTGCTCACCAGTGATTTCGCCACACCATCCTGCCATTGGGAATGTTTCAATCTCGAAGTCACGGCTTGCTTCATACGCCATCAAGCGCGCAAGCTCTTTGGTCAACGTACGGAACTTATAAGTACTACAATCTTTTTCACGCATAAGGCTAAGCTTATGACGAACTAGTGGATGATCGATTACCGTAATTTTTAAACCGCTATTTAGGTCGCTCATAGAATCTCTCTTGATTTTGGGGCTGATGCTTGCGCAGTCACTGCGGTTGCTATTAGTATAAAAGATACAAACACTTACTTCACTTTAACCGTATTTTTGGCACACAAATAGTAAGCTTAATATATTACTAGTAAAGCCAACTGAATACATTCAATGCTTATATAAGGGTCTTAACCTTAATTAATTTACAGTGCTTTTATTCATAACCTACATTTAGGATCACAATAATTAGATCCAAAACAATTGAAGCCATCATGATTCAAGCAACTATAATGAAAGCCACAATTATTCGAATCAAACACCGCATCATTCTATATATTTAAGCCATTGACCTCTTAAGCCGACTATATTTCACTATCGCAGCACTATAATAAGTGAAGTAAGGTTTAGGCCTGCTATGATACCAAAAAAACCGCTTTTCTGATGAAGAATCTTATGACTACATACCCATCTTACGCGCATAAAAATACCAATAAGACTTATAGCAACTCAACATTATCCGAAACGAATGCAGCAAAAATAGAAACACATCCATTTCCACCTGTGTTGCCGCCCAATGCCACCGTCATGATGATGGGAACGTTTCCACCGACTATCGATAAATGGGCAATGAGTTTTCATTACCCCAATTTTTATAATGATATGTGGCGTATCTATGGTCGCGTATTTTTTGATGATGCAGATTATTTCAGAGTAGGGGATAACAAATGCTTTGATCCTGAACGTATTCGCGCCTTTATGTTTGAGCGCGGGATTGCCTCTTGTCCAACAGTCAAACAAGCCATTCGTGAGACGGGTAATGCGTCTGACAAGAACTTAACGGTAGTAACGCCTGTTGACTTAGATAGCATCTTGCTACAAGTGCCAAAAGTTAAAATGTTGTTTACCACAGGTGGCAAAGCGACAGAGGTACTACTCAATTTATTAAGCGAGCCACCTACTAAGTCCAAGTATCCTAAGACCAATCAAAGTATGGATTATCCTTATGAATGGCAGAGTACAGGTAACAAAGCTGATGTGAATAATCTAACTTTATATAGGTTGCCATCAACTTCACGGGCATACCCTTTATCATTAGATAAAAAAGTCGCTGCTTATAAAGAGTTTTTTGAAAAGATGGGTAAGTTATAAACAGTTATATAGAAAAGAGTGGTGTAGCAGTATTGGTATATTAGATAGATTTCAATCATATATCATTGCTAAAGTAGAAGTGCTTTTCTAAAGAAGTAGGAAATCATAAGAGTTTCAACAGCAGTGTCTAAAATTTTGAGTAGTTAAATTTATCTTAACCCATTGAAAAGTATCGATTATTAAAAAGGCAGTTAAATTAGTTAAAAAACCTTTAATTAAGTCATTGACACAGCTCTTAAACTCTATATAA
>NZ_JADYWZ010000009.1:0-162982 GCF_015864605.1 Psychrobacter sp. SCQQ22
CCCAATCGCTATGGACAAAGGTCTTCGCTTCGCTATTCGTGAAGGCGGCCGTACTGTAGGCGCTGGTGTTGTTGCTAACGTAAACGTTTAATACTGACCCTAGTATTTAACGCGTTAGTCAAAAGCCGTTCTCTTTATTGAGAACGGCTTTTTTTATGGGGGTTTATAACTAAAGAAAAGTTATGGGTTTAGCTATATATAGACATACTCATTACAGAATTGAAATTCTAGATAAAATCGATCGATTGCATACAGAATTAATTTATTTCTATTCTAGACTATTGTAATCTGCAGTATAGCTTGATATATTAACGCAGCTTCTTATCAGCTACTCACATTATCAGCCTAATTAAATGGTCGGTTAATGGAGTAGGTATGCTGAATAAGAGCAAACTAGGTAAAAGCAACAATTTTACCGCTAAAGGCTTGCATTTTATGCTCAATATTGTATAATGCTGTCCTTTACACCCATAGGCGATTGGCTCAATTGGTAGAGCATCGGTCTCCAAAACCGAGGGTTGTAGGTTCGAGTCCTACATCGCCTGCCATCTTCTTATCACATCTTTGTTGTACCCCACCATCTCCGAAGCGAGTTCTTTATGAGCAATAATCAAGATAACCTCGAGACTAAGTTATCTGATGCCAAGGCGGTTGCTGGTGGAATGCTGTCTAAAGATAAGCACATCTCAGCGGTCAATACTTCTGCTGTTGAAGTTGCTAAGACTGGCTCAATCAAAGATTTGATCTTGTGGCTACTTGCTGCAGCAGTTTTAATTAGCGCGACTCTGGTCAACCAGTATTTACCTGGCTATTGGCAACCTGCCAATGATGTTTGGGTACGTATTAGTATCATTGTCGCTCTTATTGTATTTGCATTAGTATGCTTGGCATTAACGCATCAAGGCCGCGCTTTTAAAATATTATTAAAAGATGCCGCTGTTGAGCTACGCCGAGTAACATGGCCAGGTAAAGACGAAACCTTTCAATACACATGGCAAGTTATTGTCGTGATTGGTATTGCTGGGCTTTTTGTTTGGCTGTTAGATAATTTTTTCAATTGGTTCGTTGGCATATTTATCGGTTAAATGTTTGAAGTTGAGCACACTATCGTGTATTACGATTCGCTCTAACTTAAATATTGTAACTCAACATTTTACTTATAACGATTAGGAGCGTGACATGCGTTGGTATATTGTCCAAGCGTTTTCAGGATATGAAAAGCAAGTACAGCGTTCATTAACTGATCGTATCAATCGTAGTGACTTCGCTGAATCATTCGGTGACGTATTGGTTCCTACTGAAGAAGTCGTCGAAATGAAAGACGGCAAAAAGCGTAAGAGTGAGCGTAAATTCTTTCCAGGATATGTTTTGATCCAAATGGAAATGAATGACAATACTTGGCACATCGTTAAAGAGTGTCCACGTATTATGGGTTTCATTGGCGGTACGCCTGAAACACCAGCGCCGATTACGCAAGTAGAAGCAGATCGCATCTTAAATCGTTTGAATCAGACTGAAACTGATCCACGTCCTAAAACATTGTTTGAGCCGGGCGAAGAGTTATTGGTTATCGACGGTCCGTTCACTGACTTTAAAGGTATGGTGGAAAAAGTCGATTACGAAAAGTCTAAACTACATTTGACCGTAAACGTATTTAATCGACCGACTCAGGTTGAGCTTGAGTTTAGTAAAGTTGAGAAGCTAGACTAAACCCACACAAATTCATCAACCGGGGAGCTTTTAGTTAATAAGCTTATATAGCATATTGATTTAGCGTTATTACCCATTTAGGAGAGTATCATGGCTAAGAAGATTGATGGTTACATCAAACTGCAAGTGCCTGCAGGCAAAGCAAATCCTTCACCACCGATTGGTCCAGCATTGGGCCAAAAAGGCGTGAACATCATGGCGTTCTGTAAAGAATTTAACGCTGCGACCTCAAACCAAGAGCCGGGTCTACCGATTCCTACTGAGATCACTGTATACAGCGATAAGTCTTTTACCTTCATCATGAAGTCACCACCAGCTTCATACTTACTACGTAAGGCTGCTGGTGTTGCTAAAGGTTCAGGTACACCTAACACTGCTAAAGTCGGTAAAGTTGACCGTGCACAGTTAGAAGAAATCGTTAAGACCAAAGATAAAGATCTAACTGCAGCTGACCTTGACGCTGCTGTTCGTACCATCGCTGGTACTGCACGTTCAATGGGTATTACCGTGGAGGGTGTGTAAATGAGCAAGCTAACCAAACGTCAAAAAGAAATTCAAAGCCGTGTTGATAACGAAAAACAATACACTATGGAAGAAGCCGTTCAAATCTTAAATGATTTGCCTGCGCTAAAATTCAAAGAGTCTATTGATATCGCAGTAAACTTGGGCGTTGACCCACGTAAATCTGATCAAGTAGTTCGTGGCGCTACCAACCTACCTGCTGGTACTGGTAAAACCAAACGCGTTGCTGTATTCGCTCAAGGCGCTGCTGCTGAAGCCGCTAAAGAAGCTGGTGCTGACATCGTTGGTTTTGAAGACCTAGCAGAATCAATCAAAGCCGGTAACATGGACTTTGATATCGTTATTGCTGCTCCTGATGCAATGCGTGTTGTTGGTCAATTAGGTACTATCCTAGGTCCACGTGGCCTAATGCCTAACCCAAAAGTTGGTACAGTAACGCCAAACGTTGCTGAAGCTGTGAAAAATGCTAAAGCTGGTCAAGCACAGTATCGTGTAGACAAAGCAGGTATTATTCATACTACTATTGGTCAAGTTGGTTTCACTGCTGAGCAAGTTATTCAAAATGCTGAAGCACTAATCACAGATCTAAAACGTGCTAAGCCTGCTACTTCTAAAGGTACTTTCATTAAGAAAATCACCTTGTCTAGCACTATGGGTCCAGGTATCACTATTGATGCTGTTCCTTATCGCACTGCTAAATAATTAAGTATTCACTCTTCAAATATTTTGAATAATGAGTACAAACAAATTCTAAAAAATTAGGTCAGCGTAGCACATGCTACGCTGTCTAAGACCGTAGGTAGAGAGTGGTTTAGCGTCATAGATAGCAATTTTCGAATGGTTACATATGATAACAAGCTGCTTTTTTTAATCGGCTACAGATGAAAATCTCAGTTGTCCTACGCAGACGGTGATCCACCCAGTTGTTGATAAGAGCCGATAGTTCAATCTATCACTTGATGTCATTCTGATAACGGTGCCGTAATCAGTCGTTACTAATAAAATCTATTGCTATAGAGTTTAGAAGTAACGTGTCGTATCAAGTCAGTCTAATTTAGTCGTTTAATAATTGAAAATTTCGGTTTTTAAGAATTAAAATACTGAGTAGATTGATAAGATTAAAGGAGTCAACTTATGGCATTAACGCTAGAGCAAAAACAACAAGTTGTGGCTGAAGTGTCTGAAGTTGCTGCTAATGCTTACTCAGCAGTAGCTGCCGAATATCATGGTATTGGTGTTGCAAAGCTTACTAAGCTACGCGAACAAGCCCGTGAAAAAGGCGTTGTTTTGAAAGTGGTAAAAAATACACTAGCAAGACGCGCTTTTGAAGGCACTAAGTTTGAGAGCATGTCAGACCGTATGACTGGTCCACTACTTTTGGCTTTCTCTATGGAAGACTTGGGTTCTGCTGCTAGAGTCGTTTTCGACTTCAGTAAAGAAAACAAAGCTTTAGAGACCAAATTGGTATCAGTTGGTGGTGTTGTTTATGGTCCAGAAGAGCTAGAGCGCGTATCGAAGCTACCAACTCGCGACGAAGCACTCTCTATCTTGATGGCTACTATGAATGCACCAGTGACCAAGCTTGTCCAGACTATGAACGCAGTTCCTGGCAAGTTCGTTCGCACTGTCGCAGCAATCAAAGACGCAAAAGAAGCTGCTTAATTGCTTGTTTTAACGTAACTTTGACATCGTTGATTGCACTTTATTGCCAACACTATTTGAAAATTTGGCAAGCAATCCAAGCGATATTAAAATCAATTAATTTTTATCAGATAACGGAGAGTTCTCATGGCACTATCTAAAGATGATGTGTTAAACGCAATCGCTGAAATGTCAGTAATGGATATCGTTGAATTAATCAGCGCTATGGAAGAAAAATTCGGCGTAACAGCTGCTGTTGCTGCTGCACCTGCTGCTGCTGGCCCTGCTGCTGCTGCTGCTGAAGAAAAAGACGAGTTTGACGTAGTTCTTGCCAGCTTTGGCGAGAAGAAAGTTGGCGTAATTAAAGCCGTACGTGAAGCTACTGGTCTTGGCCTGAAAGAAGCGAAAGATTTGGTTGAAAGCGCTCCAGCTCCAATCAAAGAAGGCGTTAACAAAGCTGAAGCTGAAGAGTTGAAAAAGAAACTTGAAGAAGCTGGCGCAACTGTTGAACTAAAATAAGTTTAACAGCTGTACGAAAAAAAGCTGGTAATGCCTTGCATTGCCAGCTTTTTTTTACTATAATTCGTAGCTTGACCTTTTGTGTCTGCCAACATACGTATGCAACAACACGGTGGATACCCATCAAAAGGACAGACGATATACATGCAAGCACACATGCCAGTTATTAAAATCAGTTAATATGAGCTAAACGTCCGTAGATGTTTGGCATTTTTTTGTGTCTGCATGCTTTCCTATTAACACTATAGTTTATACTGATTCTGAAAGTTATAGTTACCCCGATTATTGTTATTTCTGAAAAGCTATTGATCTTAGGTTATCCATATAGAATGATTTTACTGTCAGTATGTAGGCTCGTAGACGGTATATATCAGCGACGATAACAGTTTTGATGATGAATTTTAAACCGCAGTACAAGATATTTTAAGTGTATTTGTAAATTGAGCCATAAGGGCAATGTATTGTAGATTATATGATATTGAAATTGTCAGTTTGAGTAGGCATATAGACTGACCTAGACACCAATTCCAAGATTGAATGAAGTGTGCTAAATAAGCATTGATTAGTAAAGTAGTAGTTGACCAAAAGACATGAACTGAACACGAACACCCGTTTTATATTATCGTTTACGTCGCCAAGATACATAATATCTATGCATCCTGGCCTCGATTTTAATTTGTTTCCACGTTTACTGTAAGGACTCTCGATGGCATATTCTTATACTGAAAAAAAGCGTATTCGCAAAAGTTTTGCTGAATTGCCCACTGTGATGGACATTCCCTACTTATTGTCTATTCAAGTAGATTCTTACGAGCAATTTTTGCAAGAGCACAAAAAGCCAAAAGCTCGTGAGAATACTGGTTTGCAAGCTGCGTATTCCTCTATTTTCCCAATTGAGAGTCACTCTGGTAATGCTGAGTTACAATTTGTTGAGTACTATTTAGGCACGCCTGAATTTGATGAGCGTGAGTGTATCTTACGTGGTTCAACATTTGCTGCGCCGATGCGTGTCAAAATCCGTTTGATCATCAAAGACAAAGATAGCAAAGATAAAGACAGCAAAGCTGCGATCAAAGATATCCGTGAGCAAAGCGTCTATATGGGCGAAATGCCATTAATGACGGCTAACGGTACCTTTATTATCAATGGTACAGAGCGTGTTATCGTATCACAGCTACATCGTTCACCTGGTGTATTCTTTGACCATGATAAAGGTAAGTCACATTCAAGTGGTAAAGTGCTTTATAACGCACGTATCATTCCTTATCGTGGTTCATGGTTAGATTTTGAATTTGATGCAAAAGATTTAGTATTTGCTCGTATTGACCGTCGTCGTAAGCTACTTGCTTCAATCATTCTACGTGCTCTAGGTCTGACCACTTCTGAAATCTTAGATCTTTTCTTTGATAAAGTAGCTGTGTATAAAGGCGAAGAGACGTTTGAGATTGATCTGGTTGCTGATCGCTTGCGCGGTGAGATGGCTCAGTTTGATATCGTGTCGCCTGAAGGTGACGTCATTGTAGAGCAGGGCAAACGTATCAATGCACGTCGTATCCGTCAGCTAGAAGAAGCTGGTATGACGAAGATTGCTGTACCTGATGAATACTTATATGAGCGTATCTTAGCTGAAGATATCGTGGTTAATGATGAAGTTATCGCTCGTGCTAACACCTTAATTGACCATGAATTATTGGTTAAATTGAGTGCATTTGAAGCCAGCGAATCTATCAAAGAATTCAGCATTCTATTTACCAATGATATCGATCAGGGTAGTTATATTGCTGACACGCTACGTGCTGATAGCACGTCAAGCCGTGAAGAAGCATTGATCGAAATCTATAAAGTAATGCGTCCAGGTGAGCCTCCAACGGTCGAAACTGCTGAAAAACTGTTCGAAAGCATGTTCTTCAATGCAGATCGTTATGACTTGTCAAACGTTGGCCGCATGAAGTTTAACCGTCGTCTAGGGTTAGATTTTGATAATACAGATGATCCAGACATTCAGCGTGCACGTAGTGTCCTGACCAATGCTGATATCGTGAACGTATTAAAAGAGCTGATTGAGATTCGTAACGGTCGCGGTGAAGTCGATGATATCGATCACTTAGGTAACCGTCGTATTCGTTCTGTAGGCGAAATGGCAGAAAACCAGTTCCGTGTTGGTCTAGTACGTGTAGAGCGTGCAGTTAAAGAACGTTTGAGCTCAGCAGAATCTGATAACTTGTCACCACAAGATTTGATTAACTCAAAGCCAGTAGCGGCTGCGGTTAAAGAATTCTTTGGTTCAAGCCAGTTGTCACAGTTTATGGATCAGAACAACCCGTTGTCTGAAGTTACCCATAAACGCCGTGTATCAGCACTAGGACCCGGTGGTCTAACTCGTGAACGTGCAGGCTTTGAAGTACGTGACGTACATGATACCCATTATGGCCGTGTATGCCCGATTGAGACTCCTGAAGGTCCAAACATTGGTCTTATCAACTCATTGGCAACATTTGCTAAAACCAACAGCTTTGGCTTCTTAGAAACGCCATATCGCCGTGTGGTTGACGGTAAAGTAACGGATATCATTGAATATCTATCAGCCATTGAAGAAGTTGGTACGGTCATTGCACAGGCTGACTCACCATTGACTGAAGATGGTGCACTAAGTGACGAGATGGTCAGTGTCCGTAGCTATGGTGAATTCGTCCGTATGCCGCCAGAAAAAGTGACGCATATGGATGTGTCGCCAAGTCAGGTAGTATCGGTAGCAGCAGGTTTGATTCCGTTCCTAGAGCATGATGATGCTAACCGTGCCTTGATGGGCTCGAACATGCAGCGTCAGGCTGTTCCTACGCTACGTGCTGATAAGCCGTTAGTAGGTACTGGCATGGAGCGCTATGTTGCTCGTGATTCTGGTGTTTGTGTGATCGCTAAGCGTGGCGGTGTGATTGAAGATGTTGATGCATCACGTATCGTTGTTCGTGTAAACGAAGACGAGATGACTGCTGGTGAAGCGGGTATCGATATTTATAACTTAGTTAAATACACGCGCTCTAACCAAAACACTTGTATCAACCAACGTATCATCGTTAACCAAGGCGATGAGATTGCTTTGGGTGATATCTTGGCTGATGGTCCGTCAACGGATCTTGGTGAGCTAGCACTAGGTCAGAACATTCGCATCGCATTTATGCCATGGAATGGTTACAACTTCGAAGATTCGATCTTGTTATCTGAGAAAGTGGTTAAAGAAGATCGTTTCACCACCATTCATATTCAAGAATTGACGTGTGTGGCACGTGATACCAAGCTAGGTACAGAAGAGATTACTGCTGATATTCCAAACGTTGGTGAAGCAGCACTATCAAGCCTTGACGAAGCAGGTATCGTCTATATTGGTGCTGAAGTTGACGCTGGTGATATCCTAGTTGGTAAAGTGACGCCAAAAGGTGAAACGCAACTAACGCCAGAAGAGAAATTGCTCCGGGCTATCTTTGGTGAAAAAGCAGCTGATGTAAAAGACACGTCTTTACGTGTTCCTACATCAAGCAAAGGTACGGTTATCGACGTACAAGTCTTTACTCGTGATGGTGTCGAGAAAGATGCACGTGCAAAAGCGATTGAAAAATCACAGCTTGATAGCTATCGCAAAGATTTAAAAGAAGAGCTACGTATCTTTGAAGAAGCAGCACGTGGTCGTATTGGTAATCTATTAGATGGCCAAAAAGTCAGTGGTGGTTCTGGTCTAAAAGCCGGTACGGTTATGGCATTGGCTGATATGAAAGATATGAGCCTTGAGACCTTGCTTGACATTCAGCCAGTTGAAGAAGAAATCTCTGAACGTCTAACGCAAATCGCTGAATACTTAGTTGATAAGCAAAAAGATATCGATGTTAAGTTTGCTGAGAAAAAACGCAAATTGACCGCTGGTGATGATTTACAACATGGTGTCCAAAAAATCGTTAAAGTTTATCTAGCGGTTAAGCGTCGTATTCAGCCTGGTGATAAAATGGCTGGTCGTCATGGTAACAAAGGTGTGGTATCACGCATCATGCCAGTCGAAGATATGCCTTATGATGAAAATGGTAATACCGTTGACATCGTATTGAACCCACTTGGTGTACCATCTCGTATGAACATCGGTCAGGTTCTAGAGACGCATTTGGGTATGGCAGCCAAAGGTTTGGGCGAGAAAATCGATGGTATGCTCAAATCTCAAGCAGCGATCAAAGAACTACGTGGTTTCTTAGACAAAATTTATAACCAAGTAGGCGGCGAGCAAGTTGATCTTGATAGCTTGAGTGATGATGACATCATGGCATTATCAGACAACTTACGCGGCGGTGTACCAATGGGTACTGCAGTGTTTGATGGTGCAAGAGAGAGCCAAGTCAAAGACTTGCTAGAGCTTGCTGGTATGGACCGTGATGGTCAGCAGACATTGTATGATGGTCGTACTGGTCAGAAGTTTGACCGTAAAGTGACCGTTGGTTATATGTACATGCTCAAACTTAACCATTTGGTTGATGACAAAATGCATGCACGTTCTACCGGTTCTTACTCACTAGTTACGCAGCAGCCATTGGGCGGTAAAGCTCAGTTTGGTGGTCAGCGCTTCGGTGAGATGGAAGTCTGGGCACTAGAAGCTTATGGCGCGACTTACACGTTGCAGGAAATGCTGACTGTGAAGTCGGATGACGTTGAAGGCCGTACACGTATGTATAAAAACATCGTTGATGGTGAGCAGTATATGGATCCAGGTATGCCTGAATCGTTCAACGTACTGACCAAAGAAATCAAATCATTGGGTATTAATATTGAGTTAAAGCAAACCCATTAAGCACGGCTGGCTGAGGCTACCTTTAACATAGCTTCAGTTAATTATTATCCTTAGTGGTCAATCTAAAAGCAGTACGCGCATAGCTGCTGCTTTTAGTGATTTGTCTCAACCCTATTCATTGCCTTCATTCATCTTATTTGCGTCAACTATACGCTATCAGATGATTATAAAGATAACGGAGAAGCAACTTGAAAGATTTACTCGATATCATGCAAAGCCCTACCGGCAACGGTAACCAAGAGTTTGATAGCATTCAAATTACTTTAGCCTCACCTGACGTCATCAAGTCATGGTCACATGGCGAAGTGAAAAAGCCTGAAACTATTAACTATCGCACGTTCAAGCCTGAACGTGATGGTCTTTTTTGTGCCAAAATCTTTGGCCCAGTAAAAGATTTTGAGTGCTTATGTGGTAAGTACAAGCGCCGTAAGTTCCAAGGCGTTATCTGTGAAAAATGTGGCGTAGAAGTTACGACTGCTAAAGTTCGTCGTGACCGTATGGGCCACATCGACTTGGCTAGCCCAGTTGCGCATATTTGGTTCCTAAAATCATTACCAAGCCGCATCGGTCTATTGTTAGACATGACGCTACGTGATATCGAACGCGTTCTATATTTTGAAAGCTATATCGTGACTGAGCCTGGTTTAACTAGCTTAGAAAGATATCAGTTGCTTGATGATGAAGATTACTTTAAAGCCCTTGAAGAGTTTGGTGATGAGTTCACTGCTAAAATGGGTGCTGAAGCGGTTCAAGACTTATTAAAAGATATCGATTTAGATATCGAGATTGATGAGCTACGTGAAGCGATTCCGCAAACAGGTTCTGAAACTAAGCTTAAAAAGATGTCTAAGCGTCTTAAGCTATTAGAAGCATTCCGTGATTCTAATAACAAGCCTGAGTGGATGGTAATGAACATTTTACCAGTACTGCCACCAGATTTGCGCCCACTAGTACCACTAGAAGGCGGCCGTTTTGCGACTTCGGATCTAAACGATTTGTACCGTCGCGTCATCAACCGTAACAACCGTCTAAAGCGTCTGCTTGAGCTTAGTGCACCTGATATCATCGTACGTAACGAAAAACGTATGTTGCAAGAGTCAGTTGATGCGTTGCTTGATAACGGTCGTCGCGGTCGTGCCATTACTGGTAGTAACAAGCGTCCATTGAAATCTTTGGCTGATATGATCAAAGGTAAGCAAGGTCGTTTCCGTCAAAACTTACTTGGTAAGCGTGTCGATTACTCTGGTCGTTCAGTTATCGTTGTAGGTCCAACACTACGTCTACATCAGTGTGGTCTACCGAAGAAAATGGCACTTGAACTGTTCAAGCCATTTACTTATAACAAACTATTGTCTCATGGTTTAGCAACGACGATTAAAGCTGCCAAAAAGATGGTAGAGCGTGAAGAGCCACAAGTGTGGGATATGCTGGCCATGGTTATCCGTGAGCATCCAGTGCTTCTTAACCGTGCACCAACACTTCACCGTTTGGGTCTACAGGCATTTGAGCCAGTACTAATCGAAGGTAAAGCAATCCAATTGCATCCGCTCGTTTGTACCGCGTTTAACGCCGATTTTGATGGTGACCAAATGGCCGTTCACGTGCCATTGACGCTAGAAGCACAGTTAGAATCACGTGCGCTAATGATGTCTACCAACAACATCTTGTCACCTGCGAACGGTGATCCAATCATCGTACCATCACAGGATGTTGTATTGGGCTTGTACTACATCAGTCGCTCGTCTATCAATGCCAAAGGCGAGAGCATGGTTTTTGCTACCGTTAATGAAGCATTGCGTGCGATTGGTTCAAACGATCTACATGTAAACGCTAAAATCAAAGTACGTGTCACTGAGACGCATATTGATGAAGAAGGTAACCAAACCAAAGAAATCAGTATTAAAGATACGGTTGCTGGTCGTTTACTTATCTGGAACATCATGCCTAAAGGTATGACGTTTGATGAATGTAACCAAGAAATGACGAAGAAAAATATCTCTCGTTTGATCAACTCTTGCTACCGTAAAGTAGGCGTCAAAGAAAGTGTTATGTTTGCTGACCAATTGATGTATCTTGGTTTTGCTCAAGCGACACTATCAGGCGTATCTATCGGTATTGACGATATGGTCATTCCACCACTTAAAAAGCAAATCATCGAAGTGGCAGAAGGCGAAGTTCGCGAAATCGAAGATCAATTCGAGCAAGGCTTTGTGACTGCTGGTGAGCGTTATAACAAAGTAGTTGATATCTGGTCACGTACCAATGACAAAGTCGCTAAGGCGATGATGGATAACTTGGCAACAGATAAGATCTTGAATGCCAAAGGTGAAGAAGAAGAGCAAAAATCGTTCAACTCTATCTTTATCATGTCAGATTCTGGTGCTCGTGGTAGTGCGGCACAGATTCGTCAGTTGGCTGGTATGCGTGGTTTGATGGCTAAGCCAGATGGCTCAATCATCGAAACCCCAATTAAAGCTAACTTCCGTGAAGGTTTGACCGTACTACAGTATTTCATCTCAACTCACGGTGCACGTAAAGGTCTAGCGGATACGGCATTGAAAACGGCTAACTCAGGTTACCTGACTCGTCGTTTGGTTGATGTGGCACAAGATTTAGTTATCACCACTGATGACTGTGGTACTGAGCAAGGCTTGCTCATGAAACCACATATTCAAGGTGGCGAAATCATTGAGAAGTTGGGTGAGCTAGTACTTGGTCGTGTCACTGCACGTGATGTGAATTATAACGATGATGCTGATAAAGTATTGATTCCAGCAGGTACGTTGATCGATGAGCATTGGGTAAATGTGCTTGACGAAAACGCTATCGATGATATCTGGGTACGTTCAGTTATTACCTGTAATGTTGAGCACGGTGTTTGTTCACAGTGCTATGGCCGTGATTTGGCTCGTGGTCATAAAGTGAACATCGGCGAGTCAGTTGGTGTTATGGCTGCACAGTCTATCGGTGAGCCTGGTACTCAGTTAACCATGCGTACTTTCCACGTGGGTGGGGCTGCAAGCTCTGCATCTGTGGACAATAGCATCTCTGTACGTAATGCTGGTCAAGCGCATTTCGAAAACATGAAAACAGTTCAACATACTGATGGCCATTTGGTTATCGTATCGCGTTCAGCTGAAATTGCATTGACTGATGATCTTGGCCGTGAGCGTGAACGTTATAAAGTACCTTACGGTTCTAGCGTTCTTGTGAAACACGAAGATCAGGTTGAAGGCGGTCAGACCATCGCTAAATGGGATCCGCACACGCATCCAATTATCACAGAATTTGCTGGTACAGCACGCTTCAGTGACATTACTGATGGTATGACTGCAACAGTGAAAGTTGATGATGCGACTGGTATGAGCTCATTTGAGATTCTAGCTACTCGTGACCGTTCAAGCTCAGCAAAAGACTTACGTCCTGCTATTATCTTGAATACTGATGAAGGTAAAGAAGTAGTTTACTTCCTACCTGCTGAAACCATCATTCGCGTTAGCGATGGTGAAAAAGTAGCAGCTGGTTCGATCCTAGGTCGTGTACCACAGGCATCATCAGGTACTAAAGATATTACTGGTGGTCTACCACGTGTTGCCGATCTATTCGAAGCACGTCGTCCAAAAGATCATGCGATCATGGCAGAAATGACAGGTGTCGTAAGCTTTGGTAAAGAGACCAAAGGTAAGAATCGTTTCATCATCACCAATGAAGATGGTGAGATTCATGAAGAGCTAATCCCGAAATGGCGTCAAATCAACGTCTTTGAAAACGAGACAGTAGCACGTGGTGAAGTTATCGCTGATGGTCCACAAAATCCACACGATATCTTGCGTCTGAAAGGACAAACTGCCCTTGCTGATTATATCGTTAACGAAGTACAGGACGTTTATCGTCTGCAGGGTGTAAAAATCAACGATAAGCACATCGAAGTTATCATTCGCCAGATGTTGCGTAAAGTTGAAATCACTGACGGCGGCGATTCAAACCACTTTAAAGGTGATCAAGCAGAGTATGCTGATATCAAAGCATTGAATGAAAAACTGGAAGCGGAAGATAAATTCCCAGTACAGTTTGAGCGTCAATTACTGGGTATCACTAAAGCAAGTCTGGCAACAGAAAGCTTTATCTCAGCTGCGTCATTCCAGGAAACGACACGTGTACTAACTGCGGCTGCCGTTACTGGTAAAGTGGATGAGTTGCGTGGCCTGAAAGAAAACGTCGTTGTTGGTCGCTTGATTCCTGCAGGTACTGGTCTTGCTTATCATAAAGCACGTAAAGAAAAAGCAGATCAAAAGCTACAAGATAAAGATCTTAATGCAGCATTTGACATGACTGCTAGCACTGATAGTAAAGACTTTGCTAGCTTTGATGAAGCTTTTGCACAAGAGCTGAACCAAGATAACTAATAGTATTAGACATCTTTGATTCATTCTTAACTTAATAAAAAAGCCAGCCTAAGTTGCTGGCTTTTTTACGTTTATAGATAAGTAAGGCAATGAGAATAATTCGTCTAAGGCTATATCTGGTCAGCTAATAAGTCTTAATATAGCGCCGCTATTTTTTAGCTGATATACTTTCTAGCAAGGTTGTTCCAGTTAGTAGTACACTTAAAACAGCAGGACACTCAAAAATTCATATCATAATTTATGAATGTGCTAACTGGTCATATTTATGATTAATATAAGGATAAGTAGAAAATGGCAGGTAAAACCCGTGTTGCCAAGTATCAAGCTGATCGAACCAATCAAAAACTTTATTTTTGCCGTCTCTTTTGCCAATCAGCAGGAAGTACCAATGATAAGCAGTTGTATCAAGCACATTGTGAGACTGCTATTTTTCATCTATACGGTGCTTTTCTTGCATTTACTCAAGAGCTTGGTTATTTCTATAATTTGAATATGCCAGCACCAACATTATCAGATATCGAACAAGCCTTGAGTGAAAGTACGCAAGTATCTCCTGAGATTCAGCGTCTGCAACAGCTACAGCAGCAAGGGTTTTTGGCCAATATAGAGCGTGCTTATCAGCGCTGTCTTTATGCGGTACCACCAGATACAGTCGTTGATGAACAATTAAGTAACGATACGAAGCAGTCATCGGATCTTATTGTCAATGTGGTTACTTTATCGAACCAATGGTTACCAGATGAATCGACAATACGCGAATGGCGTCAGCAGTTTTTAGAGCTGATTGAACAGCTTCGTGCTGGAATGGTTGAGTTTTAGCAAATCTACCAGTAGGGTGGTATAAGTTTGGTGTTGATAGTAAAGCTAACTCATAAGTCTCGTGAAGCGGAACAACATTTTTATAGCCTCCATACATAAAAAAGCCTGTTTAGTAGATACTAAACAGGCTTTTTTATATTCAACATCAGTTAATATTTTAGATAGTTTATTC
This sequence comes from Psychrobacter sp. SCQQ22, assembly GCF_015864605.1. Lineage (NCBI taxonomy): Bacteria > Pseudomonadati > Pseudomonadota > Gammaproteobacteria > Moraxellales > Moraxellaceae > Psychrobacter > Psychrobacter sp. SCQQ22. The sequence continues at coordinate 14,615 of NZ_JADYWZ010000009.1, forward strand.
TGGCATCGGTGGAAGCGTTTCAACTGGCGTTACTGATAGTGGATTTTGCGGTACGACATCATTATTACGGCGACTTTCGGTTCTTGAGGTCTGTGAGTTATTTGATTCTGCAGCAGGTTCAGCTGACAATTGCGTCCGCTGTTGTGTTTGCGTAGAAACTGGTTTCTCAGATGTATTGTCGTCAGCCTTATTGGTTCTTGCCGTTTTTTTCTTTTGTCTGGTAGATGTAAAACCTTTATCATTAGGCACCCACTGACGAGGTGTATCCTTAAGCTGGGCTCTCATAAAATCCATCCAAACAGGTAATGCTGCTACACCACCGTATTCGTGACGACCCATAGTCGTTGGTTGATCAAAGCCCATCCATACAACCGTTGCATTGGTAGGGTGGAAGCCTGCAAACCAAGCATCTTTAGCATCGTTAGTAGTACCTGTTTTTCCGCCAATATCATCGCGTCCTAGTGCTTTTGCACGTACTGCTGTACCACGCTGAACAACATCACGTAAAATATCTGCCATATCAAAAGCAACTCTTGGTTTCAATATTCGAGGAGCTTGTTTGGCCAATGCATACTGAACCGCAGGTGCCTTTAAACGATCGGCTTGTGGGCTAGCATCATAGACACTTAAGTCGATGGCTTTATCATTTTGTTCAGTATCTTCTACATCTTGTTCTGCAACAATTACTTCGCTGTTGGCCGCTTTGCTCTCGTCTTCAATCGACTGATTATAATTTTCGATTGACTCTTTATTACGCTTTTCGAGATCTTTATTGAAGCATTTGGCACATGCTTGTTGTGGGTTCGCCTGAAATAATAGGTTATTACTATAATTATAAATTTGTTCGATGAAATAGGGTTGTACGCGATGGCCACCATTGGCAAAAGTTGCATAGGCAGTCGCCATCTGTAAGGGTGTTGCTTGCCCTGCACCCAGTGCTAACGATAAAGTGGTTGGGAGCTTCTCTTTATCAAGGCCGAACTGATCTAATAAGTTACGGGTATCAGCGATACCAATGGCTTGTAATAGACGAATAGATACTAGGTTACGAGACAAATAAAGGCCACGGCGTAGAGTGATATCACCCAAGAAGCGTTGATCGGAGTTTTTAGGTTTCCATTCACCGACTTGAATAGGACTATCTGAAACAATAGTATCAGGACGATAGCCTTTTTCTAGAGCCGCTGTATAGACAAGTGGTTTAATGATGGAGCCTGGTTGACGCCAGCCTTGTAAAGCTCTATTGAACTTACTATGATTAAAATCAAAGCCACCAACTAAAGCATTAACGGCACCAGTCGCTGGGTTCAATGAGACTAGACTGCTTTGGATTTTGGGCACTTGCGCTAGCTGCCAATTACCATTGCTAGTTGGAATTAGGCGAATAATATCGTTCTTATTGACTATTTGGCTGGCATTGCTAGGAGCATAGCCAATACGATTAGCAGAGATGTATTTACTTGCCCAGCGCATGCCTGACCAATTAATGGTTACATTCTCACCTGAAGGCATGACGGCATCAAAACTACGAGAGTTCACCTTAGTCACTTTGGCGGGCGACATATTGCTATAGCGACGGAAGTTTTCTAGCGGTTCATCATTCGCTTCAGCACCTCGCCACCCATGGCGATGATCGTAAGCAACGAGACCTTTGAGGACTGCCGATTCCGCATCTGTTTGTGCTTTACTATCAACCGTAAGACGCACACGCCAACCACTTTGCATGACTTGTTTGCCGTAGCGTTGAACTAAAGTAGAGCGCGTCATTTCTGCCAAATAGGGCATATTGACGTCCAGCTTCTCTTTATAAAGGTTAATACCAATAGGAGAGGCAATCGCTTCATCACGCTGTGCTTTAGTAATATAACCTAACTCATGCATGCGCCCGATAATCCAGTTACGGCGAGTTAATGCACGTTCAGGATTGGCCACAGGGTTGTATTTAGAAGGTGCTTTTGGCAGACCAGCTAACATTGCCGTCTCAGCAATAGTGAGATTATCTAGTGATTTACTATAATATTTTTTGGCAGCGGCACGGACACCGTAGGCACCTTCACCTAAATAGATTTTGTTGACATAAAGTGTCAGAATGTCATTTTTGCTTAGCTCGTCTTCAATCTTACGCGCTAAGAACAGTTCAGTTAACTTACGATTTAAGGTGCGCTCTGAACTTAAAAAGTAGTTTTTGGCAACCTGCATCGTGATGGTAGAACCACCTGTTTGACTATTATCATCTGTGACTGCTTCAGTTACAGCACGGCCTAAACCTTTGATGCTAATACCACTATGTTGAAAAAAAGAGGCATCTTCTGCTGCTAGAAAGGCATGAGTAAGGTCTTCAGGAATATCTTCAAAAGTAATCGGTAGTGATAAGCGATTGCCATACTGACCAATTAGTTTGTCATCACTACTATATATTTGTAGTGGCATTTCTAACTTCGCCGTCTTAATCTCTTGAGTGCTAGGCAACGTTGGCGATAAATACATCGCCATACCGTAAAAACCGATAGGCACAGCAAGGGCTAAGATAACGGCTAATGCTAAACAGGCGACAAAAAGCCCTACCAAAAAATGAATGAGTCGGGCGGTAGCATTTTTTTTGATCATAAGAAGACTTATCAATTAAAATTTGCAACAGATAATGTATTATACCTTGAACAAAATAGGCAGGTCATAATAAATGTGTAAGTTAGACTGAATAACTTATTTAAATGCTTGAATCTATCTATTAAGTAAAGTATTGTATTCAATTATTACAAATAACTATCAGATTGTACACTTAATATAAGGTATAGAGTTTGTGAGGCTATTTACTTCCAAAAGTCAACATTTGATTGGTGTGGATATCTGTGCCACTTCAGTGAAGTTGGTTGACATACAGCGCCAACAAGGCATGTTTCATCTAAAATCTTATGGCATTGAGAGACTGCCGGAAGGTGTAGTCGTCGATAAACTTCTCTTAGATACGGAAGCGGTTGGTAATACGATTACCAGCTTAGCTAAACGTTGCCATGTTACTGGTGCTGACGCTGCTACTGCGGTCTCAGGATCAGCTGTGATTACCAAAATCATTGACATGGATACCACGTTAAACGATGTTGAGCGTGAAGCTCAAATACGTTTAGATGCTGATCAATACGTGCCTTATCCGTTAGAAGACGTTAACTTGGACTTTGAAGTTTTAGGTCCTTCTTTGGCCAGTGATGAGATGGTGCAAGTACTACTTGCCGCATCTCGCTCGGAAAATGTTGACCAACGAGTTGACGCATTAACCTTTGGTGGCTTGAAAACCAAGGTTATGGATATCGAGTCTCACGCCATTGAACGTGCTTTTGGGCTTATGGTAGATAACTTACCAAGTAACCCAGAACTGGTTGCATTGGTTGACATTGGGCATAATCAAACGACTCTATATGTCGCTAAAAATGGTGAATTCATATACAGTCGTGAGCAGTTGTTTGGTGGTGTTCAGTTGACAGAAGCGATACAAAATCGTTATGGACTATCTGCTGAAGAGGCTGCGATTAGTAAGCGTGAGCGTACATTACCTGACGATTACTACCTCGATGTGCTGACTCCTTTTATGGAAAATACCATTCAGCAAATCACTCGCTCATTACAGTTTTATTTCTCCTCAAGTCAATATAGTAGTATCGATCATGTAGTGTTAGCTGGTGGCAGCAGCTCTATCGCTGGTCTTGCAGGTATGGCACAACAAAAACTGGGTGTGACGGTTAGTATTGCTAATCCTTTTGCCAATATGACTATTGCGCCAAATATTGATAATGAGCAATTAACTATTGATGCACCAAGCTTAATGGCCGCGTGCGGTCTTGCGTTAAGGAGCTTCGACTAATGGCTCGTATTAACCTCTTACCCTGGCGACAAGAAGAACGCGAACGTCGCAACAAAGAATTTATAACGTTGGTAGTTGCGGTGATTTTGCTTAGCCTATTGGCTGCATTTGCTTCATGGAGCTACTTTAACAATGCACTTGCTGAGCAGCGTGATGCGAATGCCTTGATAGAACAAGAAAACGTTCTTTTGGATACGGCATTGGTTGAAATTGATAGCTTAGAACAGCGCCGTGAAGATATCATCTCACGTATGCAGGTTATTCAGGACTTACAAGGACGACGTCCTGTACCTGTACGTCTATGGGACGATCTTGCTAAAGCTATGCCGCCTGCGCTTTATTTAAACAATCTAAAACGTGAAGGTGACACACTTACTTTAACAGGTCGTGCTGATAACCCTTATGTTGTGTCAAGATTGATTCTAAATCTTGATAATAGTAAGTGGATGGGTGATTCTGCAGTGAGCAACATTCAACAGAATATTAGCGCTTATGAATCCGCACCAGTGCTTAACAATACAGTCACTAGTGGTGAGAGCTCTCGTCCTGTTTATCCTGAAGACAGCTATGTTCAGTTTGTGGTAACGACTAAAGTTCAGTCGGAGACCGCCGCACCTGATGATGCCAGTACTGGGCCTGGAGGTGAGTTATGAAACTTAGCCGTAAAAAAAGCCTAATCAAAACCAAAAAAACTGCCTCGAAATCACAGAAACAGTTTGATTTACAGGAGTTTCGTCGCAGTTTCGAATCGTTAGATTCAGACAACTACGGCAGCTGGCCGCTACCCGTAAAAGTCACGGTAATTGGTCTTATCATTACGCTTATAGCAGCATTGTCATGGTCTCTACCGATTAGTAGTAAAATTGATGAAATAACTGCTGCTGAAAGCCAGCAAAATACGCTGCTTGAGAGCTACCGTGAAAAAGAATCACGTGCGCGTCATTTAGAAGCCTATAAAGCACAAGTTGTTCAAATGGAAACAGAGTTCAATACTTTATTGGACCAGTTACCAAAAGATACTCGTGTGTCAGAGTTGGTAGAGGGTATCAATATGACAGGTGTTGGCAGCAATATACGCTTCCAAGATATTTCTGTAGAACCTGAAATTGAGAATGAGTTCTTTATTGAGCAGCCTATTCGTATTGCAGCTTTAGGTGAGTTTCATCAGTTTGGTAGCTTTATCAGTGGTCTTGCAGCACTACCACGAATCATTACGATGCATGATTTCGAAGTCAGCAACCCACAGCCAACCTTAGATGTCTTACCAGAACTTAATTTGGTACTGAACACAAAGACGTATCGCTCGAAAGAAGCTGATCCTGAAGCTGTTGATACGGTCGCTACTACTGATAATGCAGGAGGCAACTAATGACTATTCAAAAACTGCCTATGCTACTGGCTTTAAGCGTTGCTGTTTTATCAATGACAGGATGTGCTGATCGTATTGGTATGGCAGAGCAGGCAATGACGGACATCCGTAATAAGCCTGCAAAGCCCATCGATCCACCGCCCAAAGCTGAGCTTGTAGAAGACTTTGTCTATAGCGCCAGTGCACAGCGTAGCCCATTTTTGCCACCTAGTCTGGTCAATACACAAGGTCCTAGCACTTCTATCGATGGTGTTCGTCCTGACATTACCAGAGTAAAAGAGCCACTTGAGCAATATGAATTGTCACAACTGGTCTTTCGCGGCGTCGTTGTTTCACCTGAAGGTCAGCGATATGCGTTAATACAACGTCCTGATGGTTCAGTCGCGAGCGTTAAAGTAGGTGATTATCTTGGAGTAAATGACGGCCGTATTGTTGAAATCACGCCGACTCAGATTAACTTGATTGAAATTGTGCCAGACAGCCGCGCAGGGTTTGTTGAAAAACCCCAGTCGCTGGTTTCCCCTATAAGCTAAGTCGGCAGATTTTTGAGGAATAAATAATGACAGTACGCAATAACAAGGTAATGATGATGAGCAACCGCGTAACTTCTGCTTTTGCCATTTCAGCATTGGCAATCAGCATGGTAGCAGTGAGTAACAGTGCCAATGCTGCACAGCGCATTAATAACGTCTCTGTGGTACAAACTGCTCCAGCAGTAACGCAAATACGTTTAGGATTTGCAGGCGTGCCAGTACTGCCTGCAGCCTATCAGCTTGATGATCCTAGCCGCTTGGTACTAGATTTTGAACAAGTGCAAAATGGACTTGCAAGCCGCTTTAGCGAATATAATATCGGTATGGTAAATGATGTTACTACCTTAAGTAGTGACAGTACCACGCGCCTTATTGTTGGTTTAAAACAGACAGGCACTTATACGACGACGATTGACGGTAATGATTTAGTATTGACCATTACTGATCCTAGCCGTTCATTGAGGACCAATGACCCTGTTCAAGAAGTACTTAATAATACAATCACAACGACACCGATTGTAGAGACGAGTAGCGCATATACCGCTGTTGATACAACCAATAAGACTGTGACTAAAAATCAAGTACCAGCCGATACGATGGTTGTCAGAGTGAATCCACTGCTAAGTCCACAACTTGCTGCGTCGCAAGTAAGAACGCAATATAGCTATGATGGTTTGAGTGCGGTTAATTTTGCAGCAGGAAAAGATGGTGGTGGTAACGTCAGTATCGCCCTGACTAATGAGGCCATTCCAGTTGACGTACAACGCCAAGGCAATAAATTGGTAGTAAACCTAACTGGTAGTACAGTGCCAAGAAATCTATTACGCCGTCTGAATATTAATAGCGGTCTTGTTAATAGTATTGATACCAAAAACCAAGGTCAAAATGGTGTCATTACTATCAATATGACTGAAGATTATGAGTATCAAGCCTATCAGTCGGGCAATCAACTAAATATTAGCATCAATAAGCCGGCGTTATTACGTGAGCCGACGCTTGAAGAGCGAGTATATAGTGGTGAGCCTTTGTCTATGGAGTTCCAAGACGTTGAGATTCGCAGTGTCTTAGATATCCTAGCTCAGTTTACTGAAATGAACATTGTGGCTAATGATTCAGTCTCTGGCAATATCACTTTGCGTCTTATCAACGTACCGTGGGATCAAGCGCTTGATATCATCTTGAAAAGTAAGAATCTAGGTAAGCGTGAAAATGGCAATGTAATTTTGGTAGCACCTGCTACTGAACTGGCTGAGCAAGAAGCGAAAGAGCTTGAAGCACAGCAAGCAGTTGAGTCATATTCGCCACTGCGCACTGAATACATTCGTTTAAGCTATGCCAAAGCGCAAGATGTTTTGACGCTGATATCTCAGGGTAAAGGCTCATCTAGTAGTAATTCTACTAGCAATACGAATGACAATAATACTTTATTGTCCAATCGTGGCACAGTAACAGTTGATGAGCGTACCAATACTTTAATTATTAAAGATGTGGCTGCCAGTATTGAAAATATTCATAAACTGATTGCAAAGATTGATGTTCCAGTTCGTCAAGTCATGATTGAAGCGCGTATTGTCAGTGCTTCGGATAGCTTTAGCAAAGAAATTGGGGTAAGTTGGGGTATCTTGTCTGATGGTGCTGCTAGTAACAGCAGTTTATTGGTTGGTGGTAGCGATCAAACCTTATGGGATCTCAGAGATTTTGACATAGACAGTGATGCTGGTACGGTTTCATACGATATTACTCGTCCTGATAATTTAAACGTTGATCTTGGGGTTTCTAATCCTGCTGGTAGTATTGCGTTTGGTTTGCTTGGTTTGTCAGGTTATACACTAGATCTTGAGTTATCAGCCATGCAAGCGGATAATCGTGGTGAGGTGATCTCTACGCCTAAGATTTTGACCGCAGATAAGCAAACGGCCAAAATCTCTTCTGGTACGCAAATTGCCTATCAAGAAGCATCGGCAAGTGGTGCGACCACAACTAGCTTTATAGAAGCTGCACTTAGTTTAGAAGCGACACCGAACATCACACCTGATGGCAAAATCAGTCTAAACTTAAACATCAAAAATGGCGCGCCAACGGTTTATAATGGCGCCGTGGCCATTTCTGAAGATTCTATCTCTACTAATATCATCGTAGAAGATGGCCAAACAGTTGTACTTGGTGGTGTCTTCAAAAACCGTATCGCTGACGGCGTAGAAAAAGTACCATTCTTAGGTGATCTGCCTTATGTTGGTCGCTTATTCCGCAAAGATACCCGTAGTAATGAAAAAGAAGAGTTATTGATTTTCATCACCACTAAACTGATTAATGATGGTGTTAGTCGTTTAGACTAATGATGATATTAGGTGTGTGAAGCAAAATTAATACTTTGTTATCTCACAAAAGAAAAAAGCAAGCCTAAGCGCTTGCTTTTTTCTTGCCCTATTTTTACTATTAGCCAAGTTTGACTGGTAATAATAAGGCCTCATTACTAGCCAGAATATCGATGACGTTGTATGATAGCTAATTTAACTGAGTAAGTATTATGGTTGAGGAATTGCCATCGGTGTTTTTAGTAGGACCGATGGGAGCAGGTAAGACGACTATCGGTAAATTGCTTGCTAAGCAGTTAGGTCGCACCTTTGTAGATAGTGATTGGTATGTTGAATCGCAAACAGGCGCTGATATTGCTTGGATATTTGCTAAAGAAGGTGAGGCAGGCTTTCGTGAGCGTGAGACACGGGCTATCGATGAGCTGACCCAAAAAAACCAAATCGTATTAGCGACTGGTGGCGGTGCCGTTATGTGTGCTGAAAATAGAGCGTTTTTACAGCAACGCGGTATTGTGGTTTATTTAAATGCGCCCGTTGATGTGCAGATGGCCCGTACTGCTAAAGATAAATCACGCCCATTACTACAGCAGCCTAATCCTAGAAAAATACTGCAAGACTTATATAGCAAACGCGATCCACTATATCGTCAAGTCGCCCATATTATTATGCCAACCGGACATACTTATCCCCGTCATATGGTCAGTCAGCTCTTACAGCAATTAGCGTCGTTTAATAACTCTGCGACGATAACGCCAGAACATAACGAAAATGAATCATAAGTCATAAGAAACCAATAGCACCTCAATTATGATTACTCACATTTAGCGACTTTCATCTCATTCACAATGCTTAAGGAGTGTTGGCAATGCCACTGTTTCATGATGGTTTGACCGTTCATACGCAAAGTCATGACTATCCAATTGTCATTACTGAAAACACTGCGATAGATAATAGCAGTATGGCAAAACAGGTAGCGCCATATATTAGTGGTCGCCAAGTACTGATTGTCACCAATGAGACGGTAGCGCCTTTGTATCTAAGTGCGTTAGAAGAAGCGTTGACAGAGCAGTTTACGGTTAGAGTCTGTGTACTGCCAGATGGTGAGCAATATAAAGATCAAGCCAGTATCAACCAAATTTATGATGCATTGATGGCGGAGCATTTCAATCGAGACGTCACGCTTATTGCGTTGGGTGGCGGCGTCATTGGTGACATGACAGGTTTTGCTGCAGCAAGCTTTATGCGTGGGGTGGATTTCATCCAGATTCCAACGACGCTTTTGTCGCAAGTGGATTCAAGTGTGGGTGGCAAGACGGGTATCAATCATTCTCAGGGTAAGAATATGATTGGCGCTTTTTGGCAGCCCCAAATGGTGCTTGCTGACATGAGTACGCTCAAAACTTTGCCTGCTCGTGAGCTATCAGCAGGGTTGGCTGAGGTCATCAAATATGCGCTCATTATGGATGAGGCATTTTTAACCTGGCTTGAGGAAAACTTACCTGCAATGATGGCATTAGATTTGGCTGTACTTGGCGAGGCGGTCAAGCGTTGTTGTCAGTATAAAGCGGACGTGGTTGCACAAGATGAGAGAGAGTCCGGTGTGCGTGCGTTGTTGAACTTTGGTCATACCTTTGGTCATGTGATTGAAACGCATCAAGGCTATGGTAATTGGTTGCATGGTGAGGCTGTTGCTGCAGGTATGTTACAAGCTGCCGAGCTGTCACAAAAAATTGGCTGGTTAACGGTCGAGGAAGTCGCTCGTATTAAACGTATTTTAACATTGGCAAATTTACCCACTACCGCACCACCTATTGATACACAGACTGCTTTAAATCTGATGGGGCATGATAAAAAAGTGAAACAAGGACAAATTCGCCTTATTTTGTTAAAATCACTGGGTAAGGCTGTATTGACCGATGATTTTGATGCCCAGCTTCTGACAGAAGTGTTATCGCAATCGAGCGTATAATGTATCAAAAAATCAGCTTTCATAAGTGCATACTGAAATTAAGCGCTTATAAGAGCTGATTCACAGTAATGCTAATGACCTGTGCATCTATTTAATGCAGTCAATTTTATTTTTACCAAGGATATTCCCATGGCAGCATTAAGACCGACGCCGCATAGCGCTAGCCAATCTTATCGACGTCAAGCATTGATCTGGCTGGTAGTCACTTTGTTATTAGGCGTGCTAACGGCTCTGATTTGGATGTTTAGTCAAACGCCAGCGATGGGTGCCAAAATTGAAAATGCGCCGATATCTGCACCGGAAACACTGAGTACTGAGCTTGAGCAACCTTTAAAAATTGAATCGTTGCATGAGCTAGATACGGATGTACAGCCACTCAGTTTTGATGCAGCGATTCAAGATTTGCGTAATTATCCCGATGAGTTCAAAGACAAGGGTTATCTGCTGGCCAATAAAGGTAAATGGACTGTACAGGTGATGAATGTCGCTGAAAACGATGTGATTATTAGTTATCTAGAAGGTCGCAAAGACCGTAACAAATTTGCTTATTTCCGTTATCTCGATGATGAAAAGCAAATGCGTTATATGCTGACTTATGGACTGATGAGTAGTCCACAGGAAGCGGTTGGAGCAGCCAAGCTTATCGACTTTAGATTACCTGCTGATGTGCGTGTGTTACCAGAAGAAATTAATCGATATGTTGGTATTATCGATAACTACACGCGTGCTGATCCAATGAAAGATTTGAGCACCAAACGTACTCGCTCTATTGACTTAAAACCGACTAAGCGTGAAGTACCAGTACGTCAGAAAAAACCAGTTGCTGAAACCGCAGAAAGCAATACAAATGGCACTGAAAGCATTCGTCAGTCAGCGGATACCTCTGACACCTTATCTGTTAATGAACAGCGTACTGTGGTGAACGAAGAGCAGTCATCGTCTGTTACGACGACGAAAGATGACGGTGCTACTAGCAAAGCTGAACAGGATAACAAAAAGCCTGCATCAGGTGCTGACACCACTCCTCCAAAACCTCCAGTAGTGCCAACACCGAAACCACCAGCTGCTACGCCAAAGTCACCAGTAATACCAGCAGCTAAGACGCCGAGTACGGCTAATAGTGCAAATTCTAGTAACACAACTGCTAATGCCAACACTCCTAAAAATGGTAATGACAGCATAAAAGCACTGATAGAAGCCAAAAGTAATTAATATTTCATTATCATTATCATTATAATTTAAAAACCCACTAACGAATAATTAGTGGGTTTTTTATGGCGCGTTATATAGCATTCTATTAACATCAAAAATAAGGGCTTTGATGGGATAAGCTCAAATTAATTACTTCAGCCAAACATAGTAATAGCTACTTCACATTAAGTTTTGCACACAGTTTTTAGTTGTCTTATAACCAATAGTAATAAGTTCTCTTACAAAATATGGTTGATGAATCCGTAGAAAAGACTAGATTTTTTGGTCATCATTAACTAATATAACTGTGGGCGACGTTCTGTATAGTTATCGTAAAAACTACTTATTTAACAGTCAATTAGTAAAATCCCACTATTTATAAAATAGGTTACTAATTATTTTGGCTCAAGCGCTGCTACTTGTTATGCATATTCAAGCGATCACAAGTGTAGCAACCTCTCTTATTGTCACCCTTTATTAGGGTTGATAACGCGCTTGAATACAGAGCGTCAGATATTCAAGATTAATCAAATGCATTGTTATTAACTATTCAGCTAATTGGTTTTAAGTGCTGGACGGGGTTTAATAACAAGCGATACTCAAGATAACGATATGACGTTATTGGTAACTAGGTAATTGGTATACAGGGCAGTACTTTCTCTCGCTGCCAACGGCAATTACTTACTATCTATTAAGACGCTAATTATTTATTGAGACAGATGCTATCCGTTAAAAGAGTCGAAGGTTTGACACTCTTAACGCATTATGTCTATGAGCGTTGCATCATTTATTGAATCCGATATACGAATATTAACTATCAGCCCGTTCTGCTTACGGGGACTAGCTTATGTGCCGCATTGGATATATAGGCAACCCGTTTACTCAAAAGGACCAGCTATGTCAATGATCTCCTCGCAAACTCACCTGGCTACGCCAGATGACTTTTCTGATAACTGTGGTTTTGGTTTGATTGCTCATATTGAAGGGCAAGCCAGTCATGATTTGGTAAAAACAGCTATTCATAGTCTAAGCTGTATGACCCACCGTGGCGGTGTTGCTGCTGATGGTAAAACTGGTGATGGTTGTGGTTTATTACTGGCCACGCCTACTGAGTTTTTTAGAAAGATTGCTGCTGAGCAACAATTAGCAATTACTGAAAACTTTGCCGTTGGTATGGTGTTCGTCAATTTAGATGAGGCTAAAGCCAAGCATAGCCAGCAAGTGCTAAGTGATGAGATTGCAGCACAAGGATTAGAGGTTGCTGGCTGGCGCGACGTACCGCTTGACCTTAGTATCGTTGGTGAGATTGGCCGTGAGACATTACCGGATTTCAAACAGATATTCGTCAATGCCCCTGATGATTTGGCTGCGGATGACTTTAACCGTAAGCTGTTTGTAGCACGTAAAAAAGCAGAGCAGCAACTGATTGATGATGAACTATTCTATGTTTGTTCATTGAGCTGTCAGACTATTATCTATAAAGGTTTGGTGATGCCATCAGACTTGCCAGCGTTCTTTTTAGATTTGCAAGATGCGCGTTTGGCGTCACATATTGTGGTGTTCCATCAACGTTTTTCGACCAATACTTTACCGCGTTGGCCATTAGCACAGCCATTCCGTTATCTCGCTCACAATGGTGAATTGAATACCATTACTGGTAATCGTAACTGGTCTGAAGCCCGTACGCCAAAGTTAAAATCAGACAAACTGCCTAACTTGAATGAATTGACACCGTTGGTAAATAGCAGTGGTTCTGATTCATCAAGTTTAGATAACATGCTTGAAGTGCTTATGTCAGGTGGTATGAACTTATTCCATGCAATGTCGATACTTGTACCGCCAGCATGGCAGAACGTCGATAGCATGGATATGGACTTGCGCGCCTTTTATGAGTTCTATTCGCAGCACATGGAAGCGTGGGATGGCCCTGCTGGTCTGGTCATTCAAGATGGACGCTATGCCGTCTGTATGCTCGATAGAAACGGTCTACGTCCGTCACGTTGGGTAACGACTAAGAATGGCTATATCACTGTCGCCTCTGAAGTTGGCGTTTGGGATTATGACCCTAAAGATGTGCTAGCAAAAGGGCGTGTCGGTCCAGGTCAGATGCTGGTCATTGATACACTAACAGGTCAGATTTTAGATACTAGAGCCATTGCTACCTTGCTCAAAAAAGCGCATCCATATCGTAAATGGTTACGCGAAGAAGCGACCCGTATCCGTGATGACGAGCGCCTAGAAGAAGAGTTAGCAGCGCAATCATGTCGCGGCGATCAGCTAAAAACATTGCAAAAAATGTATCACATCACCAATGAAGAGCGTACTGAAATCATTCGCCCTAACGCCGAAAATGGTCAAGAGCCTGTTGGTTCGATGGGTGATGATACGCCAATGGCAGTGCTGTCACAGCAGATTCGTCATGTCGGCGATTTCTTCCGTCAGCAGTTCGCGCAGGTGACCAATCCACCGATTGATCCATTACGTGAATCCATTGTCATGTCGCTACAGACTTGCTTGGGTGCTGAGACCAATGTGTTTGCGCCGTCAGCGCGAGACGCTCATCGTATTATCTTGTCATCGCCAGTATTGTCAGCCAGCAAGATGCAGCAGCTCGAAACCTTGGACGATCCAGCGTTCAAGATGGCTCGTATTGATTTGAACTATGACCGTACTCTAGAGTTATCAGAAGCCATCACCGCTATTTGTGAGCAAGTGGCAACTACTATTCGTGCTGGTAATACTTTAATCGTGTTGTCTGACAGAGACATCGATGCGGATAAAGTGCCGGCCAACGCCATTATGGTAACGGGTGCCGTGCATCATTATCTTATTGGTCAAGGTATCCGTACCGATGCTAACTTAATCATCGAGACAGGTCTGGCTCGTGACTCACATCAAGTAGCGGTATTGATTGGCTTTGGCGCGACCTGCGTGTATCCATACTTGGCTTATGATGTTATCGATGATTTGGTGGCAACTGGTGAGCTGCTCGGCGATCCGATTCAGGCGCGGGTTAATTTCCGTAAAGGCTTGGATAAAGGATTGCTAAAAATCTTATCAAAAATGGGTATTTCTACCATTGTTTCTTACCGTGCTGCTCAGTTGTTTGAAGCAGTTGGCCTCTCAGAAGAAGTGGTCAGCTTATGTTTCAAAGGCGTGCAAAGCCGGATTAAAGGAGCTACCTTTGCTGACTTGGCCGCAGATCAAGCGCAATTGGCAGCCAATGCCTTTAAGCGTCGTGCACCGCTCGATCAAGGTGGTCTACTCAAGTTTGTCTTTAATAAAGAGTACCATGCCTTTAACCCAGACGTGATCAACAGCTTACATACGGCTGTACGCACTGGTGACTATGAAAACTACCGCCGCTATGCAGATCTGGTCAATAGTCGTCCAGTCGCCACTTTACGTGACTTGTTAAAGTTAAAAACTGAGAACTCTATCGATGTAAACGATGTCGAAGATATCTCTAAAATCCTGACGCGTTTTGACTCCGCTGGCATGTCACTAGGTGCATTGTCACCTGAGGCGCATGAATCAATTGCTATGGCAATGAACACCATCGGTGGTCGCTCAAACTCTGGTGAGGGCGGTGAAGATCCAGTACGTTATGGCACGTTGCGTAACTCGAAGATTAAGCAAATTGCTTCTGGACGTTTTGGGGTAACACCTGCGTATCTACGCTCAGCAGAAGTCATGCAGATCAAAGTTGCTCAGGGTGCTAAGCCGGGCGAGGGTGGTCAGCTGCCTGGTGGCAAGGTCAATGCTCTGATTGCACGTTTGCGTTATTCAGTGCCGGGCGTCACATTGATTTCACCGCCACCGCATCATGACATTTATTCTATCGAAGATTTGGCGCAGCTGATTTTTGATTTGAAACAAGTCAATCCTGATGCCTTGGTATCGGTTAAGCTTGTATCACGTCCGGGCGTTGGTACGATCGCCACAGGCGTGGCAAAAGCCTATGCTGACCTAATTACCATCTCAGGCTATGATGGTGGCACAGCAGCCTCTCCGCTGTCTTCTATCCATCATGCAGGCTCACCATGGGAGCTAGGTCTGGCAGAGACTCACCAGTCGCTACGGGTCAATGGACTACGAGATAAAGTACGTGTGCAAACCGATGGTGGTCTAAAGACAGGACTTGACGTGGTCAAAGCGGCCATTCTTGGTGCAGAAAGCTTTGGGTTTGGTACTACGCCGATGATTGCGGTTGGTTGTAAGTATCTACGTATCTGTCATTTGAATAACTGCCCAACAGGCGTTGCTACTCAAAAAGCTAAGTTACGTGATGAGCATTTCATTGGTGAAGCTGAGATGTTGATTAACTTTTTCAAGTTTGTGGCGACCGAAACTCGTGAGTGGTTAGCGGCACTTGGTGTTAGTAGTATGGAAGAGCTGGTCGGGCGTACTGACTTACTTGAAGTGCTAGAAGGCAACACTGATAAACAGCGTCATCTTGATTTAACGCCGTTATTGTTTAGTCATCCAGCGAGTGCTGGTAAAGCACAAACCTGTCAGGTAGAGCGCAACGAGCCATTTGATAAAGGTTTGCTAGCTGAACAAATGGTTAGTGATATGCTACTCAATATTCGTCAAGGAATAGGCGGTGATTATAGCTATTATGTTGGTAACTGTGATCGCTCTATCGGTGCCCGTATTTCTGGTGAAATCGCGCAAGTATGGGGCAATCTTGGCATGAGTGACATGCCGGTGAGATTGCATCTAACTGGTACTGCAGGGCAGAGTTTGGGTGTTTGGAATGCAGGTGGTCTAAATATTGAGCTCGAAGGCGATGCCAATGACTATGTCGGTAAAGGCATGGCAGGCGGTGAGATTGTCATTTATCCACCAAAAGACTCAGTCTTTACAGCGCAAGATACCGCCATCATTGGTAATACCTGTCTATATGGTGCAACAGGTGGTAAGTTGTATGCAGCGGGTACGGCAGGCGAGCGCTTTGGTGTTCGTAACTCTGGCGCGCATGCTGTCATCGAAGGCACTGGCGATCATTGCTGTGAATATATGACAGGTGGCATTGTCACCATCCTTGGACGTACAGGCCTTAACTTTGGGGCGGGTATGACGGGCGGTTTCGCTTATGTACTAGATATGGATGGCGATTTCTTTGACCGTTGCAACCATGAGCTGATCGATCTTAACCGTATCTCAAGTGAGCAAACTGAGGAACATCGCATCCACTTGCAACAAGTGATTGAAACGCATGTAGCTAAAACAGGCAGTGCATGGGGTCAGACGATATTAGATGACTTTGAACACTACGTTCGTAAGTTTTACTTGGTAAAACCAAAAGCGGCGAACATTGCAAGCCTTCTTAAAACGACAATGGCTGATCCGCAATAGTACGATAGCCGATATATTTTAAGATACGTTTTAACTCACAAGTTTTAAGCAGGTAAGTGACAGCAATGATATTCATATCTTATATGTCAAATGAATCAGTCATCAAAGGCTGTCACCGCCCACTATAGAGAGATAGCATCATGGCAAAACGCTTAGAAAATAGTTTTCAGTTTTTAGATGTACCACGTCTTGAGCCAACCAAAAAAGACATCGCAACCCGTTCGACAGAGTTTGTCGAAATTTATAAACCATTTGAAAATGAAGCGGTGGCACAGCAGTCACATCGTTGTCTTGAGTGCGGAAACCCGTACTGTGAATGGAAATGCCCAGTACATAATTACATTCCTAACTGGCTGAAACTGGCAACTGAAGGCCAGATATTTCAAGCTGCTGAGTTATGTCACCGTACCAACACGTTGCCTGAGGTATGTGGACGCGTCTGTCCACAGGATCGCTTGTGTGAAGGTGCCTGTACATTGAACGATGGCTTTGGGGCTGTGACGATTGGTAATGTCGAAAAATACATCAATGACACGGCGTTTGCCCTTGGCTGGCGTCCAGATATGTCTGATGTGGTTTGGACAGACAAAAAAGTCGCTATCATTGGTGCAGGGCCAGCGGGTCTCGGTTGTGCAGATATCTTAGTAAGAAACGGTGTGAAGCCAGTTGTGTTCGATAAGCGTCCTGAAATTGGCGGCTTGCTTACATTTGGTATTCCAGAATTTAAAATGGAAAAAGATGTCATGCGCAATCGTCGCGTCATCTTTGAAGGCATGGGGATGGAGTTCCGTCTTGAGACAGAAATCGGTACTGATATCAGCATTGATGAGCTATTAAGCGAGTACGATGCCGTGTTTATGGGTATGGGCACTTATACGTATATGCGTGGCGGTTTTGCTGGAGAAGAGTTAGAAGGCGTATATGATGCGCTAGACTACCTAATTGCTAATGTGAATCGTTGTAATGATTGGGAAAAGAACCCTGAAGAGTATATCGATTTTAAAGGCAAAAAAGTGGTTGTGCTAGGCGGCGGAGATACAGCGATGGACTGTAACCGTACCAGTATTCGTCAAGGTGCTGAAAAAGTGGTTTGTGCGTATCGCCGTGATGAAGAAAATATGCCAGGCTCACGCCGCGAAGTGGTCAATGCTCGCGAAGAAGGTGTCGAGTTCTTATTTAACCGTCAGCCAACTGAAATTATTGGCTTGAACGGTAAGGTTAATGGGGTGAAGGTCGTCACTACGCATCTAGGTGCACCAGACAACCGTGGTCGTCAACGTCCTGAGCCGATTCCTAATTCAGAAGAAATCATCCCTTGTGATGCAGTTATTATGGCGTTCGGCTTCCGTCCTAGCCCTGCTGATTGGTTTGAAGCGCAGCAAGTCTCAATGGATAGCTCAGGTCGAGTATTGGCAGCAGAAAAGCAAACCTTTAAGTTCCAAACCAACAATCCTAAAATATTTGCAGGTGGTGATATGGTACGTGGTTCTGACCTAGTCGTGACCGCTATTTGGGAAGGTCGTGAGGCTGCTGAAGGTATATTGGATTTCTTAGAAGTGTAGTTAGCTTTATCTAAATTCAGTTAGATATCAGTGAACTCTGAACGTGAACGTCTTTTGTCTTTCGATAGGCAAGAGGCGTTTTTTTTGATTATTACTTTGTAAATAGAGTCGCGGCTGCTAGCATGTCCGTTAGTAACTTATGGTTTTTATCATTCATCCTGCCTATCAACTAAAAAGAGTAACCTTGCGTGAAATCAATCCTTTGGCAGCGTGTGTCTGCTCCGTTTGTTGAGCCTTACGTCCGTTATCAATATGCAGATGTTTTGCATGCTATACGCTTAGGTGTGGCTGTAATATTGGCCTTGCTAGTCAATGTCCTTACTGGTTTTCCACATGGTGAATGGACGACCATCACCGTATTCATCATTTTAGGTCTATTGCAGTATCAAGGTGCTATTTATACGAAAGCTAAAGAGCGGATACTTGGTACGCTATTAGGTATTGTCGCCGCTTTTAGTATTCTGTGGTTTAGCGACAGTGTGAATGCATGGACATGGGTCTATTATGCGCTGATTGGTTTGGTGAGTGGCTTCATCGGTTATTTAGCCGTCCGAAAGCTTGGTTATACAGGTCTACTGACGGGTATCACGATGTTGATGATTGTCTCAAATTTGGGGCAAAGCAATATGAGTCAAGACGGGATTTATCGTGCGCTGAATATCTTATTAGGTACGGGCGTTTCGGTAGCCGTGACACTTATCTTGCCACTGAAATCGACGTTGATGTGGCGATTTCTATTGAGCAGTAATCTCGATGCCTGTAGCAACTTGTATGCTGGTGTGGGCAAGCATATTGATGACGCGACTGATGATATCCCAGACAACGTGAATACAAAGCCCAACTCCGTTGTCTTTCCTGATGACGGTGTACCTGTAAATCAGACGTTGGTCAACGCATTACAACAGATTAATAAGCGTCTGTTAGCCGTTCGCCCGCATATCGCGGCGACTGCCAGTGAATCAGGCATTAACAAGACAACGCTGGAGACCATTCAACGTACTCACCGTAATATCATCGGCACCATTGATTTGTTATTGAGTGCCGCTCCACGTTTGGCAAACATTGAAATCGATGATGACAATCATATCTTATTGATACATTATCAGAGTGAACTGACACAAGCCATGCAGCACATAGCAGCAGTATTGCGCAGTCCCAGTGATGAAGTGTTCCGACCCATTACTCGTATTGCTGTTTCAGAATATCCAAGTGTCAAGCATCTAGCGTTTGAATGGCAGGGGTACTTTTGGTTGACTCAAACGTTACAGACTCAACTACAGCAGATGAGTGAGTTGTTACAAACGACTAAGCCACAATGGTATGCGGCATCTGGGCTTGGCTATCAACGCCGTGAGCAGCGTAGAATGAAAGAGCAGGGCGGAGAGGGAGATTTGCATTTATAACGCAAAAAAACGCTGACTATCTAAAGTCAGCGTTTTTTTGATCTTATTTATCTTTTCGATCTTCAGAACGAAGGAGAAAACAGTAACTAACGTCCCGTTTTTAGCTTATCCCAATACTGCTGATAAAGCTGCAAGGCATCATCACCGACATCTTCTTGAAACTCAGCTTTGGCCAATACTTCTTGAGGAGGGTATATAGTTGGGTTGTTCTTCACATCATCTGGCATCATTTCACGTGCTGCAATATTTGGTGAGGCATAACCAATCTCTTCACTAACGATTTTCGAGTTTTCAGGGCGTAATAGGTAGTCGATAAATTTATGCGCGGCATCAACGTGTTTGGCGTTTTTTGGAATGACAAAGTTGTCCATCCATAAGATTGCGCCTTCGCTAGGATATTTATAAACCAAGCTGGTTAGACCTTCATCATTGGCGATTACCGCTTCGCCATTCCATGTCATACCCACTGAAGTTTCACCCTCCATATACGGCATACGTGAGGCATCTGAGTTGAAGGTTTTTACATTTGGCATTATGGTCGTGAGCTTATTATAAGCTGCTTCAATCTCTTTAGGATCGGTGCTGTTGCCCGAGTAGCCAAGCGTGAGTAGTGCCATGCCAAACACTTCGCGCATGTCATTCATCAGCATGACTTGACCTTTAAACTCAGGGCGCCATAAGTCATTCCAACTATTTACCGTCGCAGGATCGACGCTATCACCATTAATCGCTAGACCAGTGCTGCCCCACATATAAGGGATAGAGTACTTGTTCTCTGGGTCTACTTTGGTATTGGTAAATGATGTATCTAGATTTTTAAAGTTGCTTAATTTAGATTTATCTAGCTCTTGTAATAGGCCTTCTTTTGCCATTTTTTCGACATAATACGTCGATGGAATAGCCAAATCATATTGGCTAGAGTCATCGAGAAGTTTCAGCTTGGCATACATCGCTTCGTTAGAATCAAAAGTGGTGTAATTAACCGATATACCAGTCTCTTCCTCAAAGCCATCAAGAATTTCTTGCGGCATATACTCTGACCAGTTGTATAAGTTAAGAGTCTCATTGCTCGCAGTGGTACTGCCATCAGCAGCTGCATTGTCAGAGTTGCTACAGCTGGCAAGTGCAAAGCCGACAGCCATGGTCAATAGTGCTTTTGGTACGATACGGCCAATACGAGCCGACATGCTCGATGACGAACGGGGTGATGAACGGGTCAAAATATCTCTCCTAAACAAAGAATGATGTCAATCAGTGAAAAATACCGATTGATAAATGCTACTTAATATAGATAGTTACACTATTATGGCTATTTGTTTCAGTGATTTAAAGGGCAATTAAGGCAATCGATGCGAGTCGCTGTGATGAAGCGCTAATTTTCCGTTAATAATAGAGGCTTGATACGAGATATAAGGTTAGGTTTGCTCAACCTAATGACGGTATATAATCATGCTATGATAAGTGCGAATTTATAATGACTGTGCCATAAAATATCTTCTCATGGCGCGCTACATAATAATAAAGGATGTAACCTTATGACTCATAGCCACTCAACAAATGCAGCGATTCCAATGCTTCTCAAAGACAAAGTTGCTATTGTCACAGGTGCTAGCCGTGGTCTTGGCGCACAAATCGCTAAACAGATGGCCGCAGCAGGGGCCAATGTGTGTGTCAATTACCTGAATAGTAAAGATGCCGCCGAAGCGGTAGTGGCTGATATTAAGGCTATAGGCGGGCAAGCTTTTGCTTATCAAGGGGATGTGACTGATGCAATTCAAATGCAAGCAATGGCAGCGGCAGTGATTGAGCATTTCGGTGCGATTGATATATTGGTCAATAATGCATTACCGAGTTACCAGTTCAATCCTAGTGCGGATTACACCAGTATAGAAACGGTTAACTGGGCGCACTTCTCTCAGCAGATGGATGGCATCGTTAAGGGTGCAGTCAATACGGTGCAAGCGGTATTGCCACAGATGAAAGCGCAGAAAATGGGCAAGATTATCAATATTTCAACCAACCTTGTCTATAATCCAGTGGTCACCTATTACGATTATACTACTGCTAAATCAGCGCTAATCGGGCTGACACGTAACTTAGCATCTGAATTGGGGCAGTATGGTATCCGTGTCAATCTGCTGGCAGGCGGACTCTTAAAGACGACTGATGCGAGTAGCTTGACTACAGAAGAGGTATTTGATTATATCGCTACTACGACACCACTGCGTCAAGCGACCTCAGTAGCTGACTTTGCCAATTCCGTATTGCTAATGGCGTCTGACTTGAGTTCAGCCATCACAGGGCAATCCATCGCTGTTGACGGTGGCTTGACCATGCCTTAACTGACGCCTTAACCGATGCCTTAACGTTTGATTGGGTTTGTAGAAGGGATAAAATGAATACTCGTCAAGGTGCTGGAGTCGTTACCGCTACGCTGGCTATAGTTGCCTTTATAACATTGCTTAATTCTGGCTCACCGATACCGATGGTGAATTGGCCTGTTGAAACCTATATGGGTCTGACATTTACGATTGGTTGGTTGAGTGGCGTGCCTAATTGGCTGGCTTACGTACTAGCAGCAGTAGTGCTTATTTTTATCGTTGTAGGGTTTTATAAGATTGGTAGCTGGGTTTATGGTTTGGTAGCAGGTAAGTCTTAAGTACTAAAATGCTAGTGTACATTGCTCATAATTTTATAGTCGATGATGTGGTTTTAATGCTTGTTTAATTTCTATATATTACTTATTAGCGATAGATTGGATGTATTTCGATCTATCGTTTTTTTATTCTTGCTAATCCATTTTTAAACGCTTGTGATTTGTTTGTTGCACATAGTTACAAACTTTTTGTTTGGTAATACAAAAATGTTTGTTTCTAATTCCCAACTATGTTTCAATCTCATTCTTTTATCAATTTTTTCATATACCTTAAGTACATCCACTGTGCTTAAATTTTGATTGGAGTAATGGGCTATGCAAGGAAGTAATTCGCCAAATGGCAGTCCGCCACACGATAATTTTGATGCAGCAGAACAAAACTCTCGCATGCAGCGATTTTTAAAAGGGGTGGAATGGCTCGGTAATCTATTACCACACCCTGTGATTTTATTCGTATGGATGTCAGTATTTTTGCTAGTGCTGTCATCCGTATTGTCTTACTTTGGTGTATCGGTAATTGATCCACGACCAGAAGGCGCTAAAGGGCGTAGCGTCGATGGTATGATCGAAGTTGTCAACTTGTTAAACGGTGAAGGTTTAGCACGTATTGTTGAAAACTTAGTGACCAATTTTACAGGATTTGTACCACTCGGAACGGTGCTAGTCGCTTTGCTCGGTGTCGGCATCGCTGAGCGTTCTGGCATGATATCCGCTGCACTACGCGGACTGGTACTAAATGCACCAAAAAAAATGGTGACCTTTACCATTGTATTCGCAGGTATTATGTCGAACACAGCCGCTGAGCTTGGCTATGTAGTGTTGATACCGCTTGCAGCAGTCATCTTTCACTCACTTGGTCGACATCCTTTGGCTGGTATAGCTGCAGCATTTGCTGGCGTGTCTGGCGGTTACAGTGCCAACTTATTACTCGGCACGGTTGATCCTCTATTATCAGGGATTACCCAAGAAGCGGCACGTATTATCGATCCAGCTTATACCGTTGGAGCAGAAGCGAACTGGTATTTCATGGTGGTCAGTACTTTTTTGATTAGTGGTCTGGGTTATTTCGTGACCGAAAAGATCGTTGAGCCAAGTTTAGGTAAGTATAACCCGACTGATGCTGATGATCCTTCGGTGCTAGATACCAAAGCTGAGCACATGTCTGCCATTGAGAAAAAAGGCCTTATGTGGGCTGGTATTAGCATGTTGATATTCTGCTTATTACTTGCTTGGACGGTAGTACCAGTAGACGGTATCTTGCGCAATGCCGAGACAGGTCTAATATCAGGCTCGCCATTTTTAAAAGGGATTGTCGTTTTTATCTTTGTTTTCTTTGCCATACCAGGTTACATATACGGTAAAATCACTGGTAGCATGAAAAACAATCAAGATGTCGTTGATGCGATGAGTCATGCGATGAGTTCGCTCAGTATTTATATCGTCTTAGTGTTCTTTGCCGCACAGTTCACCGCATTCTTTAACTGGTCAAACCTTGGCTCTGTGATGGCTGTATCTGGTGCGACTTTCCTAAATGATATTGGTTTGACTGGACCATTCTTGTTAGTGGGTTTTATCTTGATATGTGCGGTAGTTAACTTGATGCTAGGTTCGGCGTCTGCGCAGTGGGCAGTGACAGCACCGATATTTGTGCCAATGCTGATGCTAACGGGTTATGCGCCGGAGATGATACAGGCAGCGTATCGTATTGGTGATTCGACCACCAATATTATTACGCCCATGATGAGCTATTTTGGCTTAATTATGGCAGTTGCGATTCGCTATAAGAAAAATACGGGTGTCGGTACATTGATGGCAATGATGTTGCCTTATTCTATTGCATTCTTAGTTGGTTGGATTATTCTATTCTGCATTTGGGTGTTTGTACTTGGTTTGCCAGTTGGTCCAGGTTCAGAGACGTTTTACCCAGCACAATAATTAGATGATTATAGAAAATATACTGACAATAAAAAGCCCTTACTAGTGACCTAGCAAGGGCTTTTTTTAAATAAACGTCAATGGCTTTATTTACATAGGTACTCTTATGACGCTGTTTTCAACTGATCAAGCACTGTCTGTATGCCATATTCTTCAATCGTCCCAGTGACGAAATCAGCACGTTCTATCAGCGCGGGTTGCGCATCGCCCATCGCCACGGCAAACCCGACCAGATCAAACATCTCTAGGTCGTTCATACCATCACCAAATGCCATGCACTCGCTTGCATCTACACCATAGTATTTGCACACATCTTTAATACCTCGTGCTTTGGATGCTTCTATTGGCAATATATCGGCGCCAATATGATGCCAATGTACCAGTTTTAGATCGTATTGAGCAAAGTCAATGTCTTGCATTTTGTCTTCTTGACTATTGAAGAAAACAGAACATTGATACACCGTGTTTGATTTATAGTAATCAGGGGCAACGATAGAGTTGGGCGTGATGGCATTGAACTCACGCAAACGCTCGTTTTCACCTGACCAAGCGATATGAGTCGCTGAATCAAATTTATGGATAAAGTCGCCTTTTAGGCACAGGTTTGCAATTTTATCCGTTTGTTCTGTGGACAGCGGGTAATGGCTAATTCGGCCATTATTATCGAAGCTATATTGTCCATTCATACAAATAATAGCATCTAGCATATTTGACGCTAGCAACGCTAAGATGTCATCTGGCAATATTGCTTTGGAGCGTCCTGTTGATATCACTAGTTTGATATCAGTCTCAGCAAGCTGCTTCAACGTCGCTTGGTTATGCTCAGCGATAATACCGTTGCGGCTGAGCGTATCATCGATATCAAAAAATATGAT
This sequence comes from Psychrobacter sp. SCQQ22, assembly GCF_015864605.1. Lineage (NCBI taxonomy): Bacteria > Pseudomonadati > Pseudomonadota > Gammaproteobacteria > Moraxellales > Moraxellaceae > Psychrobacter > Psychrobacter sp. SCQQ22. The sequence goes on from NZ_JADYWZ010000009.1 coordinate 39,640, forward strand.
TTTGGGCATAGGTATGGGTGTGCTCTGAGCCATAATTTCTGTGGCCGTTTTATCTTCAACAAACATGATGATCCTATTATTTTTTATTCAGGGGTCAGTGACCTAAATACTACTATAACCACGTGAAGGAAGACCATAGCTATAAGGTAACGTACCCATAGATGATCTTGCTTGGTGAGCTGAGATAGGTCTACTACTCTGAATCTTATTTCTTTTTAATTCAAAGGATTAACAAAACTCTTTAAAAGATACAAGCAACTTAACAATAATTATCTATTATAAAGTTATCATTAATTATGTTTTACAAGTTTTATGATTGGTCAAAGAATGACATTTCTTGTCTGCGCTAATACACCAACTGTCTAAAGGAATGCTTATGAAAGTTTTTACCTTAAAAAAAGTGGTCGCCTTAAGTGCAGTCGCTTTGTCTACCAGTACCTTTGCGATGGATGTTACGTTCAATGATAAGATGTGGAATGCTGATCACATACCTGAAGGCCAACAGTGTCTAGATTATGGTGGCAAAAGCCCAGCCACGCCGAGTATGACGGTCTCAAACATTCCTGATGGAGCTGATAGCTTAGTCTTTGTCTATAACGATGTGAGTAACAAACGTATGCAAAAGGGCGGGCATGGAATTGTCAGCTACGCATTGTCAGAGGGCAAAACCAGTGTCGAGGTGCCACGCGTGTTTGGTCACACTTATGAAGTGCCAGTCGGTGTAGAGATGGTGGCTGAATACCGTAGCCGTCAGGGCGATATCCGCGGCGCATACAAGCCACCCTGTTCAGGCGGTAAAGATCATTTGTATACGATAGATGTGCAGTCATGGCAGGGCGATATGATGACTGCTGAGACGACAATTGAGATGGGTCGGTATTAGTCGATTGGGCACTTTAGTCAGCGTAAAAAGCCGTCTATGTAGTGTGTAGGCGGCTTTTTCATGGTAGTAAGCTAAGTGCCATCTATCTATAAGATGTGCTAGCTTAGTCAATAGACAACGATTGGCCTGATACTTGCAGCATTTGACGCAATTCATAAGTGTAGGTCAGTCGTATGCTAGGGTAGAGGCAGGACTATAGGAAAATACAGATTAGACATTATAGTTATTAGAATAATGATATTGCACTGGTTGAGTCTGGTTTTATAGTACAATTGTACTCTGATAGATGCCGGTATATTATCTCACTAAAATCTCATGTCATCACAGAAAAAAGTCATGATAGATTATAAAGAGTCATTGGAAGCTAAAAATATTATTGATTGTATTTTATTTTAAAGTATCTATCAATTTGGATTAATTTTTTATAAATGGATTTTCTTATGCATATAACGACAAGCCAACCTCCAGAAAATAGAAAAAGACATGGCGAGCATATTCTTATCCATATGACATATATCGCCAAAAATGTCGACCTAGATTCGGGAATTGAGCTGACTCGCGCACTTGAGTATTGGCGCAGATATTTTGAAGAAAATAATATAGTTTCAGCCTTGGTTATTAGTGAAGGTTATTTCGTTCAAAGTTTTCAAGGAACAAGGCCTGCTATTAATACTGCTTTAGAAAAAATACTTGACGAGCATTCAAGCATCTTTCCTAACATTGTTAATATAGAGGAAATAGAGTCGCGTCAATGGAATGGGTTTTTAGTCAAGCATCTAACATCAAGCATTGAAGATGAAGAGTATGCTCTAAAAAGCTTCTCGGCAGGTTCTGACTACAATCCCTATCTCATGAAAAGTACTCAGATTGAAAGCTTTTTGAAGGCGGTATTTGAAGATACTGAATCTAATAAATTTTAAATGCGCTGCATTTATTTCCTAGATATTTATTTCTTAAGTATTTGTCTCTTAGGATAGTTATTTATTATAGTTAGAATAAAAAAGCCGTCTATATATGTGTGTAGGCGGCTTTTTGGTGATTCCTATTTTTGTCGTATTATTTTAAGGTGTAGACGATAAGAAACGGGTCAATTACCAAGAGTTTTATTGATTACACCTTATAATAGAGTGTATATTAATTTATATAACTATTATATAAATGGATTTTCTTATGCACATAACGACAAGTCAAACTTCAGAAAATAGAAAAAGACATGGCGAGCATGTTCTGATTAGCCTAACGTATATCGGTAAAAACATCGAAATGAAAACAGGTATAGAATTGACTCGTGCTCTTGAGCAGTGGCGAAGATACTTTGAGGAAAGTGGGTTAGTTTCAGCGCTTGTGATCAATGACGGTTATTTTGTTCAAAATATTCAAGGTTCAAGACCAGCTGTCAATACTGCTCTAGCGAAGATAGTTGATGAGCATTTCAAGATTCTCCCTAATATTGTTAAGCTGGAGGAAATAGAAGCGCTTCGGTGGGATGGGTTCGTAACCAAACACCTGACGGAAAGTGTCGAAGATGAGGAATATGCCCTAAAAAGCTTCTCAGCAGGTTCTGACTTTAATCCTTATCTAATGAAAAGCACTCAGATTGAAAGCTTTTTTAAAGTGGTTTTTGAAGATGGTTAATTCAGAAAATTGTAAACGCGTAGCATGCGCTCAGTATAAAGGCCATCTGCTCTAACTAACATAAAAAAGCCGTCTATAAAGTATCTTTTGATTTAGATAAATTTTTTATAAATAAGGTTTCTTATGCATATCGCTACCAGCCAACCTTCAGAGAATAGAAAAAGACATGGTGAGCATATTATTCTCAGCCTAACGTATATTGGCAAAAATAGTGACAGTAATAATGGAATAGAATTGGCTCGCCTTCTTGAGCAATGGCGAAGAAACAATGAAAAAAGTGGTGTAACCTCAGCGCTTGTGGTTAATGATAATTACTTCATTCAAAATATCGAAGGTCCAAGACCTCTTATCAATGAAATATTAGTAAAATTGATCAATGAATATTCTCACCTAGGACCTCATCTCAGTATGGTTGAAGAAGTAGAAGTACGTAGATGGGACGGGTTTTTATTAAAATATTTAACATCAAGTGTAGAAGACGAAGAATATACCCTAAAAAGCTTCTCAGCAGGTGCTGACTTCAATCCTTATCTAATGAAAAGTACTCAGATTACAAGTTTTTTGAAAGCGATCTTTGCGGATACCGAATCCAATAAGTCTTAGATAATTTCTCTATTTTGATTGGCGTAAAAAAGCCGTCTATACGTGTGTATAGGCGGCTTTTGGGTGGGTAGCGTATACTTTATACTTACTGAGTGATTTGGCTCTGTGTAGATTCAGACTGATAAGTGGGTATAGCAACTGAAGCAATAAAGATAATCATAAAGATTATTGTAATAGGCATTAATGATGCTAGGATTTTATGCACTAATGAAGGAGGTTTGGCAGGTGCGCCATAATTATTGATGCCAATATCTCCTTTAACAAATACAAGGCATAGCCACAATATTATATTAATCATTGGGATGAACCACAAAAGAGATACCCAGCCCGATTTATTCAAGTCATTAAGCCTGCGTTTGCTAGGTGTGAGTAAGATATAGAAATATACTAAAAACGTTAAAATACCAATCAAAAAAATTAAAGTATTAGCAATTAGGCTGTCGCTACCAAGTAAGTATGAGATAGCCTCAAATAGTCCACCAGCAATTAAAACTAGAGGTATGAGCATGATATTAAGCAATAGGCTGTACGCTAAGAAGCGAATGCGACCTATTCTTCCATGAACTGAATAAATTGACTCTTGATTATAATCACTTGATACTTGCTCGTGCATTTCTACCCTTAGAATCTAGTTGTTAATGAGATGATATTTAATGTGCATCTCTCGGATTATAGCTCACCCCCTACAATAAAAATATTAATCAGAAATAACAATTTCAGGGAAACTACTATCTATATTTACTAACGTATTATCCACCTGCACTAAAATCCGTGAGCCTTTTTTAGTAGGCTCATCTCTAAATAACCAATTCGGAAAAACAAGTTCCAGTATGTCTTTAGTTGATTTAAGGTTTCTCTGCTGCTTCAAGTTTTCAATACTGGTTTGTGCTTCAGTATTTTTATATGCAAGCGCAATGACTTGTTGCCATATTGCCCAACCATCGTCTCGCTTACATACTTGATATGCTTCCTCAAAAATATTAGCAAGTTCATTGATAGCCATCAGTTCTAAAGAGATGTCTATATGGTGTTTAACTAAATTTATCTTTACTACGAGTTCATTTTTTAGTTTCTCTAGCAAATATTCGGCATTCTTGTATTCAAGCTGCAAAATTTTCAAAACCTCATCGTTAGATTTTTTGCTATTAGACTCTGGGTTAGAATAATAACTTTCAATATGATGAGTAAAATTATTTCTATCAATTATTACTTTTTGAAATAGGTTTTGAACTTTTTGTCTATCGATAACTCCATGCGACATTCTAACTGAAAATTTGAGCTCATTGCTATCTTCAAATTCTTCATTTTCATCCATATTCTGGAGGTCGAAAAGTAAACTAACTAAGCTTCCCATAGTCTTTTTTGTAGTATCTGTGCTAGGGGTAAATTGCTCTTCAGGTGTAGAGGAAAATGATACAGTGTAATTCGAAAATTCAATGAGTTTTTTAGCAATTTTTTCTATTTCTTGATATTTGAGCGTATTCAAACCCATCTGATAAATAACTTTATCATGTGGGGCGCTTAAAGATTCAGGTATGGTCATCATTTTACTCATCACCCAACCTCAACACTCGTCACATTCTGAAAGCCTCTTGGCAATTGACCACCGCGATTGCCGCGCACACCCGTATAGTTAGCCAAATCATTTGGCTTGAGTGTCACATGGCGTTTGCCAGCGGTAATGACAAGGCTGTCTTGCTGACTGAGTGGCGTGATAGTAAGTACCTCTTCGCCGTCTTTTAACTTGATAAGTTTGTTGCCTTTACCGCGCGCCTGTTCAGGCAAATCATCGAGGCCAAATATCAGTAAGTATCCTGCATTGGTCGTGACGGCGACATGGTCAGGTGCCACACTTGTATTGCTATTTTCACCGTCAGTATTGGCAGTCGAATCTACTGGCGCATCGATACGCGCAACAGGGAGCAAGCGACTATCAGCCGCTAGATTAATGATATTTTTACCTGCTTTTTGATTGCTATCTAGATTACCAACGGTATTGATAAAACCATAACCTGCCGAGCTGGCGAGTATGATGCGTTGATCGTCAGCACCCGTTAGTAGCTGCTCAAAGCTGGCACCTGCTGGTGGCTTTAACACACTGGTTAGTGGGTCGCCTTGACCACGAGCCGATGCGAGATTGTGCGCGTCAATGCTATAGCTGCGACCAGTGCTGTCGAGCACGTAGATTTTTTCATTGGATTTACCGCGCACGTGTGCTTGATAGCTATCACCTGAACGATAACTCATGCCAGCAGCATCGACATCATGGCCTTTGGCTGCGCGAATCCAGCCAGCCTTCGATAGGATAGCGGTGACAGGCTCGCTAGGTACGAGGTCTGACTCTTTTAATGCTTGCGCTTCTTCGCGCTCTGCCAATGGTGATACGCGCTCATTGCCATGTTCTTTCATATCGGCTGTCAGCTCGTCAATCATCAGATTGGTCAGACTGTCTGGGTTGTCCAAATACTCTTGAATGATGGCGCGTTCAGCAGCCAGTTCATCTTGCTCGCGGCGCAGCTCAATCTCTTCTAGCTTTGCCAGTTGGCGCAGACGAATATCCAAGATAGCATTTGCTTGAATATCAGTCAGATCATAATCCTGCATCAATGTTGCTTTTGGATCTTCCTCTTCACGAATGATGCGAATCACTTCATCAATATTAAGATAAGCAATCAGCAAGCCTGCCAAGATGTGTAAGCGTTTATCAATTTTATCGAGGCGATATTGCAAGCGGCGCGTGACCACTGAACGGCGACAGACGAGCCACTCTTCCAATATTTCTTTTAGGTTTTTGACCTGCGGCTTACCGTTTAGGCCAATCATATTCATGTTGACACGGTAATTACTCTCAAGCTCCGTACTAGCAAACAGATGGCTCATGACGCGAGCGACATCGACTCGGGTTGATTTTAGCTCAAGCACGATACGGCAGGCATTTTCGTGATCTGACTCATCATGAATATCGGTAATCCAAGGCAGCTTTTTATCGGTCATGAGCTTGGCGATTTGCTCTTGGATTTTATTACCTGAGACTTGGTAAGGTAGCGCATCAATGATGACGAGATTCTTTTCTTTAGAGTCAACATGGAACGTCGCGCGCATCTTATAGCTACCACGACCAGTCTCGTACATCGCTTGTAAGTCTTTTTTACTGGTAATAATTTCAGCAGGTGTTGGCAGATCAGGTGCTGGTATTGACTGCGTAAGCTGCTTAACCGACAGTTCAGGGTTTTTGAGCAGACGAATGGCCGCGCGTACCACTTCATTAAGGTTATGCGGTGGAATATCGGTTGCCATACCGACCGCGATGCCTGTTGTACCATTTAATAGTATGTTAGGTAGGCGGGCAGGTAGGGTGGTTGGCTCTTGCATCGTACCGTCAAAGTTATCTTGCCAATCGACTGTACCTTGACCTAACTCTGCGAGCAACGTATTGGCATAAGCTGACATTTTGGCTTCGGTATAACGCATCGCCGCAAAGGATTTTGGATCATCAGGGCTACCCCAGTTACCTTGACCTGTGATGAGCGGATAGCGATAGCTGAACGGCTGCGCCATGAGCACCATCGCTTCATAACAAGCGCTGTCACCATGCGGATGGTATTTACCCAACACGTCACCGACCGTACGTGCCGATTTTTTGGCTTTGGCAGTTGATTTTAGGCCTAGCTCGCTCATCGCATAGACGATGCGGCGCTGTACTGGTTTTAGACCATCAGCGATATTTGGCAGCGCCCGATCCATGATGACGTACATGGCATAGTTGAGATAGGCCTGCTCAGTGAACTCTGCGACTGAGCGGGTATCCATTGGTTCAGTGGGAATGATTGGGGCAATCGTATTATCAATAACATCAGACATAAAATAGGATTCACTTATCAGTTTTAATAGGTATAAATAATTGGTTCAAGCGTGCAAATAAGATAGTGCTATCGTAAAGGAAATTGGCAGAATTAAAAAGGTATAAGTCAGAATAGACGACAGGTCGTGACGTGCTTCATTGGGTTTCTGTATAGCATTTTGGTTGATAGCTTTTACAAAACAGGTGAAGTATAGTTAATTCAACTTTTGATGACTGTGTTGTCTTTGAAAATTTTGCCATCTGTCTATTATACGGAGTAGTTACTATGTTATCTGCGTCATCTGTCTATCCATCAAGTGCGTTATCGCGTGCGTGCACTTATCATTTAACCAAGCACACGCTGCTGTTGGGTATTATCGCCAGTGTTGGATTGAGTGCTTGTAGCTCACAGCAGACAGTATCTAAGCAGATAGCACCCAAGCCGATGGTAGAAACCTCAAGTAGTACTACGATGAAAAAACCACGCCGTGCAGTTGCAGTATCAAATACGTCACTAGTCTCTGAGATGAGAGCTCCTGACCCTTTCATAATACTGAGAAGCCCAGCATCACCCTCTTCAATATCACCATCTATGGTCAGACCTGAACCCATCGGTATCACGCCAGAAGCCAATGATAACTATCAAAAAAATGAGGCCAATCCTGTACATCGCACGACGGATATGGCGGTCTCTACTTTGTCTATCGATACCGATACGGGCAGCTATGCCAATGTGCGCCGCTATCTAAATGAAGGTCAGTTGCCACCCGTCAATGCGGTACGGGTAGAAGAGTTGATTAACTATTTTAACTATCAGTTTGATGATGGTAAACGCCTCGGTAATGCACCATTTGTCGTCGCCACTGAAGTGGTCGATTCGCCTTGGGATAGAGCCGATCAAGACAACAAGATTGTCAAAGTGGGTATCAAAGCCGTGGATAACAGTTGGTCTAATAAAAGTGCCAATCAAGCCATGCCCGCTGCTAACCTAGTGATTTTGGTAGATGTATCAGGCTCTATGTCATCGCGCGACAAGCTACCATTGGCGCAGTCGTCTCTTAAACTATTGACGGAGCAAATGCGCGCTCAAGACAGCATCAGTATCGTTACTTATTCGGGCAGCACCAGTGTGGCATTGCCTGTGACCAGTGGTGATCAAAAAGCAAAAATACTCACCGCGATTGAGGGGTTAAATGCCTCAGGTTCCACCAACGGAGAAGACGCGTTGAAACTGGCTTATCGTCAAGCTGAGCAAGCGATGAAGAAAGACGGTATCAATCGTATCATGATGCTGACCGATGGCGATTTTAATGTCGGTATCAGTGATGTCGATGATATGCTGGATTTGGTCAAATCCAATCGTGAGCGTGGTATCTCACTATCTACCGTTGGCTTTGGGCGTGGCAATCTCAACGACCATATGATGGAACAAATGGCTGACAATGGTAATGGTAACTACAGTTATATCGATAGTCTGACCGAGGCCAAAAAAGTCTTTGGTGATGAGTTGGCTGCGACCTTTAATACGGTCGCCAAAGATGTAAAAGTACAAATCGAGTTCAACCCTGATGTCGTGAGTGAATGGCGTTTGATTGGCTATGAAAATCGCGTGCTTAATGAGCAAGACTTTAATAATGATAAAGTCGATGCAGGCGAGCTAGGTGCAGGTAAAGCGGTTATCGCACTATTTGAAGTGACACCAAAAGGACAAAAAGGTCTATACAGTGATCGTCGTTATACTGACAGCAATGCCACTGTTAAGGTAAACAGCAAACAGCAAGCCAATGAGCTTGGTTATCTAAAAATTCGCTATAAAGCGCCTACAGGTGATACGTCTAAACTGCTTAGTCAACCAATTAATAATGACAGCCACTCTCTGGACAAAGCCAACGCTGATACTCAGTTTGCAATGGCGGTGGCAGGTTTTGGTCAACGCTTAACTCAAAGTGAGTACATTAATGAGTGGCAATATAATGACAGTACTAAGCTAGCGACAAGTAGTCTCGCCCGTCAGCTAAGCAGTGATAAGGACGGCACTCGCCGTAACTTTGTGACTTTAACAGAACTGGCTAGCGCCCTTGACAGTACAAAGTAATGAACGAGTAACAAACCATAGGGTTTCTATGGATGAATGTTCGCCAATAGAACGCTAAAAACTCATTGGTTTTTAAAGTTAAACATTTGATATAAAACATTTTATTTTCCGTCAAGCCTGTTTGCGAACTCAAGCACCAATCTTTTGTATTGAGTAGTTTGTACAAAGTGTGTATGTTAATAAACAAAGGGCTATTTACCGCTATATTGTTTGCTCAGCACTGTACGATTACGCCGTAGCCTTTGCTTACCACCGTAATGGTCAGCAAAGGCTTGGCATTTCGTATGTTTATCACACTGTGATTAGTATACGCTGACGGTAATGTACTATTACTAGGAGAAAAAAGATTATGGAAAATCAAGTAAATTTTACCCGTCGTGATGATAAAGTTTGGCTAAAAACATATGAAGAGCTTGGGCTGAATTACAACATTGAAATGCCAGCTGACGATACCTCACTCATTGATGTTTTTGAAAAAAGCTTTGCGGATAATAGTGACAAGACTGCCTATATTTGCATGGGTTCATCATTAAGCTTTAAAGAAGTGGATTTGTACAGTCGCCAAATGGCTGCCTATCTACAGTCATTGGGACTGGTCAAAGGTGATAAAGTTGCGGTCATGATGCCCAATATTTTGCAATTACCAATTTCCGTCATTGCAGTACTGCGTGCAGGTTTCACCCTAGTCAACGTCAACCCGTTATATACCACCAGAGAGCTTGAGCATCAACTGACCGATTCAGACGCCAAAGTGCTGATCATGGTCGAAAACTTTGCCAAAACCTATCAAGACATCGGCCGTAGTCTAGTCGATAAAGTCGTGATTACAGGTATGGGCGATTTGATGGGTACGCTCAAAGGATTCATGGTCAATACAGTCGTTCGCCATGTGAAAAAAATGGTGCCTGCCTATAGTATTAGCAACAGCATCACCTTCAAAAGTGCGCTGAGTCATAGCGCTGCGAGTAAATATAAACGCCCAAGCAATATCACGCTCGATGACATCGCCGTCCTACAATATACCGGTGGTACGACCGGTGTGGCAAAAGGCGCGATGCTAACGCACAAAAACTTAGTGGCAAACTTAATTCAATCCAATACCTTTTTGGGCACCGCTTTTGATGATTTCGATCAAAGAGGTGAGCAGCCTGTCATTATGACAGCATTGCCGATGTATCATATTTTCTCATTTACTGTGTGCGGTATGTTTGGTCTATATCGCGGTTGTGTGGTGCTATTAGTACCAAACCCACGTGATCTTGATAGCTTATTAAAAGCATATAAAGCCAATCCACCAGCATTCTTCCCAGCAGTCAACACGTTGTTCAACGCGCTTGCCAATAACGAAGAATTTATCGCGATGGATCATAGCAAGCTGCGTCAGTCAATGGGTGGCGGCATGGCAGTACTGAGTCCAACCGCCGAAAAATGGCGTCAAGTGACAGGCAATATCATTATCCAAGGTTATGGATTGTCTGAAACAGCACCGGTAGCGACCTCTAATCCTAGCAATAGTAAAACATTCACAGGTACTATTGGTGTGCCAATGCCAGCGACTGATGTTGCCATCTTAGATGATGCTGGTAATGAAGTAGAGCTTGGTGAGCGCGGTGAGATTAGTGTTCGTGGCCCACAGGTTATGAAAGGCTACTGGAATCGTGAAGATGCTACCGCCGAAGTGATGACCGCAGACGGATTCTTCCGTACGGGCGACATTGGTATCATGGCTGACAATGGCTACGTGACCATCGTTGATCGTAAAAAAGACATGATTTTGGTGTCTGGCTTTAACGTTTATCCTAACGAAGTCGAAGAAGTCATGGCGGGTCACCCTAAAATTCTAGAGTGCGGTGTCATTGGTATCAGTGACGAAAAGAGCGGCGAGACTCCTAAGATTTATGTCGTGCGCAACGATCCTAGCCTGACCGCTGAAGAAGTATTGGCTTATGGCAAAGAAAACCTAACTGGTTACAAACGCCCTCGTCATGTTGAGTTTATCGATGAATTGCCAAAATCTAATGTGGGTAAAATCCTACGCAAAGATTTGCGATTGCTTGAAGAAAAGAACCATGGCTAATTGATTGATACTCAATACTCGAAAGCTAGTTATGAGTGCTTACAAAGACTCAATGCTCATATAGACTCAGTGCTCATAACTAATCGTAATACAGAGTAGGGTCACCACTAAAAATGATAAGATTGCGTATATGCTATCTTGTCATTTTTTTACGTCTATTTTGTCTTTAAGATGTTGCTAGGGTGAGTCTTCATTGCAAAGCAGTAATCAAATAATAGATATTAAAGTCAAAATAAAACAATGACGCCGACAATATCGAGATATTCATCAGCTATTCGATACGGTTTGGCGAAACCTAGCCACCATTAGCCTAGTCATCGTTAGACTGGATAGATAGTCATCGATTGAGTTGAGGGTAGGCTTTAGTATAGATAGAGAATTTTTGGCAAAACTGCTATAGTGCTTATCAGCGTATAGTTATATTTAACTATAATACGATATGATTTTCGCTCTATATTTCTTGTAAAATCAACTTGGTAGATGTGATTGTTGATTTATCCTTGTTGAGTTATTACACCACTTATCATAGATATAACATTGCGCTTTGATTTACAAATCTTGTGAATAACGAATGCTATTACCTTATCATCGTTTCTTATTCACAAGTTTTTGCTGTCATTGATCAACCACAAAATAATGGTGTTTCCATTAGATTATTCTACGTTTTTAACGGCAACATTTAGGAAAAGTTATGACCGACAGTACCAATAAAAAGACCACAAACAATAATGCTGCGACTAATAATAACGACAGCGCATTTCCTACTATGCCGATGATACCGAGTGATAGTCCATGGTTAGGTACTTATGAGCGCTATGGTATTGCGGCTACTATCGATATGCCGGATGACAGTACTTCTTTACTGGAGGTGTTCGAGCGTAATTTTAGCCGTTATGGCCAAAAGCCTGCTTATATCTGTATGGGTGCATCGATTACCTTTAAGCAATTGGATTTGTTTAGTCGTCAAATTGCCAGCTACTTACAGTCGTTAGGATTGGTCAAGGGTGACAAAGTCGGGGTGATGATGCCTAACCTCCTGCAGTATCCAGTGGTTGCATTGGGTATCATCCGCGCAGGTATGGTGCTGGTCAACGTCAACCCTTTATACACGAGCCGTGAGTTATCGCATCAGCTGCATGATAGTGGCACAAAGGCTTTATTTATCGTAGAGAATTTTGCAAAAACGTATCAAGAAGCAGAAGATAAAGGTCAGGTCGAGCACGTCATCGTTTGTAAGATTGGCGATATGTTAGGCACGATCAAAGGAGCAGTGGTCAACCTCGTTGCGCGCCATATCAAAAAAATGATTCCTGCTTATAGCTTGCCAGAGAGTGTGAGCTTCAAGCACGCCTTGAATGCTGTTTCTGCTAGTAAATATAAGCGTCCTGATTTGAATTTAGGTGACGTGGCATTGCTGCAATATACAGGTGGTACTACAGGTGTGGCTAAAGGGGCAATGCTGTCGCATGGTAATTTAGTGGCTAACATGCTACAGATTAGTGCGTTGATGAACAGTGCATTTGACGATGATGCTGATGCCGATGAGGTTATCTTAACAGCGTTACCGCTCTATCATGTATTCTCATTTATGGTTTGCGGTATGTATGGTATGTACCAAGGCTATGCGGGTTTACTTATCCCGAATCCACGTGATCTTGACGGTCTGATTAAAGAGATGGGCAAATATAAACCATCATTTATTCCTGCGGTAAATACGTTATTCAACGGCTTGGTACACAAAGACAGCTTTGCGGATTTAGACTTTTCTAATCTAAAAGCCTCTATCGGCGGCGGTATGTCGGTACTACCAAGCGTGGCAAAAGAATGGCATAAAATCACAGGTTTGCCTATCGTCGAGGGTTATGGTCTGTCTGAAACCTCGCCAGTGGTTGCTTTTAACCCCATGACCATTGCTGAATTCACAGGCAAGATTGGTATTCCTGCTTCTAGTACAGACGTGATACTGATTGACGATGATGAAAAAGAAGTCGCTCTAGGTGACCGTGGCGAGATCTGTGTCAAAGGCCCGCAGGTGATGATTGGGTATCAAAACCGTCCAGACGAAACAAAGGAAACCTTTACTGCCAATGGTTACCTTAAAACCGGTGATATCGGTATCATGGATGAGAAAGGCTTTATTAAAATCGTTGATCGCAAAAAAGATATGATCTTAGTCTCTGGTTTTAATGTTTATCCAAATGAGATCGAAGAGGCCATGAGCGAGCATCCAGCAGTGGTTGAGTGCGGTGCGATTGGTGTTCCTAACGAAAACCGCGGTGAAGAGCCAAAGTTATTTGTGGTCAAAAAAGGTGAAGTGACAGAGCAAGAGTTACTCGATTTTGGCAAAAAGCAACTGACCGGCTATAAGCGTCCGCGTAGTATTCAGTTCGTTGATGAATTACCAAAATCAAACGTGGGCAAAATCCTGCGTAAAGAATTGCGTAAGATAGAAGGTTTAGAATAAATTTAACACCAAACTTTACTGAAGCAGCGGCGTAATAGCGTGAGTGAATCTTGCTATTGCGCCGCTGTCACGTTAGGATATCTCCATATTTGCGTCTACTAAGGCACGCAGTCGCTATTTGTATTCGAGTTATATTCCTGTATGTCAGTTTTTATGAATTGATATGCGATTAATAAATATACGATAATAAATACTGGTCTGCCATGTAGCGACAACCTCTTATTTTAAGACCATTTTTATCACCCTGCTTTTCAAACATTGTACTAGGAATTTTTATGCGTAATGACAATCGTGAGCTTGACCAACTTCGCTCTATCAGCTTTGAGCGCCATTATACTAAGCATGCCGAAGGGTCAGTGTTAGTGAGCTTTGGCGATACCAAAGTACTATGTACTGCTAGTGTCGAGTCTGGTGTACCGCGCTGGTTGAAAGGCAAAGGCAAAGGTTGGATTACCGCTGAATATGGTATGTTGCCACGTGCGACCAATACCCGTAATCAACGTGAAGCGGCACGCGGCAAGCAATCAGGTCGTACCCAAGAGATTCAGCGTTTAATCGGTCGTAGCCTACGTGCGATGATTGACTTGAGCAAGTTGGGTGAAAATACCATTTATCTTGACTGTGACGTACTGCAAGCTGATGGTGGTACTCGTACCGCTAGCGTAACTGGTGCAGCAATTGCCCTTATTGACGCATTAGAGACGGTTCAAAAAGCCAAAAAACTAAAAGCAGATCCATTGATTGGCTTAGTTGCTGCTGTGTCTGTCGGTATGAAAGATGGTGAAGCGTATCTAGATTTGAATTATGAAGAAGACTCTAGCTGCGATACCGATTTGAACGTCGTTATGACTCAAAAAGGCGAGTTTATCGAGCTGCAAGGTACTGCGGAAGAGAAACCATTCACTCGCGCTCAAGCTGATGACATGCTGATTCTTGCCGAAAAAGGTATTGCCGAATTGATTAAAATGCAGCAAACCGCTTTAGGCTGGTAGTCTGCTTTTGATCTATTATAAACGGTGCTAGTTTTTTAACACTACGACGAGCTCTGACAGATAGTTGGCTTTTAATAGCCCGCTATCTGTTGCCAACTAGATATCTCGCAACAGGTAATGATGCATGCTTAAGCTGACCGACGATGGCGCCAAAATCACCTTACAAGGTCAGTCTCAAACGACTGATAACGGTATGTTTTGGTTTGGCTCTGCCTTATTAGTCGGGGCAGTTGCGGTCGCCTTTGCAATGAGTGTGCTACCTGAGCGCTTGGCTATCGGTGCGTTAGCGTTGCTAATTATTGGCAGTTTTATTTTTAATCGACAACGCCAAAGACATAAAAAAGCCATGGTTGGCGCTATCAGTAGCGGCACACTGTGGGTACGTGCTGGTGAGATGGTGCATGACAATCAAGGTAAGCGCGAGCATATCCATTTGATCGATAGTGACAAGATCACACTGATTGGCGATCAGTTACAGATTGTCGATAGCAGTGACACACGTAAGTACAATATTAGTGGTTTTGAAAGTATCCAAGAAGCAACTGCTGCCAAAGCTATTTTACAAGGCCAAGCATTATCTAAGCGCCATGTTAATATTAAGATGAGTGATAATTAAAAACTATCTCTTTCTACTTGTCCAAATCAAACCTTTCTAAAAGCATATATATTACCTGCCTAGCTTTTAGTGCTATTTTGATTTATCCCTTCTAAATTCGCGTTGTAACGCTACCATCAATCTATAATTTAATACCTTCTGTCATCTATTCAAAATGAATAGTGCTTGCAGACTCACTTCTAAATAGTTTATAAGTAGGGTTGGAAATTCATCCACTACTATTTTTATGCTGTCATTTATATTTTATTGACAAGGAGTCAGTCATGTCGCGTTTGCCTATGTCTAGATCGTCGTCGGTTACCGCGTCGTGCAGTCTTTTATTATTGACCTTTGGTTTGGTTGGCGCAGCTCATGCAGATAGTATGAGCACACTGATCGCTCAAAAATCTGCTCAATCAACGAGCAATACTTCCTATCGTTATCCAGACGTATCTCGTCAAGCGCCCACAGTGCTCCCTGCATTTTTATCCGGTGATTATGACAATATCGATAGTGAATATTTACCGCTATTGAGTAGTGCGGAGACCCAAAGTAGTCTGGCCGCACGTGAAGTTGTCAGTACTGCACGCAAGATGGCCCTAAACGAGCGCACTATCATTCAAGGTGGCTGCTGGGACTATCTGAATGCGGTATTCAAACGGGCAGGAGTGACGCGCGATACCATTCACAAAGGCACTTATGGTCAAGGCCCTTATGCCAATAGTGGCGAGATTGAGGTTGGAGATTGGCTCTATTATATCAATCATGGTTACAATGGTGTCGAGCACAGTGGACTGTTTGTGGGCTGGGTCGATGAGCGTGCCAAGCAAGCGCTAATATTAAGTTATGCGGGAGAAAACCGCCGTGAGCCAGCTCGTTACCGTGTTTATGACTTGAGTAATGTTTATCAAATCATGCGCCCTAGTGTTTAGTATTTAACGTTTGATACCAACTTCAGAAATAGGGTCAGCGGTTTCAGAGTTGTTCAAGCTACTAGAGATAATAGGTCAAAAAAAGCGTCCGTCACTGATAAAGCGGCGGACGCTTTTGGTTTGCGGGTATCAATTATTCTGCTAGTGTTGGCGCTAATTTTAGAAAGGTTTTACCACAACTAAGATGACGATAAATATCAACGCAAACACTGGTATTTCATTAAACCAGCGCCAAAATTTATGGGATTTATAGTGTGGATTATCAATCAGTTTTTTGCGATACAAGCCGCATGCACCATGATAGCCGGATAGTAATACCACTAGCAAGAGCTTAACGTGCAGCCAACCTTGAGTTTTATACACGTCCCAACCTAGACCTAACATCCATAGGCCAAAGACCCATGTCGCTATCATCGATGGCGTCATAATGCCACGATACAGCTTACGCTCCATAATGGTAAAGCGTTCTTGGCTGATAGTGTCATCACTCATCGCATGATAGACAAACAGGCGCGGCAAGTAGAAAATTGCAGCAAACCAGCAAACCATAGAAATAATATGTGCCGCTTTAATCCAGTTAAAATAATCTGCCATTACTTAATCTCTTGTTATCAGCCATTTGAAATGAGGACACACCCTAGGCTTATTTTCATACGCTTTCTATAAGGGCTAATTGATGACACAGCACAAACGCAAGTGCAATGCAGATTATTAATAAATAGTCGCTGCACACCGCCAAACTAGTCAGCCAATACGACTTGTGTTTGATGACCATTCATAGCGTCTAATACAGGCAATACTTTAGGTGCTCTTGGTGCAGCAAACTGCTTTGTTAGGCCAAGCTCACGCATGAGTCTGTCATCGCCTGATTGACTGGCGTTCCCAGTTGTCAGCAGTTTATCACCATAAAAGAACGAATTGGCACCCGCCATAAAGGCCAAGGCTTGCTCAGAATCAGAGAGACTTTCGCGGCCAGCAGATAGACGCACATAGCTAGTCGGGCAGCAAATACGCGCCACGGCAATGGTACGAATCCACTCAAGTACAGACAGCTGACCTTCGGCCAATACTTTGTCGCCGATAGGAGTGCCGGCGATAGGCACGAGCAAGTTGACTGGGATTGACTCTGGCGCTTTTGGCATTTTTAGCAGTTCATGTACCCAATCGATACGGTCATCACGGCTCTCGCCCATACCAACGATATTACCGCTACAGACATTGATGCCTGAGTTGCGTACATTGTCTATCGTATTTAATCGCTCGTCATAGCTGCGCGTGCTGACGACTTGTTCATAATAGCTGCGTGAGGTATCTAGATTATGATTGTAGTAGTCTAATCCGGCATCCGCCAACTGCGTTGCTTGATTGGTATCTAACATACCAAGCGTCATACAGGTCTCAAGCCCTAGCGCTTTTACTTCTTTAACTAATTCAACCACGTAAGGCATGTCTTTTGCACTTGGATGTTTCCATGCTGCACCCATGCAGAAGCGTGACGAGCCACTGTTTTTGGCACGTTTAGCAGCGGCAATGACTTTGTCCACTTCTATGCGTTTTTCTGCTTGTAGTTTTGTTGTATCGCGATGATGACCTGATTGTGAGCAGTAGCCGCAATCTTCAGGGCAGTTACCTGTTTTGATAGATAACAAGGTGCTGATTTGTACTTCATTGGCAGTAAAGTTCGCCCGATGTATCGTTTGTGCTTGTAACAACAAATCCATCAACGGCAAATCAAACAGTGCGGCGATTTCTTCGCGGCTATGCTTATGTGGAGTCGGTTGATTGGCATCGGTGGCTAAACTGGCCAAAAAATCATCGCTACTGTTTTGATGATTGAGTGTCTCAGTGTGGCTATCGGCATTGGGTTCTGAGATGTTAAGTAATCCTGCCATGAGATAAATCCTTTTATAACGGTATTGGGTACATCTAAATGTTTTTGTGTTTTTAAAATAATAAAAAAGGCTGCGATATAGTATACCGTAACCTTTTTAGAAAATCAGAGTGCTGCTAAATAGTATTTATATTGAATACAATAAAGTAGGTCAATAGCAACTATTTGCTAATCAATTTGCTATTTAACGTTCTAATTATTTGTATCTGGTTATTTGCCCAGTTTGTGCTTGGCAACACCAATCCAATGGTTTGCAAAGTTTTGTGCTTTATAAGCATAAGGCTTGGCTTTGTCCAGATAAGGCTTGCACTCTTCTGGCACCGCTGGAACGATATGCTTGGCAAGCTTATTAAACCACATCATGAGGCTATAGTCGCCCTCGATGCTTAAATTTCCTTCTTGAACCGCTGTCATAAAGGCTGGAAGATTACCTTTGGTCAATAGCTTAACACCAGTCATAGAGTCTTTAAAGTTGATAGTCAGGTCTGCTGCTTTTGCATGACCACTATACTGGTTGAAGCTCCCATTATCAAAGACAAAATAACGAGCGATATCCGCTTCAGTGCTGGCAAGCTCAATCGTGACATTACGATCAGCGAATAGCTTTTGGACAGCGTCATCGTCGCTATCAGCTAGCATAGATAGACGGTAACCGATCACAGCCAATAACACGTCTAAAGGATCAGACTTAATATCTAGAACAGGAATAGTAAACATAATCGAACTCCTAAAAATGAGACGCAAAATAATGCGTACTTTATAACAATTTTTGCGACAAATATATAACTACATTATAAACGATGGATAGGTTGTTATTCTTTAGGAGTTACGTAGAGAGCGTTAAGTATCTTGTAACATTCGATGACGTCAGCATGATTGACTACATTAGTGAAAGCGCGGTTGGTAGTCATCATCGTAGACAGGCGTATGTTCGATATAACGTGCAGCCTCTAACTCACGCTGTAGCTGAACCGATTGACTGACGTCCTCATAACGAAGCGCTCGATACAATACCCAAGCCGCTAGAGGCAGCCAGCTGATACCCATGGCGATGATATAGCTGTGCCAGTCTGATAATTCTGACAGCATCAGCCAACTTGATAGTATGCTGTGGATGACTTCTACGCCTAGCCAATATGCCATACCGCCAAATAGATATAATAGCAGCCAGCGCTGTGACGAGAAGGCGAGTGCCGCTATTATCACTGCCAATAAGCCGTAACCAAGTAAAGCAGCATTGCTCCATGCCGCTATGTCGATAAAAGAAAATATAGTTAGTAACATCATTCATCTCGCTATTCATAAGGTGAATTCCAATAAGACCATTATGAAAGTTTGCGAGGCAAAGCTAAAGAGGGTACAGGCGAGTTTGCGACAACCGATGACGTTTGGTTTTTTAGCGTATTTTGATGATTTTCTATTGCAGATTTGGAGAGTAAGCGCCATAAGGATTGGCGCTTATTTTTAGAGAGGAATAAGATGTTTTTTAATTAATAGCGACTAAACGTTGTTATTAATGATGGTTATTACGCTTGCCCCACCACGATAAAAGCGATACCAACACAGCACCTAATAACATCAACCCCAGTGTGCTGAGCCAATGAGGACCAGTAGGGTAGTGCCATGGCATGACGTTGTTTATTGCTTCGTTATCTAAGGTGTTCAAGATATCTACTTTCCACGGCCATATCTTCATCAAAGAGCCAGCGATAAAGCCGGTGAGTAAGGCTAACGTTGCTTGATAGTAGCGAGCCAATAGCCATTTTAATGCGTGGGTGAACAGTAAAAGTCCAGTGACCATACCAGCCATAAGCGTAAAAATAACCGTAAAGTTGAGGGTATGCACGGCTTCTAATACTGTGTCATAAGCGCCCAATAATAATAGGATAAAGGAACCTGATATACCCGGCAATATCATGGCACAAATCGCGATTGCCCCTGCAAAAAACAAATAAGGCAAGCTTGGCGTGGTGGTGAGTAATGGCAAACTACTGATAACCACGGCACTGACGAGACCGATGCCAAATAAGACAATACGTCCTATGTTCCAACGCTTAATTTCAGTTAATAATATAAATATGGTTGCAACAACCAATCCAAAGAAGAACGACCAAATCAGCAGTGGTTGATTGTCTAGCAAGTACTTAATCATGCCCGCCAAAGTAGCAAAGCTGGTGGCGATACCTAATAACAGGAATAATAAAAATGTCGCATCGACCTGTCGCCACACCGCAAGCAAACCTTTGATACCACCTTCCTTTCGGAATATCTGCCAGAGCTTGGGTCCAATACTGCCAAGTGCATTAATCAATCGCTCATAAATACCAGCAATCAGCGCAATAGTACCGCCAGAGACGCCAGGTACGATATCGGCTGCACCCATGGCCATTCCTTTGATATAGACGCCTAGTAGCTGTTTTGGGTTGTCAGTATTAGTAACACTGCCATCTAATGGTTGCGGTGCTGACGACTCGCTTGGTTTGGATGATTGGGGTGCCGTCATGGACAGTCCTTGATTGATTTAAAATGAGCGTTGAAAGTGAGTGGTAATGGTTAGATTAAAGTTTAGTTAGACTGAAATCATGCTCAGGCAGCAATGTTAACAGTAGTTCTATCAAAGTAGCAGCATCGCTAGATTTTTTCATCAATAAAACATAGAAGCTAGAAGCTAGAAGTATAAAAGCTAGATCAATGACAAAGGCATTAACCTAGCTTTTTACAGTGTTTCTAGTTTTTAGACATTATTTGGTAGGGACAAGCGCTGGATAGCCAAGTGCATAAAGCGTGCCTTCAAGACCAGTCACATTTACCGCGGCATCAGCACGTGCTTGGACGATAGGTTTTGCGTGATAGGCAACCCCTAGATCAGCGATGGCCATCATCGGCAAGTCATTAGCACCGTCACCAATACAGACCACCTGTGACATATCAATGCCTAAGCGCTCTGCCGTGTGTTCGACGATGGCGGCTTTTTTGGCACCATTGACGATAGGTAATTGCACGTGACCTGTCACCATGCCTTCGTCAATATCTAAAAAGTTGGCATGAACTTCGTCAATGCCCAACTGCTCTGCGATATAGCGGGCAAAATAGGTAAATCCGCCTGATACCAATACAGTGTGATAACCCAATGCTTTGAGCGCACTGATCGTGGTGCGTGCGCCTACTGATAAAGTTAAGCGGCTACAAATATCATCCAGTACGTCAATTGGAATGTCTTTTAATAGTGCCACACGTTTGGCAAAAGATTCGTCAAAATCGATCTCACCGCGCATCGCCGATTCAGTGATGGCGGCAACTTCTTCACCGATACCTGCTGTTTTGGCCAGCTCAACGATGACTTCCTGCTCGATTAAGGTGGAGTCCATATCAAAGCAGGCAAGCTTGTGGGTACGTAGCATATGACCAACAGATAAGATATGGCAATCAACGACATTCAAGTTATCCGTACTATCAGCACTGCTCGTACTCTTATACGCTTCAGCCAAATCATGACGCAAGCGTCTGGTCAGCTGGTCATCAATGATGTGAGCGGCAGCGGTTTTTTTGGCGGGGTGCATGAGCGTATCGGTGACTGGTACCAGTAGATAGCGGAATACTTGTGTCTGTGTAAAAGGAAGGCGCTGTGCATTTCCGTCTGTTGGTTCTGTATCAGAGACAGTGATATTCACAAAACTTGCATCGGTATCTTCAGCGACAGTGACTAGATGCCAGTTCGGCTGCTCATCGACCCAAGACTGCACATATTGATGAATATCAAGGGTTGATACTTTGGTCGGTAGTACCACAATTAGCGCAAAAACAGGTAGGGACTGTAGCGCGTCAAAATCCTGTAGATCAGTACCATCAGGTAGGAGCGAGGCAATAGAGTCAACGGCTTGTTGCCATGCTTTGCTGTCTTTTGGTAACGAATAAGATGTATTGTTTGGCATGGCTTAATTGTCCCTTGTATGCTCGTATAAGATTGGGAATAATAGCAGCTTTCCTCGGCAGCGCCTATAGATGACATGCAAAGTATCACGGTTAACTAAAAAGGGCTGTACCAGACAGAAAAGCGTTTGAAATTGAATGTTATTATTATGACAAATTTATAAAGCTGCTAACGCTATAAGGTTTATTATGGTGATATAGTAGATAGGATAAGCGAGTTGCATTTATGATAATGTGTTCAGTCATAACAAGTCTACTATGCGGTCGTTTATCCTATAGTCATTCCACTATAAAAGTATGACAGCGTTAACCTCGCTTGAAGTATCGCATATACATCTACACTCGGTTGCCTTGTACTACTTTTGAATTGAATCGACTATAAGTGATGGTTTACCCAGATATACGTTATAAAGACACGCGTTACAAAAAGATGCCTGCGTTACCGTTTTTTAAAATAGCCAAAAAATGAGCAATAGTCTTGTTTTTTAATTTCTTTTATCCAAAAAAGTTTAACATATCATGACGTATTTAGCGCCGCGGCAAGGGTTGTTTGCCATTATTCTTCTGGTTAGTTTTTGTTTGCAGACTCTATTGTTGGTTATCAGCACCGATCAACAGTTGAGCAACAGTCGTGCGTTAAAAGGCGAGCAGATGGTTGCTCAGCTGATTGATGAGGCAAGGTTGTCTTTAGAGAATAAAGACCGTGTCAGTCTAAGCGTGATTGCCAATCGCTATACCAGCGAGCAAGACGTGACGAAGATATTGATCACAGACAATAACGACGATATCTTGGTGCCAGTCGGCAATGCGCCTATGCAGCAAGGTGATACGATTCGTCAAATTGCTACCAACGGCGATGCTGTGATTGGTAGTGTGGCACTGACATTAAAGGACATTAGCAAAGGTGAAATTATCGCCATGCAATGGCCATTTGTCATCGGTACTATGCTACTGCACTTATTGCTTTGGTTAATTTACGGCTATCTTGCCCGTCCTACCAAAGAGCAAATCAATGCCCTCAGTCGTGATATCCAAGATTTGCACCGTGAGCAATATATGCAAATTGATCAGCGCAGCCGTAACCACGAGCGCCGCACAGCTGACCGTCAAACAGACGATCTCCAAGCCAATGACTCTCAAACAATGGGCAGCTTGGATGAAGGCGGTGCAGAGCATAAACCAGCTGACCTTCGTAAGTTTGATGTAAACAGCGAAGTAAACCAGTATTTAAGAACACAACAGAATCAAAGTTCGGGGAGCGATACCGCTCATTCTAGTACGACTATTGATGGTGCGGCAGATGACCAAGTAGGAAATCTAGCAGCGGAAAGCACGCAAGATGAAATGAGCGGCAGTAGTACTCAGAGATCTAGCAGCGCCTCGCGATTGTCTGCCACACGAGCATTTGACAGCGTAAGAGTACAGATTGTATTCCATGACGAGTTCAATATGCTTGAGCGTCTTGCACCTGCCCAGCGTTTGCCTTATTTGGCATTATGCACTCAGCTATTAAACCAAGCAGCGACCGAGCTACTCAAGCAGCCATTGTTGCTAGGTGTCAGCATGATAAATGAGACTAAGTTCGATGACAGCGGTGCGAGTGTGCTATTAAAAGCTGATAACAGCCATGCCAAAGTGGCGTTAGCAGGCGTGATGCTTGGTAAGTTATATTTAATGCTTAATAAGATTATCCATGACAAGCATATCGAGCTGTCGCGCTTTGCATTACCTGCCAAAGCGGGTGTCAGTGATGATGCACAAAGTGATGCGATGACGCAATTACTGCACAGCGTTGGCAAAAAAGAGCAGATGCTGATCTTGCTACCGAATGCTGGACTCAAGCAAATCAGCCATCATGTACAAGTACAGAGTATCATGCGCCCAACCACCGTTTATGAGCGTGAATGTGCGGTATTCGATGGTGGGAATGATTCAATGATTCAACGCTTGGCTGATGTCCGAAATTCGGTACTGATGATTGAAAATGAAGATGAATCACATATTTAATAGTATCTGTGTAATGATGTTTCATTAACTACAATTGTTTTTGTTTTTATGTACACAATTGTCTGTTATATTGCCTGCATCATTACCTTGGTATTATAGGCGAAATAGGCCATAGTGATAAAAAGCATTGACAACGTTCAGTAGAGACTTTATAAGGCATATATATATTAATGTATTCTTAATACCTTTGCCAAAAATGATAGGAGTTTGTCATGAGTGACGCTGATATTGACAACGATTTTGATGATGATTTCATCGATGATGATGATGCAAAGATGGTGGAAGAGGCTGAGACGAGTGTACGTACGCGCTTAAGCAGTCTTGAAAAACGTCGTCTAATCGATAATTTGTTAGAAGAAAAACGGTTAGCTAAAGAGCTAAAAGACGATTTAGATGACATCGATAACTTCGATGAAGATGGCGATGACTGGGACGATGACGACTTTTAAATTTTAGAATAAAGGTCTCACACAATATAAGAAAATTCAGTCGTTTAAGCCGACTAAAGCCACGTAATAATGGCTTATTATCTAATGGTATTAGGTTGATGATATCTTATTTATCACTTTTCTATGGTTGCCAGCAGCCCATTCTATGCAGTAATTCTGACTTTATAATGGTTGTTTGAATGTTTATTCGAATGACCTTTACCCTCAAATTATCACTGATTTTGCACGTAACTGAACGTTTATTGCGCACTTATTAAGACTGTCGCAATCCACCTTTCAAGGACAATTACACCATGAGTAACCAATTAAGTTTTGACGAATTACTAGACTATATGGACAATCAAGAGAGCCAGTTTGTGCTCGACAGTGTCGCTGCGCATGGTTTTTTGACGGCGACAGTCATCGGTCGTCCATTGCCTAACTGGATGGATGCATTGTTTGAAGGCCACACTAGTGAGATTCCAGAAAACGTGATCGATGGCATCACACGCTGGCGTGATTCGATCATCGCTGAGCTAAAAAACGAGACGCC
Source organism: Psychrobacter sp. SCQQ22 (assembly GCF_015864605.1). NCBI lineage: Bacteria > Pseudomonadati > Pseudomonadota > Gammaproteobacteria > Moraxellales > Moraxellaceae > Psychrobacter > Psychrobacter sp. SCQQ22. The sequence continues at coordinate 64,566 of NZ_JADYWZ010000009.1, forward strand.
TATCGAGCTACCGTTTGGTGAAGACGCTGGTGACGAAGAAGTAGCCGTCGACTTTTCAGATGATTCAGACATCGTTGCTTGGTCAATCGGCTTTGTCGATGCGATGTATGGTGATGAAGCCAGTGATTGGTTTGAAGATGAAGAAACCGCAGAAGACGTAGCAGTGTTGACCTTACCAATGATCGTATTGAGCGGTATTGATGACGAAGATCCAGAGCTTGCTGAGATGCGTAAAGATGAAGATAAGCTGGTGCAAATGGCCAATAGCATTGAAGGCAATTTGACTGAGCTGTTTTTGTTGTTTCATACCAACGATTAATATTTTTGTATTTAATAAGCAGTACTATCAATAGCGCTGCTTATTATATTTCATGCAGTTTTACACCTCTTTAACTCACCGATAAGGTCGTAACATGACTGTACAGCTTTCCAATCTTGAGCACTTGCCTAACTATCAAATCACCGAGCGTTTAGATGTGGTGTACGGCAGTACGGTACGCTCAAAGCACGTCGGTAAAGACTTGTTTGCTGGACTAAAAAACATCGTCGGTGGTGAGCTGACCGCTTATACCGAGCTGTTAGAAGAGTCGCGCCAAGAAGCGATAGACCGCATGATTGTCAAGGCAGAGTCTTTGGGTGCTGATGCAGTCGTTGGTTTGCGTTTTTCGACCTCTAGTATCGCACAGGGAGCCTCTGAGCTATTTGTTTATGGTACTGCTGTCAAAGCAATACCGATACCGCAGCAATCACCTCAAAACCCGCCAAGCGATTCTCATTATCAAACGGGTCAATCGCATCACTCAGGTCAACACCCAAGCACGCAAACCCCATCATCAGAACCTACTGATGAGTTGCCACGTTTCAATCCTTTTGGTTAAATAACCGAATCTTAAAGCATTGATGCTTTTGTATGATAAGAGACGTGCCATGAACAACTCCCTTACCCAATTCCTCATCAACTATGCACCGTTTGTTTTATTATTTGCGGCTGGTTGGTTTTTTGGCACGCGTCACGAGCGTCAGCATTTGGCACAGTTGAGCATCGACGAGCAAGCACTCAGTCATATCATTGTGTCAAGTGAGCGCTTTTATCGTCCCAATATTGCGGCTAATAGTCAAGGTGAGCTAGTACTGGGTAGTGTGGTGATTGGTCAAGATTATTTCAAAATGATTATCGCCCGTGTCTTAAGTATCTTTGGTAAAAACCTCACCACCTACGAGACGTTATTAGATCGCGCCCGCCGTGAGGCCATCGTACGGATGCGTACTGAGGCCAATGCCAAAGGTTGTAATCATATTTATGGTCTGCGCCTTGAGGTGACTAACGTCAATCAACTAGGCAGTATGGTAGAAGCTATCGCCTATGGTACGGCAGTCATCAGTACTGACCGTCACTAAAGTCCTGCCAATCTAAGGTATATCCTTAATCTTATCTTCCTTTTTATCCCCAAAATAATCACTTGTCTTAGGGTGTGTCCTCATTTTAAAAATGATGATCAAAATAAGATAAATTGCAGTCAAACGAGGAGAATAGCGCAGATAATATCGGGATATTAACCAGATATTTGACGATGTTTGGCAAAATTTAGCTATTTTTAGCCCATTTAGAGGGCACTCGTTTGAATTGAGGACACGCCCTAGTTATCCTTGCGTTGCTATCAATGTCTAACAAGAAATTATAGAGGGTCGACTATATTATGCTTGAACTTTTCTTCTGGGGCTTCCTGCTACTTTTACAGATTGTTTTTGGGCTATTGATGTTTTATGGTGTGTTTAAAGTGATGCTCTGGTCTAGTCGTACAAAGCTTTCAAAGCGTACTTCAAGCTCATCTTCTGAAGATGACATCAACAACAGTAACAGTAATCATAGCGGATATAGCAGCAATGATTCTTGTGGTGACAGTGGTGGAGATGGCGGCGGGTGTGATTGATTACTTTCTTAGCGGCAAACCTGCTCGTGTTAAGCCTAACAATATAAATAATGGGATACCCTAAAATTTTCTGTACTTTTATATGGCGAATATCCTACGTTTGAATACTGACTGGTGAGTAGTTGAATAAAATAGATAAAACTGCCTTTACAACGATATACTTTATGTTACCGCTCTATTACGATTACTGAATATATGTGAAAGATGGCATGGAATGCTGTCAAGTAATGTTGTCATACAAAACGTTGATGACGTCGATGGCTTTTACCCAAAATCTCAGCAGGATTGGCTGATTAAGCATCACAAAGTTGTCATAAAACTGCCTATGTAAGGGCTCTATCTACAAGGATGTAGTTATGGAAGGTGTGGAGTTAGTCACGTTTGTAAATTCAAAAGTCATTCCCATTGGTATCTTTTTGATCATGATGGGGATGGGTCTGTCCTTAGTTACCAATGACTTTAAAAGAGTCGTCAAATACCCCAAAGCAGTCGCAATAGGCCTAACCAATCAGCTGATCTTCTTACCATTGGTTGGTTTTGCTTTGGCAACCTCGATGTCCCTAGAACCTGAATATGCCGTTGGGGTTATGTTACTGGTGCTTTGTCCTGGCGGCACCACCTCCAACCTATTCACTTATCTGGCCAAAGGTGACGTTGCACTTTCGGTCACCATGACCGCCATTGCAAGCGTCATTACCGTGTTTACCATTCCTATCGTCCTCAGTTTTTCGCTCGTGTACTTCATGGGCGCGGGTAGTGAGTTTCAGTTGCCAGTGGTTAAAACCATGGTCAGCTTGATTGCTCTAACTATCTTACCTGTGAGCGTTGGTATGCTGATCAAACGCTATGCGCCTACGGTTGCAGATAAAACACAGGTCATGGTTTCTCGTTTTGGCGTGATATTCCTGAGCTTCTTGGTTCTATTCTTAAGCTATGTGCAAAAAGACATCATCGTAGAAGCCTTGATAGCCACTGGCCCTGTATCATTGATATTGAACGTGTCAACGATGGCGCTTGGTTATTACACCAGTAAATGGTTTGGTCTGAATCCAGCACAAAGAAGATCGATTACCATGGAAGTCGGTCTGCAGAACAGTACGCTTTCGATGTTTATGGCATTGACACTATTGGCCAATTACAAAATGTCGCTGACGCCAGCTATTTATACGCTAATCATGTTCTTAACCGCAGGTATTATGGTGAGAGTATTCAGTGCGCAACACAATAAGGCGAAGCAAACTGAAATAGACAGTAGTGTGATGGCAGCACGCAGACTTTAAACTTAAGACTATAAATCACTCAATCGTCTTTTAATTGACTGAACCCCATAACTGGCTTGATGTTTCAACGCTTGTTATGGGGTTTTTGCATTTATGGCGACTATATTTCATTACATACAATCTATAGAACATAGCGCAAGACAGGGTTAATAACAGAGCTTAACGATGACGTATATCTACTCTTTCTTTAGCATTGGCTGTCTGCTCTTTTACTTTCTCAATTTCAAACAAGAACGTGCGGTTTTTCAGTACTGCGACAAACACCACGCCACCGACCGTATTGCCCACCAGTACCACTGCCAAGAAGACTAAATAGCGCCATAGGCTGACGGTATTGCCGTACAGTAAGGCAGAAAATACTTCGATATTACCTACGATACTGTGATGTAAACCCAAAAATCCGATACTGCCCGTAATGATGGTAACTAAGACAATGCGGCTCAGGGTATCGCGTGCCGAGGTCACCAGCCATGCCGTCACGCCCATCATCCAACCTGCCAATACTGCGCTACCAAATATCACCCACCACTCAAATCCTAAGACATGCTCGGCATACGCGTCAATGTCGCTGACGCTGAACAACTGCATGTTCAAACCGAGGCCAATCATTAACGCAGCAAATAAACACCCACCCACCACGTTACCAGCGATCACGATGCCCCATAGACGTAGCAACTTAGTTAACGGTTCAATGCCGTTGAGTACTGGTAGACTTAAGAGGGAGGTTTGTTCGGTAAACAATAGCGACTGACCAATGACAACGATAATAAAGCCGATGGGGTAAAGTAACGAGGCGAGTACAAGAGCGTATTCACTGGGTAGTACTCTGCTGAGGAGCGCAAAAGCCGATAAAATCATAAAGAAGCTAATACCAATCTCAAGCCCAGCGGTAAAAGCACTGGTGAATAGCGAGCCAAGCGAGCGCTCAAAGGTTTCTTTGGCGTCCATGACCTGCTCGACTAAGATACTGGCATAGCTTTTTGCATGACTCAAATTGTCATCATTGGCGACTTTTTTGATGGTTTCTTTGTCTTCGTCACTGATTTCTTCTGGCAGATCATTATCTTTGAGGTCTTCAGTGACTTTCGTCTCATTGGCGTTCTCATTATTATTGTCAGTAGCGTAATCCTTAGGACTGCTTTCTTGAGATTCTTTTTGACTGTTTTCTTGATGGTCTTCTTTCTGGCTTCTTTGAAATCCTTCTTTATGACTGTCATCAGCCAAGTGCTCATAATCTGTAGATGAGGTCTGCAAGTCTTTCTGATGTTCAGTATGACTATCAATATCTTGGGGCACGGTAAACTCACTGGTTAAGAGATAATAGTTTTGCTATATAAGAAGTATCGAACGTAGAGACAGAAGCTATATTGAGACAGAAGCTATATTCTATCGTACGACAATCGCTGATTATGTTTAGCATTGAGCCGATTGGTGTTGTTAATTGTTTAATAATTTGCTCAAAAACTGCCTTCAGGCTTTATAAATTGCCTTACCATCTAACAAAATCTGCCTATCTGCGTTAAAATCACTCTATTCATTATTTTTCTAATTTTTATATTCGCTTTAATTCAATTAACTTTGATCACATTCAATCAATAAAAGATAATGCCATTATGAGTAACCACAACCTAACCGCCTCTATCCAAGCGGCCTTAAGCCAACTTGAAAACGCCTATAATCCTGCGGAAGTCGAAGCAGGCATGTATCAGGGCTGGGAAGAAAGCGGCTATTTTCAGCCGACTTTTGACAAAGACGAGTCATTTTCTATCGCGCTACCACCGCCGAACGTCACTGGCTCACTACACATGGGTCATGGTTTTAACAACGCGATCATGGATGCGCTCACCCGTTATCACCGCATGGATGGTGACAATACGCTGTGGCAGCCAGGTACGGATCATGCGGGTATCGCGACTCAAATGGTCGTTGAGCGTCGTTTGGAGGCGCAAGGTATCAAGCGCCGTGATATGACGCGTGAAGACTTCATCGATAAAGTATGGGAATGGAAAGAAGAGTCGGGCGGCAATATCACCAGCCAAATTCGCCGTTTGGGCAGCTCGGTTGATTGGTCGCGTGAGCGCTTTACCATGGATGATGGTCTGTCTAACGCGGTAAAAGAAGTGTTCGTACGCCTGTTCGACGATGGTTTGATTTATCGTGGTAAGCGTTTGGTCAACTGGGATCCTAAGTTCCAAACCGCATTATCTGATTTAGAAGTAGAAAACCACGACGAAAAAGGCAGCTTGTGGCATTTCCGCTATCATTTCACAGATACAGAGCTAACCACTCAAGATGGCAAAAACTATCTGGTCGTCGCAACCACACGTCCTGAAACATTACTCGGTGATACGGCTGTCGCAGTTAATCCTAGCGATGAGCGTTATGCGCATTTAGTCGGCAAAACCATTACCTTGCCAATTACGGGTCGTGTCGTGCCTATCGTCGCTGATGATTATGTCGAAAAAGACTTCGGTACGGGCTGTGTCAAAATCACCCCAGCGCATGATTTTAACGATTATGAGTTGGGTCGTCGTCATAGCTTGCCATTGATTAACATCCTTGATGAGCGCGCTAATATCTTAGCAGCGATGGAAGTTTATCCTGATCTGCAAACGCGTGAGCCAGAGTTGGAAACCACTCCAAGCGAGTATGCAGGACTTGAGCGTTTTGCCGCTCGTAAGTTCCTTGTGGAGCAAGCAGGCGAGCAGGGCTGGCTAGAAGACATCGAAGACTATGCGCTAAAAGCCCCACGTGCTGAGCGTGGCGGTACGATCGTTGAGCCGTGGTTGACCGATCAATGGTATGTCGCTGTTAAAGAGCTTGCCAAGCCTGCGATTGACGCGGTAGAAGACGGTAGCATCGAGTTCGTCCCTGCGCAGTACAAAAACATGTATATGTCGTGGATGACCGATTTGCAAGATTGGTGCATCAGCCGTCAGTTGTGGTGGGGACATCGTATCCCTGCATGGTATGACGATGCGACGGGTGAAATCTATGTGGCCCGTGACGAAGCCGAAGTACGTAGCAAGTACAGTCTCAGCGATGATGTCGTGTTACGCCAAGATAATGACGTGCTCGATACGTGGTTCAGCTCTGGTCTATGGACGTTCAGTACGCTTGACTGGGCAGACGTCAACGCCGATCCACGCGTGATGGATACCTTTCACCCAACCAGCGTGCTCGTGACAGGTTTTGACATTATCTTCTTTTGGGTTGCTCGCATGATCATGATGACCATGCACTTCGTGAAAAACGAAGACGGCACGCCGCAAGTACCGTTTAAGACCGTCTATGTGCATGGTCTGGTACGTGATGGCAATGGTCAAAAAATGTCAAAATCGAAAGGTAACGTCTTAGATCCGATTGACCTAATCGACGGTATTGATCTGGAAGCGCTGGTAGAAAAACGCACCAGCAACATGATGAATCCAAAAGACGCGGCCAAAATCGAAAAGCAAACGCGTAAAGAGTTCCCAGAAGGCATCCCAGCCTTTGGTACGGATGCACTGCGCTTTACCTTTACCTCCCTTGCTAGTACCGGTCGCGATATCAACTTTGATCTAAAGCGTGTCGAGGGCTATCGTAACTTCTGTAATAAAATCTGGAACGCCAGCCGTTTTGTACTCATGAACTGTGTCGATAGCGAAGGTGCTGCCAAGCCTATCGATCAAGCGGCCAACCCTGACGTGTGGGAATTACCAGAAAAATGGATCATGAGTCGTCTGAACTCTACCATTGCCGATATCCATCAGCATTTCGCTCAGTATCGTCTCGATATGGTCAGCCAAGATATCTATGAGTTCATCTGGAATGAGTACTGTGATTGGTATGTTGAGCTTGCCAAAGCCAGTCTGAATGATGACTCGGTGTCTGACGAGCGTAAAGCGCAAATCCGCTATGTGCTACTGCACGTGCTAGAGACGGCGCTACGCTTTAGCCATCCAATCATGCCGTATCTGACCGAGCAAATCTGGCAGACGGTCGCACCGCTACTGGGTCGCAAAAACACCGATAGCATCGTGGTCGCTGACTATCCAAAAACGGATGAGGCACAAATCAGTGAGCAGGTTGAGGCGGATATGGCGTGGCTACAAGAGCTAATCGCTAGCGTCCGTAACATCCGTGGTGAGATGAAACTGGGTAATGCGGTACGTCTGCCAGTGCTACTACAAAATATCTCTGCTGATGAAGATGCGCGTCTGTCACGTATCAAAAACCAGTTCAAAGCGCTTGCCAAAGTCGATAGCTTAACCATCCTAAAAGAAGGTGATGAAGTACCATTGTCATCATCAAGTATGGTCGGTCAGCTACGGGTACTCGTACCGATGAAAGGGCTAATCGATCCAACGGCTGAGCTGGCACGCTTGGGTAAGTCATATGATAAGTTGAAAGGTCAAGCCGAAGGCATCGCTCGTAAGCTAGGTAATGAAGGCTTTGTCAGTAAAGCACCTGCGGAAGTGGTCGATGCTGAGAAGGCGAAACTGGCCGAGCTAGAAGGTCAGTTGACCGCGATGACGGCGCAGATGGAGCAGTTGAAAGCGTTGTAATAAAACTGACTATAACCAGTATAAAGGTCTAGATAATGTGGGGTGAATTTGTCAATAGAGGTAGCATTTTTGCCAATATATGGCATGGCTCCAAAGTTATACTGGTTTTTTGCTTACTATTCTTAATCATATGGAAATTTGCAGGTATGGTAGCAGCGATAGGAACTATTGCTGTTGCTATTATTATGACCATTGTTATTACTTTCGCTTATGAAAAATTATATAAAGATCTTGATAATTTAGAGTAGGGTGCGTTCCATGCACCAATGGTTGGTGATAGTGCTATTATCGGTGCATGGAACGCACCCTACAAAGATACGTGTACTCGTACCGATGAAAGGGCAGTTGACCGCGATGACAGCACAGATGGAAGAGTTAAAGAACCTGTAATTGCTATGACAATAGCTGTATGAATAAAAAACGCCATCACAACTGTGATGGCGTTTTTTATTGTCAGGATGACGTTCAGTAAGATGGCTACCTGATGTACGTAAGATATAGTCAAAGAAATCTAAAATAGCTACAAGGCAGCCGACCGCAGATTGTATATATAGTACCTCTAGGGAGGGTAACACCGTAGCGGTTAGTAGTTCGCTGACGATAGCGTCGTCCAAACGTACACTGTTAAAGAGTAGTAATACCTTAGTAGCCAAATAGGAATGACTCCTCAGCGTTAAGGGGTGTATATTGCATGCTGTTTTTTTTATTTTTTAGTTCACTTTACCCATTTGATTTATTTGAAACATTATTTTGAGGGATATTATGTTAGCTGCTTATCGAGATGATACGTTTTTTCTTAATCGAGCGTTACCTGTACTGGTTGCTTTAGCGGCTATTTATGGGCTGTTGTCGCTGCTGTCTATTCCGATCAATGCTGTGGTGTTGGCCATTGTACTCATGGTTGTATTTTGTCTTATCAAGATTCCTGTTGCGGTATCCTTGGTATCAGCGGCTTTGCTAGGTGGTCTGCATGCACAAATGGCGTTTCCAGATATCTTGCAAGTATTGAATGACAACTTGCTCAGTGGTGCGCAGGTAGGTATGACCTATATCATGGTCGGTGCATTTGCCGTTGCACTGTCGAGGAGTGGTGTGCTTGATTGGGTGGCGCAAAAAATGGCTCGTAGCCTAAATCGTGAAGGTGCTCATGTACGCAAACAGGTCAAATGGATGCTGTTTATACTGTTCATTGTCGCCTCATTACTCTCACAAAACTTGATTCCAGTACATATTGCTTTTATTCCAGTACTTATCCCGCCATTACTTGGATTGATGAATCGTCTACAAATTGACCGTCGTGCCATCGCTTGTATTCTGGCTTGTGGCATCAGTGCGTCTTATCTGTTGTTGCCGTTTGGCTTTGGTGCGATTTATCTCAATGAAATTTTATTAGAAAATTTTAATACGGTGGGTGCGGCATCTGGGTTTGTTGCCACAGCGAGTATGGCGCCTAAAGCGATGTTTTTTCCAGTGATGGGTATTTTGGCTGGCATGCTGGTTGCTGTCTTTATCACGTATCGTAAGCCACGCGCTTATATCGAATCACAAAAACAAGAAATGTCAGCATCTACCGATCAAGAAAATATAGAAATAGGGTTACAGCCTTTACTATTTACTGCATTGGCCGTGATAGTGGTATTGCTGTTCCAAATGTATTTTGATTCTTTGTTTATCGGCGCAATGATAGGGTTTATGATTCTTGGCTTCTCTGGTATTTATCGCTGGCGGGCTCAGGACGATGTCTTTACTCAAGGCGTTCGATTAATGGCTGAAATCGCCGTGATTATTACTGTTGCTTCCAGTTTCGGTGCGGTATTAACGGCCACAGGTGACATCGATCCATTAGTGGCTTCTGCGACTCAGATTTTAGGTGATAATAAGCTGTTCGGTGCTGGGATGATGCTGATCGTGGGCTTGTTTATCACTATTGGTTTTGGTGATTCATTTGCCTCTGTACCGATTCTGGCACCGATTTATATTCCATTATGCGTAGCGCTTGGTTTTTCTCCATTAGCGACACTGGCTATGCTTGGTGCGTCTGCGGCATTGGGTGATGCGGGTTCGCCTGCGTCTACACTCACGCTTGGTGCGACTGCTGGTTTGAATGCTGATGGACAGCATGACCATATTAAAGACAGTGTGATACCGACTTTCTTCCATGCCAATATTGGTATGCTGTTATTTACTTTGGTCGCTGTGGTATGGTTGTTGGGCTAAACTGACTGAGGGTGAAGGGCAGTTGACGGCGCAGATGGAGCAGTTAAAAGCGTTGTAAATAAAGCGTAAATATCTATAGTAATAAAGAACGCTGTCACAATTGTGATGGTGTTTTTTATTGCCTACTGGTTAGTTCTCTAACCAACTCTTAGTTCTGATAAATAACTGAATATTTGTGTATTAATATCTATTATACTGCACATTAAAGCATTATTTCTGAAGAATGAAGTTATACCAGCACAAAATAATTTATTTGGTTTAGACTAATTAACGGTTATGATCTGTATTGCATTAGTTGGCTTCGAAATATTTGTTGATATAAATTAACCGTTATAGTGTAAATATATGAAAAGTATAAGACATTTATGAATACAGACTTTATTAAATCATTGGGTATGAAGTTATTTAAAGGGAGTGAAGATAACCTAACTCTCGATGAATGGAATATTTTCCACACGTATACGAGTTTTTTAGATGTGAAAAATCTAAATCTTGAAGAGCTTGCTATATCGTTAGTTGATAATGATTTTGCACCTTGTGTTTTGCATAAAAATGGCATGACTTGGTTTAAGTCGGATGGCGAAATAATATCCGGAATAACAGTTCTTGGCGGCGATCCTAACCGAGTAGAAGTAAGTTTGATTGGAAAGGACTCTGAGAATAATTTAGGTAAGCTTAGTAGTTACGCTAAAGAGTCTTGGCATCAATCGATACAGTTTAGAATGAATGAACATATAGTTTTTGAAGATAGCTTTTTGACCGACTATATAAGAATCTCAGTAGGTTTGGTTCGAGTATTTTCAAGAGTTGATAAAATCAATTACGATTTATACTTAACGATAAAGTTACATGAAAATGGAGTTATTATTGTTGAGTTTAGGGCAATATCGCCTCAGAAAAAAATTCACTATTCGGATTTCATTAGTTTATATTTAAATCTTGGCCTAATTGAATTTGAGTCTGTTGAAATAAATTCTGCCATAGTTAATTTAAGTGCTAAGGCTTATAACGATTTTTCATTTAAGGCTAAGTTCTATCAAAGATTGAAGATGATCAAAGCAAGTAAGGTACATAATGAAGCTATTCAAGCTAATAAGAAAAATGTAGAAAGTGGCGACTTTACTTTTGATTTAGCTGAATTAACACATTCGAATAATAGTTACGATACTTTAAGTTCGATAGCTCAAACTATGTTCTCTACAATTGGGTATGTAGCAAGTAATCCTAGAACAGGATTAAAGTATTTGTTATTTGGACAGAAAAAACTTATTGAAAATGGTAATTTTTGGACTGGTAGGCCTTATACTTTTATTACTCGTTTTGATGGACAGAGGATGTCAGCTAAAGAGAATATTAATGTTTTTGGAAATAGTTTAGGCTCTATTCTAGTTAGAAGCATTGCGTATGAGGATTCTAATCCTAAGCAGTATCTCTCGAAAGATTATAGGTATTTAGATGACTACTCAATCCTATTGAGTAAGGGGTTTTCGCTGTGTATTTGGTCAAAAAAGGGCGTTGATTCACAAGACGAATGGAATGATACGAATAATGGTAGTTTGATTTATGGACAGCAAGCAATACATGAGTTCTTAGAATATGGATATATAATAAATAGAATGTTGCTCCAGAAAGTGGACAGTTCAAAAGACTTAAAAGCTATTAATAGGCTAAGAAATGAAATACTGGATTTCAAAACTTCTATAAAAGATGCTCCAAAGTATGGTGAAATTCGAGAGTTTGTTGAATCTTCATTAGAAGAGTATGAAGTACCAGATTTGGCTGATCGAATAAATCAAAGACTTGATATCAGGTTAGATGAATTAGGTCGTATATATAGTTCTAACAATAATTTCTCAAACAGGCTAATTGCTATTACTTTCGGCTTGATAGCTTCTTTTTCTTTATCCAATAGACTCGTTGAGCCAAGTTGGGTATATATGGAATTACCATTAAATTCTAACCCAAATCTTCAAAGCTTAATATTTGTCATGCTATCGCTTGTAATATCAATATTGCTCATATTATTAGTTCTATTGGTTAATAACTATGTTGCCAACAGGAACAGTCGAGAGGTCTTAGGAAGACGTTTCCCTTGAATAAAAACTGTCACAGCAAAAACTATGGCGGTTTTTTAATGTCAGTAATTAGTCTATTATCTCTAAAGAAATAACAAGCTAACGTAAGGAACACCATGAACCATCTCACCGTTGGACAACGATCGCCTTTGGGCAACCTTGCTATTGACGACACCGCACCCATCACGCTTAAATTCACTCGGCAAAGCCCGATAGAGATGGACATCAGTTGCTTTGCCTTAGACGCAGCGGGCAAACTGATCAATGATGATTACATGGTGTTTTATAATCAGCCGACTTCTCCATGCGGACAAATCAAGCTCACCCATTACGAGTTGCAGCCAACGGCAAATAAAGGCATCCAAGCCGAGTTTGAGGTCAACTTATCCAAACTGGATGCGAATATAGACAGCTTGTTTTTTGTGTTATCAGCCGACGCGCCGCTGAATCAAATTCAATCGTTAGAGATTGGCATTTGGCAGCAGTCGCAAAAAGCACAGGCAGAATATCAAGCAGCAGACTTTGCCCAGCAGCAAGCCAGTATGCTCATGCAGCTGTATCGTAAAAGTGGCGTGTGGCGAGTATCTAACGTCGCGCAAGGCTTTAATGGTGGGCTTGCCGCCATCGTGCAGCATTTCGGTGGTGATGTAGAAGAGGGAAGCTCGCAAGCAGCCGAGGCAACCGCAGCACCAGTTCAAGCAAAACCATCGCTAGAAAAGGTCATGCTAGATAAAGCCCCAAAGCTCGTCAATCTGGCCAAAAAAGCCACGATATCGCTTGAGAAACGCCAATTGCAGCAATTAACCGCAAAAGTGGCGTTGGTGCTAGATGCCTCAGGCTCAATGAATAGACAGTACAAAAAAGGCCGCGTGCAAGAAGTGGTCAATCGCATATTGCCATTGGCAGTGAGCTTCGATGACGACCAAGCACTAGACTGCTGGGCGTTTGCCCGAGATCCGCAGTATTTGGGTGAGATTGGGCTGAGCAACTATGACGGTTTCATTGACAATGCTCATGGCGGCTGGCGCAAATGGGCACTTGGCCCGCGCATTAACAATGAAGCAGAGGTCATGAAAGCGGTGACGGAGTTTTATCAAAAAGACGGACTGGACGTGCCTGTATACGTGCTATTTATCAGTGATGGCGGGGTGAATGACAATCGCGGTATCACGAGAGTCATGACGGAAGCGGCGAAACTGCCGATATTTTGGCAGTTTGTGGGCTTGGGTGGTCGTGGTTATGGCATCCTAAAAAAACTAGACGATATGGAAGGGCGCGTGATTGATAATTGCGACTTTTTTGAATTAGATGACTTGGATGATATCAGCGAAGAAGCCTTGTATGAAAACATGCTAGAAGAGTTTCCAAGCTGGCTAAAAGAAGCCAAGCAGCTTGGGATAGTGATTGGCGGTAACTAATAACAAATCGATAAATACCTAGATAGGTATCCATAAAGGTAACGTAAGAGATAGGTTTGGCTGTTTATTTACCCACCAATAACCAAACCTACTTATCTATAGCAAAAACCTCGCAAAAATAGTCTTGTATCGCTGTCGGTGATATTGCATGCTTAATGACCTATATAGGTAGCTATTTTATAAAAGAGCAGTAGCTGCTTGCCTTTATCGCCTTACTGTCTAATAACATGACTTCTATGACTCAATCAAAAAAAACGTTTTATCACCGTCCAAAGACCAACCAATCCAAGAGTCCAACAGTGCGCTGGACGTTTCTAACGCTTGGTTGGATATTTTTTGTGTTGGGGATTATTGGGGCATTGTTGCCTGTCATGCCGACCGCGCCTTTTATATTATTGGCAGCAGGCTGCTGGGCGCGTAGCTCGCGGCGCTTTCACTTTTGGCTGATTAATCACAAATATTTTGGTAAGTTTGTTCGTGATTGGGAAAATAATCACGCCGTACCTTTCTATGCTAAGTGTTTGGCAACAATAATGATGACAATATCGACAACGATGTTATTTTATCGTTTGCCTGCTGATATGATGTGGATGGCATGGGTGGTAGCTGCGGTGTGTAGTGGGGTAGCGGTGTATTTGTTCCGATTACCCAATGCCTAAAAAACAGTGCAATTGGGGTCAAAAACAGTGAAAAATCGTCTTTAGTTACACGAAATGTCAGATAAGACTTGCGATATGCAGATATTCTGCTTATAATACGCCCAAGCTTAAGAGCAGTTCTGCACCAAATCATTACCTCGTAGTATTAGTTATAATCCTTCGTTTTAATATTTATCGTTCAGTAGCTATTTGCAAGCGTTACCGGTCACTAGGCCATTAATAAATTAAAAAGTAGGATTATCAATATGTCAGATACTCAAAAAGGTACAGTTAAGTGGTTCAACGAAGCTAAAGGCTTTGGTTTTATCGCTCCAGAAACTGGCGCAGACGTTTTTGCTCATTACAGCGAAATCACTGGTTCAGGCTTCAAAACTTTAGCTGAAGGCCAAGAAGTTGAGTTCACTGTAACTCAAGGTCAAAAAGGCCCACAAGCACATAACATCGTTGCTATCTAATTTGTCTTTATAGACAGATAGATGAATAGATGTAGAAAAGCGAACCTTCGGGTTCGTTTTTTTTCGTCTGTCATTTGTCATTTGATAGGAGCCGTTAAATATCAAATGGCTTTGACATCAAAATATAGAATCAAAAATGCCTACATACTATTTTGATAGTTGTAGGCATTCTTGTTTTTATGGAGTGTAATGAATAATAGGGTACTAAAGCTTAGAGCTAGTGTAGCGCTAAAGAAGTGAATCTATCAGATAGAGCCAATACCAATATTAATCAGACCACCGCCAATGATTAACCAAGCAAACATAATAGCCCCCAAGATAAGCGGCTTAACGCCAGCTTGCTTAATCGCGCTCAGATGAGTCGTCAATCCTAGTGCAAACATAGCCATCGTCAGCAAAACATCATCAAACTTGACCATACTTCGCTCAAAGCTGTCAGACATCGGCACCCATGTGTGCAATACAACGATAAGAATAAAAATAAAGGCGAACCATGGCACGTTGACTTGTTTGATGCGGTCTACAAATGACAATGTCTCGCCATGACTGTCATTGTCACCCTTGGTTAAAGCAAAGGATAAAATCAGTAGAAAAGGGGCGAGCATCATGACGCGTATCATTTTGGTCACGACGGCTGTATTGCCAACTTCAGGATTGATCGCGTTACCTGCGACCACGACTTGCGCCACTTCGTGTATGGTCGAGCCAGTGTAAATGCCGTATTGTTGAGCATTTAGCCAAGGCTGTAACCAGCCAAGATGATACAAAAATGGATAGAGCAGCATCGCAATAGTACCAAAGACGACGACAGTTGCCACAGCGATAGTGACTTTATGAGCTTCTGCTTTGACCACTGGCTCTGCAGCAATGACTGCGGCTGCTCCGCAAATGCTCGCGCCTGAACCAATCAATAGAGTCGTTTTTTTATCGACTTTTAGCCATCTAGTACCCAGCCAATAGGTCAATAGAAAGGTCGATGTCAGTACCAGTGCATCGGTCATAATTGCTGGCATACCCACGCTAGCCACTTGCGTCATCGTCAGTTTAAACCCATAAAACATAATGGCTAAGCGCAAGATTTGACCTTTGGCAAAGCATACACCAGCATTTAGCTGCTCGGCGAAATTAGGGTATACCGTATTGCCCAACAGCATACCGAGCAAAATCGCTAATGTTAAAGAGGATAATCCGACGATGCGCCCGTTCGACCAAGTGTCTAGACCATTATTGAGCCATAAACAAAATAAGCTACCGACCAGCACCACGAGCAATCCTGCTAAGTGCCGATTGCTTGGGAGATAGTTGGTCACTGTTTTGGTTAAGGCATTCATGACAGGTTGTCCTATTGTCATTAATCGAAATAAGCATAAGTTTATGAATGGACAGTATAAGATAAGCTGATTTATAATAAAAACAGATTAATAAGATACAAACTATCGATTTTTTAGGTTAATACTGATGGTTCAAGATTGATAGTAAAAATATTGAGATTGAAACAAGATAGGTATAGCGAATAAAACAGGCTAAAAACTGACATAAGGCGTCATGAACTAATGAAAAAAGCGATGCAGACGCTACCTAAGATTACGCTAAAGCAATTGGCGGTATTTGTGAGTATTTATCAGACAGGCAGCACCAGCCGTGCCGGTGAAGAGCTGCATTTATCACAGTCAGCGGTCAGTAGCGCGCTGACTGAGCTGGAGTCTAGACTACAGATGCCGCTATTTGAGCGCGTTGGACGTCGGCTCAATCAGCATCCTAATGCCCATCCTATTTATGTGCAAGCGCAAGCGATATTGGGACAGTCATTGACGCTTGAGCATTATCATAAGCATCAAGCAGGACAGATACATATTGGCGCGAGTACCACCATAGGCAATTATGTATTGCCACCGCTGCTGGCTAAATTATATAAAGCACTGCCGGATGCGAGTGTGAACACTTATATTGCCAATACTCAAGAAGTGGTCGCTGAGGTTGAGCAACTCAACATCGATATTGCCCTAGTAGAAGGGATGCCGCGCCCGACAGATATGAAGGCCATCGAACAGCGAGAATGGCGAACGGACAAATTAATGATATTTGCTAAGCGTGACAGTCAGTGGCTAGTAGATATAGCATCCTATAATGATGCGGGCGATTGCTACGAGCTTAGTATCGAACAACTGGCACGATTGCCATTACTGGTGCGAGAGAAAGGCTCAGGTACGCGGCAGATCATCGATGAGCAGTTGCTAAAGCATTTACCCGATGCGGACGTCATTATGGCGATTCAACAATCAGAAGCCATCAAGCATATGGTCAGTGTCGATATCGGATTGGGTTGTTTGTCGCAGCATGTGATTGAGCCAGAGCTGGCAGCAGGTACATTGGTACAAGTGAATGTGGTAGGAATTGATCTGTCGCGGACATGGTGGCTAGTCTGGCACAAAGCTCGCCATCAAAGCCCCATTTGGCAGACTTTCATTGATATTTTGACATCAGAGTAAGGGTCAAAGCGTTAAAGACAGACAATAAAAAGCGTTCCATAGTAATTTTCTATGAAACGCTTTATTAGAGGCTATTTTGATACAAGTTATCTAACTTAGTTCTCGTCACTTGATCTTTGTCATATAAGCTATTTTGTGACAGGCTTATCCAGTCTGACCACCAAGCTATCACAAGGCACGTTCGGTAGGATATTATCTGCCGTAGCGCCACTTAACCAAGCGACAATGCCATGGCGTTCGTGACGACCAATGACCAATAAATCCACATCGTGTTTATGGCAGTAATTGACGATACCTTCGCTGTTTGAGATAGCAGTGGTTACCTCAGAATTGACGGCATTTAACTGGTTGCGTTCCAAAAATTCTGCCAATTTAGCGCGGGCTTCTTGGCAACGTTCATCATCAATCTCATCGTATAAGCTTGAGGCGGGCACCAGCTCATAGCCAAAACCAACCATTGTATCTTTGACAATATGTAATACCGATAACTTAGAGCCAGGACGATTATCGACGATACGTTTGGCTTTTTGGGCGACCACGTCAGCATCAGATAATAAGTCGGTAACCAGTAATATATGTTGATAACTCATGAGATTTTCCTCGTAGCAGATAGTCTTAACTATAGCACTACCCATGGCCGCTGTTAAGTAAGCGTTGGCTATCTTTTTCTGAATAATCGATTACTGTGTTACAGGCTGATCAAGCTTTACCACTAGGCTGTCGCAAGGTACGTTTGGTAGTATGTTGTCTGCAGTCGCCCCGACTAACCAAGCGGCAATACCACGTCGCTCGTGGCGTCCGATAATGAGTAAATCGACGGCTTTTTCTTGGCAGTAATTGACGATGCCTTTGCTATTGGATATGGCGGCAGTTACCTCAGCGTCGACTGCACTCAGCTCATTGCGCTCCAAGAACTGTGCTAGATTCGCTCGAGCTTCTTGCCAGTGTTCACCATCGACATCTCCTGATAAGCTAGAGGCAGGAACCAACTCAAACCCAAAGCGTACCATATCATCCTCAACGATATGTAAGACTGTCAGTTTGGCTTCAGGAGAGCCTGCAAGGATGCGTTTGGCTTTTAGTGCAACCTTATCAGCATCGGACAATAAGTCTGTGACCAATAAAACATGTTGGTAGCTCATTAGATGTTCCTATTAATAGTTAACTTCATAGTAACAGTGGCGACTGGCTTTGTTAAGGGTTAAATCCATTATTTAATTGTGGTAATGATTGAGTGCTGTTATATGATTTTGATCACAAAGGTTTTAACCACAAAAGTCCGAGGCAAAAAGGTTTAAGGCAAAAAGGCTTTAATAGAAAAGAGAGTCAACCGAGTGCCGATTTATTTGGAATACTTCAAGCAAGGTTAATGCTGGCACTAGTCTATAGAGAATTGACTGTATTATTGCCAGATGGATGGCTTGACTTATGACAGTGCAAACCCCATCTACTTCCGTTAGGCAAATTCTTTTTAATTTATACGAGCGTATCGCTATCATTTAAAATGATGTATTGATACCTGGCATTAAATTTGAATATTACTCATAGGTTAATCACAATAATACTCACAATATTTTATATGAATAGCATATAAAAACGACCCTACGATAAGTATGACATTCACTATTTATCTATTGTTTACCTTGATTTTATTTGATCGCTACTGGCTAGATTTGGTCATAAATAGCATATTATTCTAAATAAAATAGGGCAATCCATAAGGAAAATTATGACCGACACGTTATTTACTGCTGATCTAACTTTGCATCCTGCATTTGAGCTGCTAGAGCATCGCCATATTGATGCGCTCTCGATGGACGTATTGATAAGCCAACACGTCAAAACAGGCGCCATGCATTATCACTTGGCGCATCCAAGCGACGAAAATGCTTTTTTGGTTGGCTTTCGCACACAGCCGATGGATTCAAAAGGGGAAGCCCATGTGTTAGAGCATGTAGCGCTATGTGGTTCTGAAAAGTTCCCTGTCCGTGATCCGTTTTTCTCAATGATTAAACGTTCGCTCAATACCTTTATGAATGCGATGACCGCCGCTGATTGGACGGCTTATCCATATGCAACACAAAACAAAAACGACTATTTTAACTTGCTTGCTGTCTATCTTGATGCCTCGTTTTTCCCTAATATTCATCCGCTCGATTTTGCCCAAGAAGGCATTCGCGTGGAGCTTGACGAAAATGACAAGCCACAGTTCAAAGGTATTGTCTTTAACGAGATGAAGGGCGCAATGAGCGGTGAGATTGACCAGTTGTATCATACGGTCGCTCATCATTTGTTCCCAACGACGACGTATCACTATAATTCAGGCGGCGATCCTGCGGATATTCCTGATTTGACGCATACTGAACTGGTTGAGTTTCATCAGAGCCATTATCACCCATCAAACAGTGTGATTATGAGCTTTGGTAATATTCCGGTCGCTGAAACGCAAGCCAAAATTCATGACGATGCCTTAACTCAGTTTGAAGCTGGCAAAAAGCACGTATCGCGTCCAGAGCAGCGTTTGTCTGCGCCTGTTAGTGCGGTAGATACTTATACGGCTGACGAAGCAGGCCCTGATCAAACCCATCATGTCGTGGCGTGGTTATTACCATCGATTACTGATCCCAAGCAGCGTTTGGCATTACGTCTATTAGAAGGCGTATTGGTTGAGCATGCTGGCTCGCCGCTGCGTGCCTATCTTGACAGCCATCCACTGGGTAAAGCGCCAAGTCCGCTATTGGGACTTGATGATAGTCATTACGAGATGGTCTTTTATACGGGTCTACGCGGTTCGAACCCTGAGCATGCCGAAGCGGTAGAACAGGGTATTCTTGATTTGCTCACAGAAGTTGCCAGTTCACCAGTCGATGACGAAACCATCGAAACTATTTTGCACCAGATCGAGATTGATCAGCGTCATATCGGCGGTGATAGCATTCCTTACGGTCTGAACTTGATGCTAGAGGGTTTTAGTACGGCGATTCATGATGGTAATCCTATAGATGTGTGGGAAGTTGATGAGCATTTGCAGTGGCTGCGCGAGCAAGTAAAAGATGCGCAATGGCTACCGAATTTAATTAAAACGCATCTGTTAGACAATCAGCATCGTGTCCGCGTCACATTGACACCTGATAGTGAAAAGACCGCCCGTCTTGCTGCTGCTGAGCAGACACGTCTGGATACTATCGAGATGGATTTGACCGCCGATGATAAAGACATCTTGCACAAACAAGCATTGGATTTAGCAGCACGCCAAGCGGCACCTGATGATTTGAGCTTGTTGCCAAAAGTAGGTCTAGAAGACGTACCAACGGACATTAGCTTTAAACAAGGCACGCAAAAGCAGGTAAGTTTAAGTGGGCAAGACAGTACTTTATTTGAATATGAAGCAGGTACCAACGGTATTTATTACTATCAAGTCATCATCCCGTTGACTGATGCGATTGGTAATGCAAACGCAGATGAACTGCCAGTCAATGACGTGATTAATCATCCATTGCTGCCTATCTATTTAAGCCTATTGTCAGAATTAGGTACGGACACGCTCAGTGCTCATGAAATGCAAGCCAAGCAAGCGGCGCATTCATCAGGGGTCACGGCTCGTATCAGCCAACGTACCAATGTTGATGATAGCCAAGCGATTAGCAGTTATTTCGTTGTGGCAACGCGTGCGCTTAACCGTAAGCCTGAAGCGATTGATTTGCTCAAAGAAGTCATGGAGCACAGTATCTTTTCTGAGCATGACCGTATCAAAGAAATCTTGCAGCAGCGTCAAGCAGGTTGGCAGTCAAACCTAGCAGGTTCAGGGCATTCTTATGCCATGCAAACTGCCAGTCGTGGTATGAGTCGCCAAGCACAGCTAGAATATGTTCGCAGCGGTCTGCCAGCTTTGAATGCGTTAAAGGACTTCTTAACGCATGCCAGTATGGATGATGCCCAGTGGAATAAATTGGCTACGAGCTTGATGGATTTACATCAACGCTTGATCAGCTTGCCTAAGCACGCCGTTATCATCTGTGAAGCAGAGCAAGGCGAACGCTTAAGCAGTTTGATTGTCGATAGTTGGAAAGACAGCCAAGCGCCAAAGATTGCCGAGCAGATCCGCAGTTCTGAGAATAGCATTGAAGACAGTATCCCGAGCGAGTTTGCAGATTTGCAACTTAATACAGCGTTAAACGGTGAGAAAGACACGGTCAAAGCACTAGAAAGTGGTGTGGCGCTCGATGTTGAGGATTTGGCTTGGCTAGTACCAACCAACGTCTATCATAATGCCAGTGCTTACACTGTACCTGCTGCCGATCATCCTGATACCGCTGCACTAATGGTATTAGCACCTTACTTACGCAACGGCTATCTACACAGTGCCATTCGTGAGCGTGGTGGTGCTTATGGTGGTGGTGCTGGTTATGATGCCAATGCGTGTGCGTTTAAGTTCTTTAGCTACCGTGATCCACAATGCGCTGAGACCTTTGCTCATTTTGATGCCAGTATCGAATGGTTATTGAATGAACCTCAGACCGATGAGCAGTTGGAAGAAGCTATCTTAGGTATTATCTCAGGTATGGATAAGCCAGGCTCTCCAGCTGGCGAAGCTGTCAAAGCGTGCTTCGCTGATTTACATCATCGCGGTGTCGATTGGCAGCGTAAAATGCGCGCGTCAATATTGGCAGTGACGGTTGCTGATTTACAGCGCGTTGCCAAGCAATATCTGCAAGGCCAGGAGCATGTACGTGCAGTATTAGCGCCTTATGATAAAGAAGAGGCTGTTAAAAATCTTGGCTTTAACGTTTGTAAAATAAAGAGCTAATATCGCTTTTTATATAAGAAATCTTTAAATAAAAGCCAAATTTCGGAATTAAGCATTAAATAAGCAGACAATACTAAATTATTGTCTGCTTTTATTTTGTCTGCAAATAATTTAAGATGGAGAAATTTTGTATTAGTAGTTAATTAATAGGAATCGACTTGGCAAATAAACCCATCATAGAAGTGACTGAGTACACTAAATCTTATAAAAGCTTGTTGGGGTATGCTGTTTTTTATGCATTTAGCTATGTGCTGTTGACGTATGTCTTAAACCAACTCAACTTTATAGTGGGCAGTATGCTCTTAACCGTTGCTATCATTGCTGTGCTAAATATGGCAGTGACGTTTTTATTTCGTAAGCGTCAACATCGAGGGTTGGATAAGGCTGAATGTGGTCGTATTGCCGTTCTCTCTGTGCTGATGATCACAGCTATATCAGCGGTTATGTTTGTACTAAATATGAATGTACTTATAACAAGTATGGACATCAATATCACATGGTCAGACATTCATAATAGTGGTATGCATAAAGTGATGGTAGTGGTGGGAATTATTACCTTAATTATTCATTATGCCGTCATCTTTTATAGTTTGTGGTACATGCAAAGGTTTTGGAAGACATGATAGGTTTTGCAAGGCGATTAAAGTGTTAGGCAATAAAAAGCCGCTATTTCTATTCGAGATAGCGGCTTTTTAACAGAAAGACTGGTCGTTGAGCCGACTTTTAAAAACGTTTGATACTTTGATCTTTACCGATATGATCTTGATGTATAGGGAAGTCAGCATGATCATCGAAATTTTTACGGTCTTCAAAATAGCTTTTTAAAGTGCGACGTATCGCTTCAAAGGCCAGTTTATCCCATGGAATATCTTCTTCAGCAAACAAAGCAGAGTCAAGGCTTTCAGAGCCAATCCCATAAGCACCATCTTTAAGGTCAGCCAAATAAATAGAGTATATTTGCCCGATATCTGGAATATCATATAGGCAATATAAGTGTGGATTGATAACGACCGCTTCAGCCTCTTCATAGCTTTCACGTGCAGCACCCTCTGCCATGGTCTCCCCATTTTCCATAAAACCTGCCGGTAAAGTCCATAAGCCGTATTGAGGCTCAATGGCGCGGCGACATAGCAACACTCGGTTTTTATGTACGACAAGTGAACCACAAATAACCTTTGGGTTCTCGTAATGAATATAGTTGCAGTTTGGGCATACCAAGCGCGGTATATTATCTGTGGGTGGTATCTTTCGTTCTGCTTTATGACCGCATTGGAGACAATAGCTCATATCAACTGCCTTGTATAATGATAGTAGGAATAAAAAATAGATAAGAAAAAGACGTCATTATTTTAAGAATTATCATTCTTATTGTAGGCTGATAGCCCATCTTGTTTTCATTTATGGCCAAACCGTTTATGGTTAAACCATTTATAGCCAAACCGTTTTATATTGGTTAGATCATTGCTTTAACCACTTTTAGCATTTGGCTGTCTTTTATTTAAACTGTTTAGACTTGCCTATAGTCGTCATGCTTCAGTCTAAGATACCACAAATTTTGTTGTACGAGCAGTGCTCGTAAAAACAGCCCGTTTGCTGCTGATTAATTTTGATACGCTTACTCTGTACTTGCGAGTGCACTAGATAAGGAGTCGCGGTCACATAAAGCATGTGCAGTGATAGGGTATACTGCGCTAATATCGTAAAAGAGATAACCTTCTTGTAATGATTATGAATACTGATAAAAATATAGGGCAATTATAATGTTACTTCCCCCACAGTCTGTGAGTTTGGATGAATTTTCAGTCGCTGTGCCAACCTTTATTCGTTATCCCACGCTCAGAAAGCTGGCTGAGCGGGTGCAACGTGAAACTTTAAATACCGTTACTGGTTCAATAATGCCTGACTCTTATCAGGGTTCTCACAGTGCTCGTCTCTTAGACAGTTTGTATCAAACACCGATTGCAGATGCCTCAGTATTGGTAGCCATTACTCATGAGCGTCACCCTAAGTTGCTACTGACGCTTCGGGCTGCGCACATGAACAGTCATGCGGGCGAAGTGTCCTGTGCAGGTGGTAAGCATGAAAGGGGAGACGGTAATAATGTGGTCACTGCTTTACGTGAAGCGTGTGAAGAGACGGCGCTACCGCCTAATAAAGTCCAGCTGCTCGGCCAACTGCCTATTCAGACTTCCAAGAGCGGCATGAGTGTCAGGCCTATCGTTGCGCTCATTGCGCCCGATCTGATATTGGTACCAGAACCTGGCGAAATCTCACGTATTTTTTGGGCGGATTTTGAGTCGTTAGTCACTCAGCCTACTGTAGAATATGCTGTGGAATATGCGATGCAAGATGAAAAAGCGACCATCCTCACGCCCAGCTGGCAAGTGGATGGTGAGACGGTATGGGGTCTGACAGGTCGAGTGATTGCTAGCTTATTAGAGACGGGCTTTGATCGACAGCTTGAATGGTATTACCGTATACAAGACACGCGGTTATAGTCAATCCTCTATAAATTGGCTACGGTATCAGTCTCACTTAGCCTACTAGCTGTAGTACTTTCACTCGCCTTCCTTGTATCCAAATTATATTGAACTGACTATAGTCAGCGAACTGCTAAACCGCTACGGCGTTACCCTGCTTAGATGTACTATTTGTACAATCTGCAGTCGGCTGCCTTGTACCCATTTTAGATTTCTTTGACTATATATTATGAGTATTTATTTATAGTAGTCATCATTTTTCTTTAGCCACCAATTCATATTATCTTGGCGCTTGAATCGGAAGGCTTCTAGTTTTTTAGCAACACTTTGATTGTGCTGGCGTGCGGTATCTAGTGCAAATAAAATAGGCACAGAAGATAAGACGCCAAATCTTATCTTAGATTTCGGTAAATCTAGCCCATCACCGATATCATCACCAACCAACGTACGTGTCACGCTAGCATTGACCATTTCAACGAAGCGTCCACGTCTATTGTCCTCACCCATAAGCTGGCGTGGTAAGTCATGTAGCGCTTTTGCCAGTGGTTGTCCCATCTTAAAATCAAGCTGTTGGATAGAGAGGTAGGTATAGAGCCACTCCCAACAGGCTGCCTCATCTTTTGGCAAGCGATCCAAATCAACGCCCATCCAGTAGCTGGCCAGATTCCATAAATGTAAAATCCCTTCTGCTTCTTCGGTGCTGATACGCGCGCCCAACAGTCGCAGCCCGCGCATAATCAACAACGAAAACTGCAAATGCGTAGCAATCATATCGGTTTGATTGATGGGAATGCCCCAATAGTCAGTATTCCAACTGCCATCAGGATTACGGTGCTGATCTACCTCTGCTATGACGCCAGTGGCCGCATTACCTTTCAGCAGGTTCTGACGTACCAAGGTATGAATTTGACGCACCTTGATAGACTGTCGCCAGCCTTCAGAGCCAATAGCTAGCACTTCATCAATAGGTTTTTGGTCGGTACTCATGCTCGACTGAGGATGTTCAGAGACAGCCAAGATATAAGCATAAGTACGCATCAAACGCGGTAGGGCATCGTGCATCAATGCGCCAGTCTGAATCAGTGGTAAAGACAGGGCAGGGATGCTATAGCCTGCCATCAATGCGACATTACGCAATAGCCAAATAAGCATGAGTGGATAACGGCGATAGGCGACTGCACCAATTTGCGCTAGCTTGGGATCGAACCAACCAGGATGGCTGCCAAACTGCGCTGTTAACGTATTGAATGAGGCGTTTTGTGTAAGGTCACTATCTACTTTTCCATCGATGATTAGTTGCTGTAATGGCTTTGCAAAACGGATACCATCATTAGCCAATGCATCTGCTAGCGGGTCGCCAATGTCGTATCCTGCGACTATTTCATCTAATAAGTCTTGCGAGATGACAAAGTTTTTGGGTAATAAATAGCGTTTGATGCGTTTTAGGACTTGTAGGTCGCTGTGGTCATCTATCGCAGTGGTACGCCCATGACGTAGATAAGACTCTACTGACGGCTGCTTGTGGGGTAAGGTGCTATCAGTTGCTGTTTTATTGATGTCGATTGAATCCATATTTATCAAGTGCCGTTATGGTTAGGCTTTCTCATCACGCCCTAATGTCTATTTTTCTGATTTAATGAGTCCAATTGTCTTTGCGTGTTATCGATACGACGTTTGGCTTGGCGTCGCTCATCAGCGAGTAATAGTAAACGTGCACGTGCCTCTTTTTCATTGGCAAAGCCTAGCATCGCACCACCTTCCAATTTATCGAATTCCTCTTTGTACTCTTCTAACAGTCTTTTATCACTATCTAGTTGGTTCTCTAGATTATAGTACTCTAAACCACGCTGATTGGCTTGTTGTAGCGTACTCGCTATGGCGACTGGACAGACATTATTGAGCTTACGTCCGCGTCTGCCAAGGTTATAGGCGTTATCAGTGATGCAGTATTGTTTGAGCCCTAACTGGCGACCGCGCTCCCATGCTTGATAGTCAGGAGCCACGCTGGCCTTGGCACAGGCTTTGGCATGTGATGCTAAGCGGTCTGATTGATAGCCTGCGACGCCATCATTGTAGCCAATAGCTTGCCAGTCGCCGATGAGGCATTCTTGCTTAGAGAGAGTGGCACATCCTGATAGTAGAGAAATGCTACCGATGATAGCCATACTTGATGAGAGTCGCTGTATAAACCGTCGCATCCTTATCTCCTATAGCGATGTGCCTGAATTTAAATATCCTTAAGTCAGAGCATCCTTAAGCAAAGCATCCTTAAGCCAAAAAACTCTTAAGCTAAAACACTTTGAAGGCTCGGGCAATGAGCCACTTATTTGCTATATCGCTCGTAAGTGGCTTGCCTTATCAATGCGGACGAGTCAAATCAACTGACGTACCACTTACATTGTCTTTTAAGCTGACTTTGAGCATTAAGTAACCTGCCACACCAGAGACGATTGAACCCATGATAATGCCTAAGCGCTCATCGAACAGCGCAGTTTCGCCAGCGAATGCTAAGCCACCGATGAATAAACTCATGGTAAAGCCCACACCGCATAGTAAAGCAGCACCGTAAACCTGCTTATAGTTCATGCCTCTAGGCATCGTTGAGATACCAAGTTTAAAGATTAACCAGCACATGACCATGACACCAACTTGCTTACCGATGAATAGACCAGCAGCGATACCGAGTGGGACAGAGTGGAACAATTCCGCCAATCCTGCACCTTTGAGTGATATGCCTGAGTTGGCAAATGCAAATAATGGCAAGATACCAAAGGCAACGGTATTGTGTAGATCGTGCTCTAACTCCTCAAGCGGTGAATGCTCAGGATCCGTACGGTCAAACATAGGAATAAACAGTGCTAAAACCACACCAGCCAAGGTAGCGTGAATACCAGACTTGAGTACTGCGACCCACATAATTACACCGATGAGTAGATAAGGTGTGATACTAGTGACATTGCGGCGATTGAGAATATATAAGAAAGGCAGACATAACGCTGCTAATGCCAATGACTGTAAGGACAAATCACTGGTATAAAATAAAGCGATAATCAAAATCGCACCGATATCATCAAAGATAGCAATCGATACTAAGAATACTTTTAGGGAGTTGGGAACGCGGTTGCCTAGTAAGCTTAAGATACCAAGCGCAAATGCAATATCTGTGGCCGCAGGAATCGCCCATCCTTTCCAAAACTCAGGCTCATTATAGTTAAAGAGTAGGTAAACGATAGCGGGGGCAATCATGCCGCCCAATGCCGCACCAGCGGGTAGTATGATTTGTTTGACGTTGGATAGCTCGCCAATTAAGACTTCGCGTTTGAGCTCAAGGCCGACTAAGAAAAAGAAAATCGCCATCAGACCGTCGTTGATCCAGTGATGTGCGTCTTTAGCGATAGCAAATTCACCGATTTGGATAGCAACAGGGGCATGAATAAAGCCTTCATACCACGTATTAAGAGGGGAGTTAGCAATAATCATTGCAGCAATCGCAGCCAATGCTAAGACGATACCGCCTGCCGCTTCAAACTCAAAAAACGCCTTAATCCTTCGTATTGCCATATCATCCTCATTTGCTAAATACAATTTACTAAATAGTTCAATAACTTCAAATATCTATCCTACTGCTCTCAACGATATAGTAGCCAGACAAGAACAGTTTCTCATACTCTTATTAATATACACAACAAAATACGTCAATCAAAAGCCATTAGCTCAGCACATTAGTAATAGCGATGCGACAAAGTTGAGGTCATAGATGAAAATATAGCCAGTCGATACATTCTTTAATCAGACTGCTTTTATCTTGCGTATTTGGTAAGTGGTTAGACAAATTTAACAGACTTTGCCATGTTTTTGGTTTTTTTTAGCCCTTTATCTC
This sequence comes from Psychrobacter sp. SCQQ22, assembly GCF_015864605.1. Lineage (NCBI taxonomy): Bacteria > Pseudomonadati > Pseudomonadota > Gammaproteobacteria > Moraxellales > Moraxellaceae > Psychrobacter > Psychrobacter sp. SCQQ22. The sequence goes on from NZ_JADYWZ010000009.1 coordinate 92,804, forward strand.
TATAATGAGCGACATTAGCAAAATCAATAGTTACCCCAAAAGCTACTTCAACAGTAACTTTAATAACAGTATCAATAACAATATTAATAGAAATACTAATAACAGTATTTTAAATCTAACTTCCAAAGCCGATTTTTAGGGCTTTCTTTTTTATTATAAATTTTGCAGGTCAGAGTCATGGACTTATCACTTTCACTAGAAGTCATTTTAATGCTTACGGCTGTGGCAGCGTTGGCAGGGTTTATTGATGCCATCGCGGGCGGCGGCGGTCTACTGACCATACCAGCCATGTTACTTGCTAATATCCCGCCAGTACTCACGCTAGGCACCAATAAGCTACAGGCTGCATCAGGTGCGCTTGCAGCGTCTATTACGATGATTCGAAAAGGTGTCGTAAAGCCGCAACGCATAAAGGTGGGTATTATTGCTGCTTTTATTGGTTCCGTTATCGGTACGATTGCCGTTCAGATGTCGCCACCGGATTTGCTCGAAAAGCTGATTCCGTTTTTGATTGCCGCTATTGGTATCTATACGTTGTTTGCGCCTAGACTGGGTGAGGTAGAAGCGGCACCGCGTATATCCGAAAGTAAATGGCAAAAAATCGTTGCGCCAATCATTGGTTTTTATGATGGTTATATTGGGCCAGGCACAGGCATGTTTTTTGCGCTTGGTAACGTGGCATTGCGCGGTCGTCAGATTATAGAAGCGACAGGTGCCGCAAAAGTATTGAACCTATCTACCAATGTAGGCTCGTTAATCTTCTTTATCATAGGCGGTAATGTCTTGTGGAAAGTGGGGCTGGCGATGATGGTTGGACAAACAATAGGGGCGTACTTTGGCTCTCACATGGTGGTCAAGGGCGGTAGTAAGCTGATTCGTCCGATGATTGTGGTGGTGTGTTTGGCGATGATTACTAAATACGTATTTGGTTAATCTAGGGCGTGTCATCAATTAGCACATTAATGCATTTAGTGGCCTTAAAATGGCTAAATTTTGCTAAACATCGTCAGTAATTTTGTCAATATGTTCATATTAACGGCAATTTCTTCCTTGTTTATCTACAATTTTTCTCATTTTAAGCCTCACAATCTAATTGATGACACGCCCTAGTCAATTCATTGGAAAAGAGTGACAGCATTCGCCTCGCTTGAAGTATGAAATATACATCTGAACTCGGTTGCCTTGTATCTGTTCTAAACTTCTTTGACTATACCTTTCTTAAATTGAGCCAGCTATAGTCAGCGACCAACAAAAAACCCCAGTCTCATAAAGTAGACTGGGGTTTTTTATGGAACAATGATACGGATAGACCGTTAGTCATTACTAGTCTTTTCTAACATCATCGTACTCGCTACCCATGATGCCATCGCTAAAGACTTCTGAGAACTCACGCTCATTGTCTTCATCGATATGACCATCGAACACATCTTTGGCACCAGCATTAGGATCGTTGTAAATGGCTACATCCATTTTACCTTCTGATTTTGCTACGATGGCTGTCACAGCAGCATCACCACCAACGTTCACAGCAGTACGTAGCATGTCTAGGATACGATCCACACCTAAGATTAAGCCAATACCTTCGATAGGTAAGCCAACTTGTGCAAATACCATTGATAGCATAATCAGACCAACACCCGGTACACCAGCGGTACCGACAGAGGCTAATACTGACATCAAGATAACGGTTAGATATTCGGTCACACCCAAATCAATACCATAAATATTGGCAATGAAGATGGTCGCTGTACCCTGCATGATTGCCGTACCATCCATGTTGATGGTGGCACCAAAAGGAACGGTAAACGAGGCAACAGAGTTATTCACACCCATACGCTTAGTAACGGTACGCAAGGTAATAGGAATCGTCGCGTTTGAGCTTGAAGTACTGAATGCAAAAATCTGTACTTCACGCATTTTTGCCAAAAAGGTTTTGATTGATAAACCTGAAGCAACTTTTAGGACAATCATCATGGTGATAAAGAAATGGAACGCCAGTGAGCCGATCAATACAGCCACATAACCAAGCAATGACCAAATCAAATCTAAGCCAAGCTCTGCCATGGCTTTAGTCAATAGTGCAAAGACACCATAAGGTGCTAGGTTCATAATGATAGTCACCATCTTTAAGATGACTTCATTGATGAGCTCTAAACTTTTAACCAAGCCTTTAGCAGGCTTGCCAACCATCAAGATACTGACACCAATCAAAATCGCAAAGAAAATGATGGACAACATATCGCCATTGGCCATCGCGCTGATGGGGTTTGATGGAATAATATTAGAGAATACATCAAGCAAAGGTGGCGCTGATGCGGCTTCAAAGGTAGCATCTGTACCAATGTCCATACCTTTACCAATACCAAACAGGATGCCAAGTCCAATCGCCGTTGCAATAGCAAGTGCGGTGGTGAACATGTAGATCATAAAGGTTTTGGTACCAATACGACCAAGCAGACGAATATCACCAATACCGCACACACCGCAAATCAATGAGATAAGTACTAGCGGTACGACCAACATTTTTAGTGAGTTAACAAATAGCTTGCCAATAATAGCGAGAAAGCCGTTTGTAATATACGTATTAACAAAGCCGCCTTCAGCGTTTAGTCCTGAATAGTTTATAAACAAACCCAGTATGATACCGAGCGCCATGGCAACCATGATCTTGCCCGTCAGTCCCATATTTTTCCACATAACCTCTATCCTTTTGTGTACAACGTCCAATAGCAGGTATGATAATAAATCAATGCGTAAATGATTGCTGTTTTTACACCCGATCTTGCTACGTCTGTAAATTTTGATTGGTCACTTTATGTCAGGCTCTTAAACAATATAAAATAATTGTTAAGGTTACTGCAACATTTTTTTATGATTCAGCCGAGATAAACCTAAGAATAAATAGGTTTATAAGGCTACCCACGATTTTAAGAAAGCAGATAATACTGCTTTTTTCCGCTAATGATAAGCAAAAGTTTTTGTTTGTAACCAAAAAAAAGACTGCCCGAACTGGACAGTCTTTTTAAATTAAACAATAGTCATGTGGTATTTGATATTTTTTATATCTTGAATACGGTCACATTTATAGATTGCCGTGCTTATACATTATCGCTTTCATCACGACGCAGACCATCTTGCCACTTGCTCTCGGATGTAGATGGTTTCTCTACGTTATCCTCTACTTGTGGGGTTTCAGTGCTATCCAGATAATTGGATTTTTGTACGTTGTCATGCGCGATTTCCAAATGGTCAGATTTGTCAGCGCTATCCAAGTTGTTAGAATTTTCAGCATTATATTTATTGAGACGATGATTGTTACTCATGCGTTCGCTTAAATGCGATTCTGCATCGCGGTAACGAGGATCAAGTGCTTCTGTCTCAGGATCGGAGTCTTCAAAGTCGGTCTGCGCCTGTACTTCTTCAACAGTATCCTGCTCAGCAACCATTTCGACATCACCGTCGACCTCATAGCCGTGATTTGGGTTGGCATCACCAGTTGGTTTATCGGTACTAGTAGAAACATCGGCATCAGCAAAAGTGTTCAAGTCATCATCTAGAGCATCGCTATCAGTCACAATACCATTTCTCGCTTGTGCGGCACTTTTTAATTGAGCATAGTCAGTCAGCTGTTGCACAGCATTGTCTAGGCTATGTGGATTGGCGCGTTCTTGCACCTGCGATAGATGTTCATCGAAGACATCGGTCAATAACGAGTCAAAGCGTATGGCATTGTATTGAATGAGCACTTCAGCTTCTTCTTCAGTGATGTCCTCATTTTGACTGGCATGCACAACATGATCTTCGAAGGTAAGTCCTTCAAAACTGTCTTGGTGCTCAGCCTTCTTAAACTTCTGCCATAACGGTTCGATACTGGTCAAGGTCTGATAAGCATGCTCCATACGGCCGGTCACATCGTCTTCTTCGGTCGTGTAGTAGACCATGGTTTTTAGATAATCGCGGAAAGGGTTGGCCTCAAAGTCATCCATGAAGGTATCACCCAATTGGCGTTTGAGTTCATCACTTGGCGGCGTAAAGATACGACCACTTGGGAAAGTCACAAAGCTGACCAATTTGGCTGCCATACGATTTGGGAAATTATCAAAGAATGATAAGAAGGCTTCTTGAATGGTGTACAAGCTGTTTTGCAAGGCAACCTCAGCATGTAAGCGCTCAGACTTTGATTTGGTGCCATGTTCATAAAACTGCAAAATAGCCGTTGCGATGAATAAATGACTATGAATATCGGCTAAGCGACCAGAGAGCATTTCTTTACGTTTTAAGTCGCCAGCCAACAGTCCTAGCGCCATATCGGCTGTTAAGGCAAAGCCCGCGCTTAAGCGGTTAATATGTTTGTAGTAGGGACGGGTAAAGCTGTCTGCAAAATTTGGGGCATTATTGCTACCCCCGACATACCCTGCGACGAAGGCTTTTGCCCCACGATTGAAGGTATAACCCAAATGTCTAAAGAAAAGCGTATCGAATTTTCGAGTCGCCCCTTCTTTATCTTTGCTTTGTAGCAGTTGTAACTCATCAAATAGATACGGATGGCAGCGCATGGCACCTTGACCAAAGATCATCAATGAGCGGGTCAGTATGTTAGCACCCTCAACCGTGATAGAGACCGGAATAGCTTGATACGGCGTCGCCAAAAAGTTACGTGGACCCATCTGTACTGCGCGTCCGCCAACGACATCCATACCATCGTTGATCACACTGCGCATGGTTTCGGTCGCATAGTATTTCGCCATGGCTGTCATAACCGATGGCGTACCACCTTGGTTCAATCCACATGTAACGAGATGTCGGAATGCTTCTAGCATATAAGTATTACTAGCCATACGGCTGGTGGCGTCTTGTACCCCTTCGAACTTGCCAACAGAGATTTTAAACTGCTCACGAACTTTGGCAAATGCACCAACAGACAGATACGTCATCTCACTAGCTGAGGTTGAAAGCGCAGGGAGAGAGATGCCGCGACCAACGCCCAAACATTCCATCAGCATGCGCCAACCGCGACCAGCGTTTTCGACACCGCCGATGATGTAATCTAAGGGAATAAAGACATCTTTACCATCGACTGTACCATTCATAAATGGCGAGCCGATTGGGTTATGACGTGGCCCTGTGATGACGCCTTGATGGCTGGCAGGAATGAGTGCACAGGTAATACCGTAATCGGTTTTTTCAGAATCTCCAAGCAGGCCTTCTGGGTCATGCATTTTGAATGCTAAGCCCACGACTGTGGCGATAGGTGCCAACGTAATCCAGCGCTTTGAGAAGTTCATACGTAGGCCGAGTACTTGCTCGCCTTCATGCATGCCGTAGCAGACTACACCTGTATCAGGAATAGCACCCGCATCTGAGCCTGCTTCAGGACCCGTTAGACCAAAGCAAGGTACTTCCTCACCTTTGGCGAGACCGGGTAACCAGCGTTGTTTTTGCTCATCCGTACCATAGTGCATCAACAGCTCACCAGGGCCGAGCGAGTTTGGCACCATACAGGTCACAGCAGCTGTAGGAGAGCGAGAGGCGATTTTGCTCATGATACGGCTTTGCGCATATGAGCTAAAATCTAGACCACCAAATTCTTTAGGAATAATCAGACCTAAGAAGCCATTGGCTTTAATAAATTGCCACGCCTCAGGCGACAGGTCTTTGTCTTCATGCTGAATTTTCCATTCATCAAGCATGGCGCACAGCACTTCTACTTCATTGTCTATAAAGCTTTGCTCTTCTTCTGACAGTTCTGGATACGGATAATTGGCAAAAGTGTCCCAGTTAGGCGCACCCATAAATAGCTCTTTTTCCCACCAGCTAGTGCCCGCGTCAAGTGCCTCACGTTCGGTATCACTCATGCTCGGCATCGCGCCGCCCAATGCTTTATAGACAGGCTTGGTAATCAGTGATTGACGAAGAGGAGCAACGAGTAGTACCAAGCACAGCAGCGCTATCGGCACACCTAATATAAGTGACCATGGACTGATAACGGCAGTAACGATAACAGTAACAAGGGCAGTAACGCTGCCAGTGACACGTGACAGGGACAACAAAAAGATGGCCAAAACCATGGCTAATTGAATGATGATTGCCAAAATAAATAAGCCAATTGCCATGACTGTCTCCTTTGTAACGCTGAACCAAAAGCGTGAGAAATGTAGGTATAAAAATGTTTGAATCTATATAGTTGTTATTTTTCGGACATTTAGTGGTTTTATAGCTAGGTTAAGCCAGCTACCAATAATTGGCTTTGAAGCCCAATTAGGAAAAGACACATAAAAGATAAAGATAGCCATCAATATGAAACAGTTGTCGGCGACTATCAACGGTTAAAATGCTACGCTGTGTCGATAATATGTATCAAGCTGCATAAAGTATATAGCTAGTGCGACCAAAGACCAAATAAGTCAGATAAAACTACCCAAAAGGTGCCAAACAGCTTTCGGCATAGGATAGAGTATCGTTGCGTCCGACGATGATATGATCGACTAAAGATATGTCTAATAAATCACAGGCCTTTTTTAGCTCATAGGTGAGTAAGTTGTCAGCTGTCGATGGCTTGGAGTCTGTATGAGGATGGTTGTGCGCGATGATTAACTGGCTAGCTGCATGACTTAACGCGTGTCGTAGTACGTGCTTCATACAGACGGAACATGATGAAATACCGCCCGTGAATAGTATCTCAAAATTTAACAGGTTGAGTGCATTGTCCAGACAAAGAACGGCAAAAACTTCACGATGCTCACCGCGCAACTGAGTGCTGATATAATCTTTGACTGCTTGAGAGCGTCCGAGTGCTTGGCCAGTTTTGAGCTGACTATCTAGATAGCGCGTACCCATCTCAAGCGAGGCTAATATCTGTGAGTATTTTGCAGGGCCGATACCATGACAGGCAAGGACGATATCTTGCGGGGCTGCCAATAGTTCTGCCAAGCTACCAAACTGCTCGATCAAATGACGAGCCAGTTCAATCGCTGACTGAGACTTGGTGCCTGTCCGCAAAAATATGGCCAGTATTTCAGCATCAGACAAATGGGCTGCGCCAAACTTCAATAATTTTTCTCGTGGCCTATCATCCTCATGCCAGTCTTTAATCGCCATTGTCACTCCTTGAAAATGGATTGCTGCCAGATATATTTGGTAAATATAGAAATTCTTACCCAACTTATCTCATAATTGTTACTATAAGTGCAATTTTATCTTCCAACTTTTTTATTGTTGCCATGCTTATGTCTAATATTGTGCTTGCTATCACTGGCGGTATCGCCGCTTATAAATCTGCTATATTTGCCCGCTTATTAATCAAAGCGGGCTTTAATGTGCGCGTCATTATGACCACAGGTGCACAGGCCTTTATCACACCGCTGACCCTACAAGCGTTGACTGGTAATGAGGTGCATATCTCACTACTGGATGAGCAAGCAGAAGCAGGGATGGGGCATATTGAATTGGCTAAATGGGCAGATTTAATCGTCATTGCGCCAGCCTCGGCCAATACGCTCGCACGTCTTGCGATGGGTATGGCGGATGATCTGCTAACCACCGTTTGTCTTGCTACCACCGCACCTGTCATTGTCGCCCCTGCGATGAATCAGCAGATGTGGGCGCATCCAGCGGTAAACCTGAATGTGCAAACGCTGGGCGACATGAATTATCATGTGATACAGCCTGCAAGCGGTGAACAGGCTTGTGGTGATGTGGGAGCAGGGCGACTACCTGAGCCTGAGCAGCTATTGGCCGAAGTATTATTATTCAATGCCATGCAAACGACGCCGCAATTGCTGGCAGGCAAAAGAGTGGTCATTACCGCTGGACCGACAGTAGAAGCAATTGATCCAGTTCGTTATTTGTCTAATCACTCTACCGGAAAAATGGGTTTTGCTTTAGCGCGTGCTTGTGTGGCTGCTGGTGCCGAGGTGATTTTGATTACCGGTGGTAAGGTGGCACTGCCTACACCGCTTAAAGTCACGCGCATAGATGTTTTATCTGCGCAAGAGATGCTGACTGCCGCGCAACAATGTGTGGATGGTACACATAGCGAGCTACAATACATATCTGAAGACGAGCATGACCACGACCATGATCATCATGACCACTCACATTCACATGACCACCACGGTGATTGCGATTGTGGGGACGAGCAGGATGTTGTCACGACTAGCACCGATGACAGCGTGAGAGTCGCTGATATCTTTATTGCGACGGCTGCTGTTGCTGATTATCGTACGGAAGAGGCAGCTCCGCAAAAAATCAAAAAAACGCAAGATGCAATGATGCTAAATCTGGTTAAAAATCCTGATATTTTGGCGACTATTTCTCTTGCTCATCCAGAATTGTTTGTCGTTGGTTTTGCAGCAGAGACCCAAGATGTCGAGCACTATGCTCGTGGTAAACTTATTTCCAAAAACTTAGATTTGATTGCTTGCAATGATGTCTCACGGGCTGATATTGGCTTTGCTAGTGACGATAATGCTATGCAGGTGTTCTTTTCAGAGCGTTATGAGAATGATAGCGTCATGCTTGAAAAAGCGAGCAAAGATAAGATTGCTGAGCAATTGGCTAGCATCATCGGTGAAACAGTTTGGCAGCGCCATAATAGCTAAGATATGCGTTCAATCTAAATTAGACAGTATGTGATGCGCCAAAACAAAACTGGCTAAGTCCACATTGAATGGCATTAAGGACAGGTAATATGAAAATATTATCTGTCCTTAGTTGCTTTACTTGACTAAGATTTATTGCGTTTTTATCGCCATTATTGAAATTAGGGCAGGCATTAATGCTGTCGCTATAAATGTAAATATAAAGCCCTGAGTGGTATGAAATATGATGGAAATGGTGGGTAACGATAGCACGCAGATGCTAATACTGACTTTGATTTTTGCAATGGCATCGCTGCTGCATGGTATTAGCGGGCTAGGTGTGACGTTGGTGACAACCACGGCACTTGCGAGTATTTACCCGTTGCCACACGCCATTGTGTTGGTTATTTTTCCCTCTATATTACTCAATGCGATGACTTGGCTATCTGGTGGTGGTCATACGATTTGGCAGAATTTTACTTATTATGGCAGGCGTTATTGGTTATTGGCATTGACCAGCTTACTTGGCAGCATACTGGGTGCCAAATTATTGCTATGGATAGATAGTGCTTATATTTTATTGACACTGGCAGCGGTTATTGCCTTTTATGTCATCAGTAGTTTACTTGGCAAACAAACCCGTCTACCAGATACCAAGCCTGTGCTGATTATGGTTGGTTTTAGCGCTGGCGTTATTGGCGGTGCGACCAATGCCATGTCGACTATCCTTATGATGTATCTACTGTCTGCCAGCGATGATAAAAACACCATCGCGAAAGTCGGCAATATGTGTTATTTTTTGGGTAAAGTTGCCCAGATTATTGTGTTACGTGAACCGATTATGGCGTTGACCAGTGGTGAGTGGCAGCTGATTACTTTACTTAGCGTGATATCTATCGTTACTCTTTTGGTTGGTATTCGCCTGCGTCGTTACTTGCCGCAAGCTCGCTTTCGTCAGCTTATTTTATTGATTGTCACGGTGCTTGGTATTCGTGTGGGCTGGCAGGGGATTACGGCATTTTTGTAGTAGCCAACGTCTTTAAGTTGGCATAGGTGCTGTTTACTTACCAAAGAATATCTGCTGCGCCAGACGAAAAGTATTACAGTGCGCTTCGACCACATCTTCGATATCTTCTGAATAGCCACCACCCATCACGATAGCAACAGGAATGTTGGCGGTTTTTGCTTGCTGCAACACATACTCATCACGCGCTTTACAACCTTCCATCGTCAAACCGAGTTTCCCTAATTTATCAGTGGCCAATACGTCTACCGCAGACTGATAAAAAATCATGTCGGGTGCAAAGTTTTTTATTAGGCGTGGTAGCGTATCCTTTAATATCTGTAAATACTCGGCATCACCTGTATCATTATCTAGCTCAATATCCAAGTCTGATACTTGCTTGCGAAAAGGATAGTTCTTTGCACCATGCATACTAAACACAAAAACACGTGGCTCGTCTGCCATGATGCTAGCGTTGCCATTACCTTGATGCACATCTAAATCAACAACCAAAATCTTTTGCGCCAATCCGCGATCTAATAATAAATTACTAGCAATACAAACATCGTTAAAGACACAAAATCCTTCGCCATGATCTGAAAACGCGTGATGTGTGCCACCTGCGACATTCATTGCTACGCCATATTGCTGTGCATATAATGCGCATTCATAGGTTGCATGAGCAATATAACGACCACGCTCTACCAGCTCGGGTGTCATCTTAAAACCGATGGCACGGGCTTCTTTCCGTGGTAATGTTTGCGTTTTCAATTGATACCAATAGTCATGCGTATGGGTGGTCAAAATCTCGTCTTCACTTAAGCTTGCAGGCGCAAAAAAGTTATCGGTCGTGATCGTCCCTTCGGCCAGTAAGCGCTCAGGAATCATGGTGTACTTCTGCATAGGGAAGCGATGCTTTTCAGGCACTGAGTAACGAAAAATATCAGAGTAGGCAATTTTTAGCATAAGGGCGATGGTTTTCTAAACGGGTGAGTGGATAGTAGGATAATGACTAACGATGGCTCTATTGTACAAACTGCGTGGGTAAAAAGAACGTGCGAGCGTCTGCTTGTTGGTGTAGCTCTGTAAGTAATGTTTGCATGTCTTCTGCAGGATCTTGATTGTTGATCAAATCACTAAATAGTTCATGGGCGACAGTAGTCATAGCAACCACACTTTGTAGTAAGTGTTCGATAAGCGCCTTGTCGATATCAACTGTCTCGACATCGATGGCGGTTTTGTAGCGTATTTCTCCATCATTGACATCCATCTCTAGATTACCAATCATCATGTCATAATTGATTTGAGTGATGAGTAGCATTGCAGCGCTTTGATGACTCTCTGGAATGGAAAATGGCAAAATCCCATAGACGGCCAGCAGTTTATTTTGCTCCTGCCAACGAAATAGATAAGCAGAGATCAGTTGTTTGTGACGCATCGAAAAAGACAAATGATGTGATTGCTGGTCATCATTGGCCTTCGGACGGTGATAAGTATAGTGCCATTTTTTGGTATGAAAATACTGCTTCAGACAGTCGATAATAAGTATGTCAGATTGCTCGGGTTGCTCTTTATCTAAGCTTAAAGCATCAGGTTGTACCTGCTCACTTTCATTTTCAGTGGGAGAGTTAGAATCACTCTTATTATGGTTGTTATGCGAGTCACTATGGTTATCATTATGGTCATGTGAGCTACTATAACCATGTAAGCCACTAGTCTCTCTGCCACTTATATCATCATTACTCATATCAGTATCAGCAACCGCCTGAGGCGCAGCAGCAGTCAATAACTGTTTGAGTTTTTGCCACAAGCTGAGTTTAGTCGTTTGGCTCATAATGTATGTTGCTGATCAATAAGTGAATGATAATGGCATCTGATGTATAACTCAAAATGTTGAGTTACTCGTTATTGAGTGCCAACCCTTCTTTAATATGCGATTGTGCATAAAACGCCTTTAACATCTCACGGATATGTGCCACAAACCATGGGCTATCAAGCGCATCGTGTACGACAGGCAGTAGCGCCGTACTAAACTGTGTCATGGCCTGCTCATCAATATGTAAACTGGCTGCAACGATCGCAATCGTGTCTGATTGATGATTGTCATACCAAGTATCGATGCTTGCTGCTGCTAGCGTATGTAAATACGGCGACACGCGCAGGCGATTATAGCTCTGCTGAATACTGGCTTCGATATGATCGATACTGCTGTTGTCAGGCTCGTCACGCAGATAAGTTTGCAGATGACTGACAGGCTGCTCTTTGATGCGCGCCCAACCAGTGACTAATAACCGTGCCACTTCTTCATTTGATAGATGTGCTTGCGCATTGGCTTCTGCCCGACGTGTTAAATCTTTAATATTACGGTGCAAATAGGCTTGCAGTTTTTCATCAAGGTTTCTGTTGGTCGCTTTTTCAAAAGAGCTACGTCCCAGTTTCATCAATTTACCAACACCGCCTGCTTTATCTAGTGTGCTTTCCATAAAGTCGTTGATCGCGTGATATAGCGTCTGGGTCAGTAAGTCTGCAAAGGTTTCATTGCCAACTAGCGTGTGAATTAAAACATTGCGCTGCTGTTCATGACTGCCTACATAGTTGGCTAGCGTCTCAACCTGTGTATCATCTACTAGCTCGGATAGGGGTACGTTATCATTGACTGGGTGATAAATAACCGTGTGCAAAATATCACGGATATCCTTACGCATCACCGCCGTCATGGGCTGACTTAGTAGCCAATCACCCATCAAATGCTGCAAGTTATCACGGCTGATGTATTTGTTAAGTGGTTGTGCGCCAAACCATTGCCAAGCTTCCATACTCAGTGGCTCAGCCTGCTGGCGTAACCAATGCTGCATAAAATCAACTTGGGCGTCGATTAAGCTATTAATAGTGAACGTCGACGTGTTTGTTTCTAAGTCTAGGTTTTGGTTATCTTTTGAAGTCTGCATAGGTTTTGAGGTCATAGTAATCGACAATTTGTTATACTGGGTGTTTGTGGTAAGCATAAAGTATTATGCCATGAACATCATATTTGTTTGTGGTGAATATTGATTACTGTTTGATAAATAATGAGAGGTTTTGATGACAGCTTTGGATATGCCTTTACTGGTGCTTGATGGTTTGACAGTCCAGCGCGGTGAAATACCTTTATGTGAAGAAGTCTCTCTCAATTTATCTGCAGGTAGCCTCTGTCATTTAGTTGGTGCGAACGGTACAGGTAAAACAACGTTACTGATGCAGCTGGCTGGATTACTGCCAGTCATTACTGGTGAGGTTGTTTACCAAGGGGCTGTAAGTCTGCCTATTCAACCTTTATATGTTTCGCACCAATTGGGTATTCATCCAAATCTCACCGTCGCGCAAAATCTAACATTTCTACTGAATTTATATGGTATCACACCAAGTGTCACTGATATCGATGATGCGCTCGCTTGGGTAGGATTACAAGGGTTTGAGACCGTTAGCTCCAGTCATTTATCTGCTGGGCAGACACGCCGTATTACCCTCGCAAGATTATATCTACTGACCCCTGATATCACACCTTTGTGGTTACTTGATGAGCCTTTTACTGCGCTTGATGTCGATATGGTGGTACGAATGGAAGACAGATTGAGTGACTTTGCTAATGCTGGTGGCTCAATATTAATGACCAGTCATCAGGCCGTTGGCGTTGCCAATCAAGTGCTCGATTTGTCAGATTATATGGTATGAATGCGATAACTGTAAGAAGTGCGATAGCTTCAATAAGTGTGATAACTATAAGCAGTATAGGTAAAAGGACGGATAATGACAGATAGCCCCGTACAAACAACAGATAAAGGCTCGAACGTTATCGTATCAGCTGTGCGCGGCATCAGTTTTATGCAGTTGTGGCGTCGTGAATGGCAAGTGAAGCAGCAAGGAGCAGTGCAATGGTTGTATCCTTTAGTACTATTTCTAGTCATTATAACCTTGTTTCCGTTAGCAGTTGGTAGCGAGCCTGCGCTATTGCAGCGGCTCGGTGTGTCTGCCGTATGGATTGCCGCTCTGTTATCACTAGTAATGGGCGTTGATGGACTATTTAAGCCCGCGCTTGATAATGGTACGCTCGCACAATTAGTCGTCGCCAACGCTTCATTGCCACTGTGGGTGTTGATACGTTTGGTGATTCATTGGATTTTTAGTAGCGGCATTGTGGCAGCGCTCAGCTTGCTTGCCGTACCATTGTTTCAGCTCAGTTGGTTTGAGGCGTGGATACTAATGGCCTCTATTGTGACGGGTAGTCCCATGCTGTTGATGCTGTCGGCAGTTGCCAGTAGTTTAACGTTATCATTAAAAAATGGCGCGGTGCTTGTGCCATTGATCGCTTTGCCTATGCAGTTGCCGGTATTGATTTTTGCGACTGGTGCCGTTGATTTATTCGCTTCTGGTCTAAATGGCCTGCCTATTTTAGCGTTGTTATTAGCAGGCAGTATTATTTCAGTTTTAATCATGCCATGGGTAATTGCGATGACCTTAAAAATGGCGTGGCTCAATTAAAAATCAAGTAGGATGCACCAACAGTCCTCATAAAAAACCTTTGTATTAACAGCCTGTTGAAAACGGGTAATTTTGCTATAATAGCCAACTTAATACGCAAACAATAACTTGTAGATTCTATCCAGTGTTTAACGCCAGCAGGTTCATAGATAATAGCGCCCATAGTGTGCTGTGTCCGTTATGACCAAAGAGCTGCGCAAATAGGTTTATCCCCATGCCCAACCTGAATAACGTCTCATCTCCTAGCCTGTGGCAGCGCATTTGGCAAGGCTTTTTGACCACTGTGGGTACCAAGGAGTTTTTCCGTATCTTTGGACCTTGGGTTAAGTGGTTGGCCATATTAGCCAGTATCTGTCTGCTGATAGGTAGCGTTTGGGGTCTTGCTTTTGCACCGCCTGACTACTTGCAAGGCAATAGCTACCGCATTATCTTTATCCACGTACCAGCTGCTGGTCTTGCAATTTCTATTTATTTTGCGCTCGCTATACTAGGGGCAATTTATTTGGTCTGGAAGATTAAGACGGCCAGTTTGGTGGCGCAGGCGATTGCTCCTATAGGCTTCTTACTCTGTATTATTAGTTTGATTACAGGCTCTATTTGGGCAAAACCCACTTGGGGCACTTATTGGGTCTGGGATGCACGCTTAACGTCTATGCTAATTTTGGCATTCTTATATGCCGGTGTCATGGCATTGTTCGCAGCCTTTGAGCATACTGCCAATCGCGGCAAAGCGGCAGCCATTTTATCGATTGTTGGTGCTGTGAACTTACCGATTATCAAGTACTCAGTACAGTGGTGGAATACGTTGCATCAGGGTTCAACTTTTAGTTTGACCTCAGCACCAAAGATGTCGGCAGATATGTGGATGCCATTGCTGCTGATGGTAATTGGTAGCTATTTACTGGTGGCAACATTAGCGATTTATCGTACCAATACTTTGATATTGTATCGTGATCAAGGCAAAGCATGGGTGAAAGAGTACATCCGTGGTCAACATAAATAACGGCTAGGAAACGATTATGCAGCCCTATTTTTACAGCGTATCTGAGTTCATCGCCATGGGTAAGCATGGTGTTTTTGTTTGGTCATGTTGGGCCATCACGGTTGGCGCGATGCTGATTTTTATTGCTTATAGTCGCCGCCAGAGACAAGCCCTTATCAAGCAGCTGACAATTCAGCAAGCACGTCAGGCACAGCGTACGACTAAAGCAACACCATCTGCAACCAAGCACTCTCGTTAAAAAAACATTTCGATATCATAACTTTAGTGCATAGATGGTCAGTAAGCCGTTTATCAATGGGTAACATCATACCTCACTATAATGCCTATTGATTTGTCCGAAAAATGCTACCATATAGCCGTTAGAAGAGTACGATTAGAAAGACATTTTTAGAAAGTTTTTCTAATGGTAGTTTCTTCAAATTTTTCTGTTTTATAGATTGATTATGGTTTGTAAAACAGCGACTCATCAATGAGGTAGTGGTATGAATGCAGTTCGTCGCAAAAAACTGATGTGGGTTATGTTTACGCTTGCAGGAGCCGCAATAGCCGTAGTGCTGGTGCTGTATGCTATTGGGCAACAGACGGACTACTACTTTGACGCTACTGCCATCGCCAAAGGTGAAGCGCCACAAGATAAGCGCATTCGTGCAGGCGGTATGGTAGTAGCGGGTAGCGTACAGCGTGCAGCAGACAATCCATTGAATGTTGAGTTTGCGATTACTGATTTTGAATCAACTGTTCCAGTAACTTATCAAGGTATCTTGCCGGATTTATTCGCTGAAAACTCAGGCGTGGTTGCCACTGGTAAAATGCAGGGTGACACCTTTGTGGCTGGTGAAGTATTGGCAAAGCATGATGAAAATTACATGCCTCCAGAAGTAGCCAAATCAATGAAAGAGAACAATCGTAGCGGTGCTGTACCATCTTCTGAGCAATACAATCCTGCTGAAAAGGTTCATGAGACTGATACGCTGCAGCAGTAATACAGTCATTCCACTATGAAAGTATTACTGCGTTAACCTCGCTTGAAGTATTTAATATACATCTACGCTCGGTTGCCTTGTACTACTTTTAAATTGAATCGACTGTATTTGAACAAGGTTAATCCCAAAAAAGAGCCGCTAAAATCAATTAGCGGCTCTTTTTTTATACGGGTTTTAGAGTATATCCTAGGGCGTGTCTTCAATTAACCCGATAGTCATCTAAATGGGCTAAAAATGGCTAAATCTTGCCAAACGGTGTCAAATAGCTGACTAATATCTCGATATTATCTGCGCTATTTTTCTTGTTTGACGGCAATTTATCTCATTTTTATCACCATTTTTGAAATGAAGACACGCCCTAATCAAATATGTGCTTTGCTCGTTTAGATTTAGAATACGCTCTAATATGGCGAAATATTAGTCATCCCATACTGGGCTGTAGTCAGGATGTTCGATTTTGCGACCAGCACTGCTAGCTAAGTTGCCAATCTTTTCTAATTCTTCAGCACTCAATTGCACATTGAGGGCATCTAAGTTGCCTTGTAAATGGTCAGGATTTGCAGTCTTCGGAATGGCGACACGATGCTTATCTGATAAAATCCAAGCCAATGATATCTGCGCTGGTGTCACATTATGCTTATCTGCAATTTCTTTGATGGTATCGTTATCAAACACATCACCACGCGCGAGCGGTGAGTAAGCTTCTAATAAAATATGGTGATTGTTCAAAAAAGTCTGCAAAGTGTTTTGCTTAATGAACGGATGAAACTCAACCTGATTGACCACAATTGGTACGTCAGCATACTTTTTAGCTTCAATAATGTTAGCGATATTAAAGTTAGAAACACCGATATGGCGCGTTAAGCCCTGTTTCTGTAGTTCACACAATGCAGGAATGGTTTCAGACAGTGGGACACGATCATCAGGCCAGTGTAACAGGAGTAAATCAACGTAATCAGTGTCTAAATCTTCCAAAGAGCGCTTAGCCGCTGCGATTAGTTTTTCTGGTTGAAACTTCATATCGTCAGGAAATATCTTCGTGGTCAAAAAGAATTTGTCGCGAGCCACACCAGATTGTTTGATACCTTGTCCAACTTCTTTTTCATTGCCGTAAGCCTGAGCAGTATCAATATGCTCATAACCCATTTCTAACGCTTGTTTGACGACGTCGATGCAATCTTGTCCAGTTGATTGCCATGTGCCTAGACCGAGTACAGGAATATTTGCTTGTCCAGCGGTACGAATTTTATAATTTTTAACGCTCATATTATTATCCTTATAGTTTATTATTTAATTTATCAGTAATAGTTATATTTAATTTTGCCTAGTAACTATTTACCTAGCAACTATTAAGCTCATCTACTATAAGAAAAATTTGTGTGAAGTGAAAGAGCGAGTGACGGTTTCCTACAAAGGACTAACAGGTTGTAACGTCATTTTTACTATATAAGTTATTCCGCTATAAAAGTATTACTGCGTTAATCTTGTTTAATCTCCCATTTCTAGTACTTTCACTGGGCTTCGTTATATCCAAATTATGTTGGATAGACTACGAGTAATTGTTTGCCGTTCATAAAATTGAGATCAAAAAAAGCCCATCATTCGTGAATAATGGGCTTTTACTACTTAAGCTCAAAAATGGTTTATTTAGAGCAACCATTTTTGAGTGTTAGTCTACTTACTGAGCAGCTGCTTCAGCTTCAGCAGGTGCAGCGGCGTCAGTGTGCGCACCATGATCAGCGCCCCAGATTTTTGGATATTTATAACCTGGGAAAGTGTCATGAGCGTACTTTTTGAAAGCTTCTGAGTTATAAGCGTTGGTTACGTCTTCAACCCATTTTTTGCCAGTATCAGCAGACTTAATCGCTGACCAGTTGACATAAGAGAAGCTTGGCTCTTGGAATAGAGCTTCAGTTAGCTCGATACCCGCATCCGTTGCATAGTTACCGTTAATAACGGCAAAGTCAACTTCATCACGGGCGCGTGGCAACTGAGCTGCTTCTAATTCAATGATATCGATATCGTATTTACTGTTATCAGCGATATCAGCTTTTGATGCAGTCAATGGATCGATGTTGTCTTTTAGGGTAATCCAACCAAGATCATTCATCATAACCAAAGCACGTGCAAAGTTACTTGGATCGTTTGGTGCAGAGATACTCATGCCTTTGAAAGCAGCGTCAAGCGTGTTCTTTTTACCTGAGTAAATGCCAAGCGGAGCCGTTGGTACTTGGAATGCTTCTACTAGATCAAGATTGTTTTCTTTTTTGAAATTATCAAGATAAGGCTTATGCTGGAAAATATTGATATCCAAATCACCTTCAGCCAATGCAAGGTTAGGGCGTACATAATCAGTAAAGGCAATCAGTTCAACTTCATAACCTTGAGCTTCAAGTGAGCCTTTTACTTGGTTACGTACCATATCGGCAAAGTCACCTTCAGTAGTACCGATAATGATTTTTGTATGCTCAGGATCGATATCACTAGCAGCAGTTTCTGCAGTTGATCCTTCAGTCACAGGCTCTTGAGTCGCTTCTGGTGCTGATGAATTGCTACAGCCAACTAACACTAGGCCTGATACACCAACAGCGGCAAATGCAGTCGCCAACTGACGGCTGATATCTGTTAATTTCATGGAACTTCCTTAATAAGAGGTATGGGATAAAGGGGTAAATAATGACCATTAAAAAAAGCAACATTATCAATAGTAATGCTGCTGAGTTAACGGCTGTTAATTTAGTAACAAAATTAAAGGGTCTCAGTAACAAAGTCAAGCGTTTTGCTTAGTATGAATCGGCATCAAGCCTTGGGTATTCTTCATATAAGCATTGTCTTACTTAGTTTTATTTTTTATTGGAACCGTTTTTAGCGTTTATCCAAGCGAGTGGCTAACCAGTTACCAGAGGCCTGAATAGAGATGACCATTATCGACAATACGATAACGATAAAAATCATAACCTCAGTTTGATAACGATAATAGCCATAACGAATGGCCAAATCACCCAGACCGCCACCACCAATCATACCCGCAGCTGCTGAATAAGAGAGCAGGCTGATACAAAGTATGGTCACGGACAATACCAGTCCTGAGCGGGCTTCATTGAGTAAAACTTTGATGATGGTAAAAGGACGTGCGCCCATCGATTCAGTGGCTTCGATAATACCGCGCGGCACTTCACGTAAGTTTTGCTCGACCAAACGGGCAAAGTAAAACGAACCCGCGATAGCGAGTACTAACGATGCAGCAATAGGGCCAATACCAGTACCTACAATGGCTTTGGTAAAAGGGCTCATAGCAATCATCAAAATCACAAAAGGGAAAGCGCGCATAAAGTTGGTGATACCACCAAGCACGCCATACAGCGTCTTATTTTGCAAGAACTGTCGATCACTGGACAAAAATAAGAATATGCCAAACAGTCCGCCAATGATAATGGCGACTGTTGTAGAGATACCGAGCATAATAAACGTATCAATAAAGGCACTTATAATTTCTTTGCGCAGCACCAACAGTTTATCTATCGAGGCGGATAATTCACTACCAGTTAACATGTTTTTTCTCCTGCCTCATTAGTCTTCGTGCACTAAGCCTTGGCCAATAGGGGTGGTTGCCTGAATCAGACCGTCTCTTACATCTGCAACTTCTAGTAGTTGTCCTTGATGTAGCAATGCAGCGCGATCACAGAGTCTACGAATGACACTCATCTCATGAGTCACAATGACAATGGTGACACCAAGTTGCTCGTTGATATCACGTAAGCATGTCAGCAAACTACGGGTCGTCGCAGGATCTAGTGCACTGGTTGGTTCATCGGCCAATAGTACTTTTGGACTGGGTGCGATTGCGCGGGCAATACCAACACGCTGCTTTTGTCCACCTGATAGCTGGGCAGGGTAGTGGCCAGCACGGTCGGTTAAGTCAACGATTGCTAGACAATCCATAACCCGTTTATGAATGTCACGGCTTGGATAACCAGAGATTTTTAAGTTAAATGCCACGTTATCAAAAACAGTTTGATTAGACATCAGGTTAAACTGCTGAAAAATCATACCAATATTATGACGTGCGATACGCAATTCACTAGCAGATAACGTCGTTAAGTCAGTACCATCGATGATGACTTGACCAGCATCTGGGCGTTCCAGCATATTAATCAGACGCAATAAGGTTGATTTACCGGCACCTGAATATCCCATTAGGCCGAATATTTCGCCTTGTTGGATAGTGAGGGATGTCGGCTCAACGGCAGTAAACCAATGCGGTTTGCCGTTTTTGTCCTTGATTGATCGGTCGCTTAAAAAGCTTTTGGTCACATCGTTTAAGACAATCATGTCATTCATGGAGGGCTCAAAATTCAATAATATTTTAATAGTCATGAACGTATTGTTTCGCCTCTACTACTGTGTAAGAAGCCAATTAAAAAACAATCGTTAATAACCCTATAATAAGGGGCGCTAATATAGCATATTATCAAGCACTTTGGATATGCACATCCGTGACACGCTTATGACTAATAGCTATTAGTAGTGAGAACTTTGAGGAAGTGAGAGGGTAGTGAGGTCGTGATAGGAAATGTGCATTTGATAGCACGATTAACTAATCATGCTGGTGGTAATGTGGATCATGCTCGACTGGTATGATGACTAAAAACCGAGTATGGCCATTCAGGGTATCAGTGAGAATACGGCCTTGGTGGGCAGTGACAATTTGCGACACGAGAGACAAGCCTAGTCCAGAGCCTTTGTTTTTTTGCTGCAAACGTACAAATGGACTGAATACTTCTTCACGTTTGTCTTCAGGAATACCTGTACCTTCATCAATCACTGCTAGTACGGCATATTTCGGTAATGGGCGTACAGGTTCCGCTTTGGCTTTCTTTATATGCTTGGCAAATAGGCTTTCTTTGCGTGGTGAACTCTGAGTTTCAACGACATTTTGATCATTATCTTTAGAGTCATTCTGCATGCTGGTTTTGGTGTTATTTTTCGAGATGCCAGAATAAATAGATGCCTTATTCGTTTTTTGACCGTCTTTTGAATGAATGCTTGTATCGCTATCAGTAGACACCTCAGTATCGGGGACGATTCTCCAAATAACTTTTTTGATTCTATCGGTCAAATCATTGGTAAAGCTATAATAGTCGGCAATCAATGAAGATTCGCTACTGGTCTCAACTGTGTCGCTGAGGTTTGTTGAATTTTTAGTAATATCAGCATCAGTCTGTTTATCGTTAGCATTGTCTTCTATAAGAGTAACACTAGTTTCTAGGTTTTCGTCATCAGTATCTGGCGTAATGCTTGTACCGTTTTTATAGATAGTCGGTGCTGGTAATATATCTTTCGTATCTGCTATTTCAGACTTGCTCTTATCGATAGTATTCAACGAATCATCTAAATCTGAAGCGTTGTGAGCGCCATTTTCGCTGACATCGATGGGTGCATCATATGATTCGAAATCAGAGCTACCATAATCAGCAAAGCTGTTGCATAACACGGTTTGTAGCAGATAATCAGGAACGTTATCAGCTTCATCGATCGTTTGAACACCGTACAGTAATACTGTCACTGGCGGTTTGCCATGTAACATTGCATTGGTTAGTAAGTTGCGGATTAAGTGAGTCAACATCGATGACTGGCCATCAATGACGATGTGCTCACCAATTAGAGTGGCTTCAGGGTAATGCTGACGCTCTTGATTGACTAAGTCGTATAAATCTAAATGCTCAACTTGTTGCAGGGCATGACCAGCATCTAAGCGGCTGACTAGTAATATACTCTCTACTAAATCATTAAGTCCTGATAAGTCGCGATTGATTGCATGAGCACGCTTATCAAATTTTGCTTTGGTATCGGTTGGTAACGCACCAGTCAGCATATCCATCATTTCGATTTGCAGGCGAATACGCGTAATGGGCGTACGTAGCTCATGAGAGGCATGTGCCAATAGTAAATTATTAGCATCGATAAGATGTTCGATTTTCTGTGCAGCTTGGTTAAATCCGCGTGCCAATGAAGCAATCTCATCGTTACCGCGAGCATTCACTCGTACCGTAAAGTCGCCATCACCCAACTGCGTCATCTGTTGGCTCATCTGATTGATACGCCAAGTAATGGTTCGAGCAATCCACCATAAGACACCTGCCATAATGAATAGCAGCAATAGCGTGCCTGTGAATAAATTCAGGGCAGCAGAGAGTACGGGTTTTTTGGGTGGTAAGCGTGATTCATATAACAGTGTATAGCCAGTGGTGCTATAGACCTGAGCTTGCTTGGTAGGAGACGTTTCTGCAAATGAAGGGAAAACACGAGATAACAAAGAAGGCGGTTCTGGCAGCTCTAGCGGTAGGTCACTGTTGTCTGTTTGCATGAGTAACCGACCTTGACTGTCATACAAGCCCATCTTAGCTTGTAACGACTCATCAAAGATATCAAAGCTTTTTTTAACCACTGCCAACATAAACCGAGACTGTAAGCGATTATCTCGGCTAATGGAAGTATTTAGTTCGTGCAGGAACGGGTCTATCTGTCCCAAAATTTGCGTGGCGAGTACTTCTGAGCGAATACCTGCATCTTTATCATGCACAAGTTGCGTCAACAGCACCATAGCCACTGCAAATAAGATAAGTGCCATCATGACACTGGCAAACAACTTGGCAAATACGGAACGAAAACCCAACTGCTGCATTAAACCATCTCTATTATTGGACGCTTATATCGATGCATCTTGTTGATTTTGTAAAACTGAATCAACAGGATGGTTGTTTTCTCGATCCGTCAGCTGTTTTCTATGATCAAACCTGATCAGTGGCAAATTGATAACCAACACCGCGTACCGTGATGATACGTTTTGGCTGGCGTGGATTGTCTTCAATTAGAGCTCTCAAGCGTGAGATATGAACGTCAATGGCACGATCGATATTGTCTGAGCTATCATCGTTTGGCATGGCTTGCCAAAGCTGCTCACGATTCAGTACTTTACCAGAATGTGTGGCAAAATAATGCAACAATTGGAACTGATGCGTCGTCAAACGTACAGCTTCATCATCGATAGTGACTTCATGGCTATCAGGGAATACGCTCAAACGGCCAAAGGTCAAACTGTCTGACTGGCTATCTGCTTGATTCGGTTGCTCGTGACGACGAATGACAGCACGAATACGTGCTAGCAGTTCACGCGGTTCAAAAGGCTTAGAGATATAGTCATCAGCACCCATTTCAAGACCTAACACGCGATCGGTTGTATCACCTTTCGCTGTCAGCATGATGATTGGCACTTTGTTGGTCATATTGTTTTTGTTGCCGCGAATTTTTTGACACACCTGCATACCATCCATATCAGGTAGCATCAAATCAAGAACAACCAAGTCAATATCACGCTCTTTGGTGTCTAATAATTCAAGCCCTTCCTGACCAAGACCGGCATGATGCACATCATAATAATTCATGGTTAGATAGTCGCTGATCAACTCAGCTAAATCAGGATCATCTTCAATCAATAAAATTTGCTTACTCATGGGTTATCCTCTAGTTGTTGTTATAGTTTATCAAAAGTTTAATATGCTCTGATATTTAAATCATGACAAATACATTAATGATTTCAATTTCTAAAGCATTCAAACCGTTAAGCCTCTAAGATTTCAAAGTTTCTTTCAAAAGTAATTGGTTTCAGAAGTAAAAAGTATCTAGCCAGTAGTTAGTTCTTAGTAATTTATAATACTTGGCTAATGCGATATATCATACTGCTATATTGCCTAATTAGGCTGTTACAAAACAAGAGAGGCTTTGTTAATATTTCTACACAATGTAACTGTCGGTATGAATGACTACGAAACATTGACCTTTTTACCATCAGAATCAAGCGGCAAATCAGCCAAACAAATCAGACTGTCATTGCTAATACCTGCAATCAAATATTGTTCTGTCGAGGGGTTGTACTCGACTACTTCAATAGGGTAGCGTTTTAAATGCTGATCTTGTCCGATAATCCACACATTAGCTGTCAGTGGCGTGAGTGGTTTATATGGTGGTGCTTGCAACTCTGTTAAGTCAACATCGTGTAGCGCACGCTTCGGCACAATAGTACCCACGTCTATCTGACCATAATTGACTCGCCCGGTTACTTTCATATTTGGTAATAACTGCTTACGACTGACCTCATTGTCAATAACATCAACATTGACCATGAGTCTTTTCGGTTGACTGGTCGCAGTCAGCTTACTGATTTGTCCCGTAAATTTTTCTAAGATATTTTCAGCAGTAAAATTGACAGTCTGACCTACCGACAGTTGCGGTTCAGCTTGAATAGGTAGCATAGCAGTAAAGTGTAATTTAGTCTCATCGCTAAATTTTATGAGTGGCATTCGAGCTTCTAGCTTTTGACCTGCTTTTGCATACAGGTTTTCTACACGTCCTGAAAAGCTTGCACGGATAGTAATCAATTTATACTGAGGCTTTGAGCTCTCTATGCTTTTACTATTATTAACCTCACCATCACTTGAGCTAGTTATAGCTGCATTTGTCGTTAATGGCTCTGTGCCATCAGATAAAGCCTTCTTAATGGTTGTATTATTATTTACTGCAGGTTGATTGGGTTTAGCGTTTGCGCTGGTATCTTGAGAATCAGTCCGTTTGGCAACATTAGTACCACTTTGCACCTCAGTGTCTTGATCAGGCTTACCTGAATCTGCCGCTGTATCGTCTGATGTATTAGATGAGTTGACCGTTTTACTTTCTGTTTCCAATCGTCTGACAATGAGTAGTGGTGTGTCTTTTTCTATCCATTGGCCTTTAGTAACCAAGATCTCTTCTACATTGATAGGATGTACTGTCACAAATTGGGTCTGCTTAATAGGTTCAATATTGCCTTGTAGGCCAAGACTAGGCTGGTAACGTGAAGGTTTTATACTCAATATATGATCAGGTGTAATGGTCACACTGTCATTGGTAATGATAACCGGAGTATCTACTGTTGGACTTTTTTCAGCAGCTAGTTCTTTGTCAGTAGGCGATGGTGGCTGACAAGCAGCAATGAGTAAAGCACTCAATAAATAGCTGCTGTTTTTTAAAATTTTGGAAACTGTCATCGCGTTCACCATAGTAGTTATCATTTTATTATATAGTGAATTACAGTGCGGTGAAACGGCTGCTAAACACTTACTTCATTTTATAAATATGCGATTACCAGACCGAATAATGTTAAAAATAGCAAATATAGCTAGCAAAAAAATGCTCTACATTACTGGTGAGTTCGTATATTGAGTCGATTATGACTAGAAAAGGATCGATAATTGTGCTAAAAACGAATCTAATAAAGTATATTGATACATTTATAGAACAAAGGAAGATTATTCAGCAATATTTCCATCGTTTCTATATAATGTAGAAATATCATAAAGTTGTCGACT
This sequence comes from Psychrobacter sp. SCQQ22, assembly GCF_015864605.1. Lineage (NCBI taxonomy): Bacteria > Pseudomonadati > Pseudomonadota > Gammaproteobacteria > Moraxellales > Moraxellaceae > Psychrobacter > Psychrobacter sp. SCQQ22. The sequence goes on from NZ_JADYWZ010000009.1 coordinate 118,294, forward strand.
ATTTTGATTTGCACTATCTCTATTTAGATAGCAATTCAAACGGTTAGTGGGTGAAGTGCTTTACGTGATACAAAAAGAGCCCTATCTTAATTAGTGATAACGAAAGTTGAGTGGTTCACCTAAAAAGCTTATTTTTTTGGCTCATTTTTTTAAGTTTATTAATAAAAAAGTGCGTATAGTAACTCATGTTGACAGCATGTTTGATAGGCCGATACTGACAGATAGTAGGTTCGCTGTCATAACATCATGGTAATGCAAATTTAGCTGTTCGTATCAATCCGATAATAAGTGATATGACACGTTTAAATAACAGTTAAATTTTTGTATTGATCGATAGAATTACGAACAAATAGTCGTTTATAGGACAGTGATAATGGAAAATGATTTTAATGGTTTGAAAGTAATGGTTATTGATGATTCAAAAACCATTCGCCGTACCGCAGAAACCTTACTTCAAAAAGCGGGCTGCGAAGTCGTGACTGCTATTGACGGCTTTGATGCTTTAGCAAAGATTGTTGATAACAACCCAGACATTATTTTTGTCGATATTATGATGCCACGTTTAGATGGTTATCAGACTTGTGCTCTGATAAAAAACAACCCTGACTATGCTAACAAACCAGTCATTATGCTGTCTTCAAAAGATGGCTTATTTGATAAAGCACGTGGTCGTATTGTTGGTTCTGATGAGTATCTGACAAAGCCGTTTAGTAAAGACGAGCTGTTTGAGGCAATCAACCAGTACCGCTAATACGGCAAATGTCATTGCTAGTAGTAAAGTATGTACATCTGCAAATATAAAGTTTCGTTTAGGCTTATTGTTGGTATGATTTATGCATGTTTTTGTAGGTTGGGTTACAAAGTCAAAATACTTAACATGAGTGACAATTAATAATAATTGCTCAATATTTCACAACAACTGCTAAAAAAGTGATTTTGCCACTTATCTCTGGCAAATGATTTTTACTCTAGTTGTCTCAATAATATAACAACATATCCTCTTGGATATTTTCGAAAATAAAGGAAATTCCCATGACTACCGTTTTAGTCATTGACGACTCGCCATCTGAGATGGCGAAATTTCGCGATATGCTTGCTAGACATAACTTTCAAGTATTAGAGGCGACAAATGGTGAGCAAGGCTGTCAAATGGCAGTTGATCACTTACCAGATGTCATCTTGATGGATGTAGTGATGCCTGAGATGAATGGCTTCCAAGCCACTCGAAAAATTACTCGTGGTAAAACGACTGCTCATATCCCTGTGATTATGATCAGTACTAAAAATCAAGAAACAGATAGAGTTTGGGGAAAGCGTCAAGGCGCTAAAGAGTATATCGCCAAACCAGTTGATGAAAATAGCTTGGTTAATATCATTCGCAAAGTAATGGAGTAGCTTGTGGCTTCCAAAGGGTTTATTGAGCTTCTGCGTTTAGCAGATTTGGCACGCGCGCGCAAAAGTGGTCGCCGCGGTGGACAAGAGTATGATTGGCAAGGTGTGGTGTTTGAGATTGGTGGACAGCGTTTGGTTGCGCCAATGGGTCAGGTATCAGAAGTATTAGCCATGCCAGAGTATACCAGCTTGCCTTTAGTAAAACCTTGGATGCTGGGCATCGCTAATATTCGTGGACGTCTACTACCAATAACTGATTTGTCTCGGTTTCTACAGGTTCCTAGTGGCTTAACGCAAATGAGCCAACGTAAAGTCATTGTCATTGATCATGACAATCTCTTTTCAGGACTGGTAGTAGACCAAGTTATTGGTATCGAACAATTTACACATGACCAGTACCGTGCAGAGGCAATTGAGTCTAGTTCGCCTTTTGCACCTTATAATCATGGTAAGTTCTTTAAAAATGAACAAGACTGGTATGTCTTTATGCCCAGTTTACTCGCACAAGACTTACAATATACCGATGCTGCAATATAGCTATCGATAACAGATATCTGACTGTCACACAGGCTTTGTTAATCACTGTTGTTTTATAACAATAAGATTGTCAAAGTCAGTCACGATAAGACTTTGATGATTGTTTTAAAGGAATACGCACGATGAGTGATGTTATAAATAAACCTGTAGCTGGTACACCCAATGCAACAGCGGGTGGTGCAAACGCTAATAGTGAGTGGAAACTATTATTAGTGCTTTTTGTTTCGATAAGTGTGGCTTGTCTGATTTGGTTGGTAAACTCCTTATCATCAGTGAGTCAGTATTTTTCTGACTTTACTCAGTCAGTTGTTTTGCCTGTCGTCGTGTTCGTGATAGGGGTGTTAGGGATAATTTTTGCTCTGTACCAATTACTTAAACATCGTGGTGGCTCGGAAAGATTACTTATCGAAAAAGAAACATTACGTCGTCGCCAAGAAGCAGAAGCAGAGTCTGAGCGCGCGCGTCAAATCCAAGAAGAAAACGAGCGTAACCAGGTTGCTATTCTGCGTTTACTTGATGAGTTGGGTGATTTGGCGGAAGGTGATTTGACGGTCAATGCAACCGTATCAGAAGATTTTACTGGCGCAATTGCTGACTCAGTAAACTTTGCAATTGACCAACTTCGTCAGTTAGTACTGGTTATTAACAACACTGCTGATCGTGTCTCGCAATCTTCAGATCAAACGCAGATGAATGCGGTTGAGCTTGCTGAGGCATCTGAACATCAAGCGCAAGAAATTGCTGGTGTGTCAGCGGCCATTAATGAGATGACAATCTCAATTGACCAAGTTTCAAATAACGCCTCGGAATCTGCGACCGTTGCTCAGCGCTCAGTTGCCATTGCTTATAATGGGGCAGAAGTTGTACAGCGCTCTATTGAAGGTATGAACGTTATTCGTGATCAGATTCAAGAGACGTCAAAACGTATCAAACGTCTCGGTGAATCTTCGCAAGAGATTGGTGATATCGTTAGTTTGATTAATGACATTGCTGACCAAACCAACGTTTTGGCATTGAACGCCGCTATTCAGGCATCGATGGCTGGTGAAGCAGGTCGAGGCTTTGCGGTTGTTGCTGATGAGGTACAGCGTCTTGCTGAGCGTTCAGCTAATGCAACCAAACAGATTGAAACATTGGTAAAAACCATTCAGGCAGATACCAACGAAGCTGTTGTGTCGATGGAATCGACAACCTCTGAAGTTGTGCGCGGTGCCCGGTTAGCAAAAGATGCTGGTGAAGCACTAGAAGAAGTCCAGAGCGTTTCTAACACGTTGGCTGATTTGATTCAAAACATCTCAAATGCTGCAATACAGCAGGCTGAGTCTGCTGGGCATATCTCTCATACCATGAATATCATTCAAGATATTACTTCACAAACCTCCTCTGGTACGATGGCAACTGCACGATCTATTGGTGAGCTGAGTGAAATGGCTGCAGCACTACAAGAATCAGTAACAGGCTTTAAAGTACTAAGTGATGATGAGTTACTAGATAACGAGCAAGCATTATCAGAAAATGTATGATGATAAGTTTGAACACTATAAGTTGAGCCTTAGAGGCTTTACAGTATTTTTATTAATATGTTAATTATATTGCTATGTAGATAATAATGGTTTGCAGCAGCAATTATAGCGGGTGACATGAATAAATTTATTCAGCTAGACAGCCATGCTAACAAGCACATTAAGCCAATACTAGTTGAGGCCTCTTCGCAGAACAATAGCTTTGATGTGCAGCAATGGCGACGATACATAGAACAAGAAATAGGTTTTGTTCTACCCGATGTTCAATTGCAGTGGTTGATTAATGCGATTGACCATACGGCATCGTCGTATGGATTGACCCCTAAAAATTTATGGCATCGGTTGCCAAAAAACAACGAGATGCGTCAACAGCTATTAGATAACGTACTGATTCACGAAAGTCGTTTTTTTCGTTATATACCTTCTATTAATTTTGTCACAGAGTGTGCAGCGCAACATCAGCGACTCCGGTTAGCTGCTACCAATACTGATAATAGTGCTGAACGTAATTTTGATGAGTTATTTCGCATTTGGAGTGTTGGCTGTGCAAGTGGACAAGAAGTTTGGTCCTTAGCGATGAGCTTAATATCAAAGCAATTAAAAAATTATACGATATTGGGTACAGACATTAGCCATCGAGCTATCAAAAGAGCACAGTTAGGACATTATGATCAGCGGCAGAAATCTTTAATTCCAGACATCTGCCAGCAATTTATACAGCCATTGTGTGCTAATAGTGCAATTAGAAAACCAAGTTTTTGCGATTCAACAATAACGAAAGAAATGATCGCAAGTAATCAAGCACATTGGCAAATAGCACCGAGCTTGAAACAGTATGTTAGCTTTGCTTTACATAATATTATTGAACAAAAGCCACCCACTTCGCATCTCCAAAATGTCATTATTTGCCAAAATATGTTGCTGTACTTTCGTAAATTTGATCAACGCGATATTTTAGCAAGGCTATCAGAGCAGTGTGCATTAGGTGGTTATATTATATTGGCTCCAGGTGAGGCGTTGTTTTGGCGTCCTTCGAATATGCGCCGTATTGCGCACCCACAGGTTAATGTGTGGCAAAAAATAAATGCCTAAATTAGTGCTTAGACGAGTTAGGATAACCCTATGAAAAACCAGCCCAATGACATCGTGACGCTCGAGTGGTTATTGCCACTTTTGAATCAGCAACTATTACAGATAGCTGATGGCTGGCAATTAGGTGATGAAAGCACTGATTACGAGCAGATGGTGCAGAACTACCATCAAGTGGGCGGCGCGCTGACGATGATTCGCTTGCCTCTGCTAGCAGATCTTGCCAATAAACTGAGTTTATTGGTAGAAGCAAGTGGTCACGATAGTATTTCTATCAACAACAGCCATATCGGTCAGTTTGCTCATAGATTGTTAGAACGTGAGCTGAATCAATATGTACGTACCACTAGCCACAACACAACGCTGATTAATAATGCTGCTAATGACCTTGCCCAAGCACTATCAGAACTAGGCATAGCGACAGAGTCCCTAGAAATGCTTGCAGCTAGCCAGAATGAAGGCTTAGGCAGTCATACTACCGATGAAAATATCATTGATAATATTAAAGTGGTATTTCCAGAAAGTAGAATGACCACAAATCTAGAAAATCATCATTACCAACAGTTATTATTGGTTTGGCGACAGCAAGTACAAGCGTTATTGGTGGCCAATACCAATGAATCTCCTTTATTAAAAGTATTAGGCAGAGTTAGTCAATATTTATGGCAAACCTCTCAGCATGAAGATGAGCAACGTCTTTGGTATCTAACAGACTTATGGCTCAACGATCTTGTAAATAATGAGACACCACTACCTGAAAACTATGCTCCACTATTGGGTCAGTTGGATCAAGTGATAGAATTTTATGCGGAGCAAACCGAACTCTCGTCGAACGCTATTAGAAGCTTGATTATCAGAGTATATATCGAATTAAGCAATCTTACACAAAATAGCAAAAGCACTCAGTCCATACTAAATAATTTGCCGCACAGTGCGGTTACTGTATCGCGTTTTTTACCGCGAATACTCAATGAGCTTGAAACACTTATTTTTAATCTGGATAACCCAAACACAATTTTAGACCCTCTACAAAAAATACAGCATCAACTCGAGAGTCGAGGTTGGATATATTATGTCGCACAAGTAGAGTCTATTCTGGTAAATTTAGAGTACGCACTGTCATCCGAAACAGGGTTTGCACAAGAGCAATGGCAAATCGAGCGTCAGCTTCAAGAGCTATATAATGCGCTCTATAATACCGAACAGACGATATCTCTAAAAATCGGAGATGCCGCCACTTTTGTCACTATACCTGATGATATCGATACACAAGCTGAAAATAATCAGGTTGTGAATGCTACCGATGGTAACTTGCGTGAGCTTCGCATTGCAGTAGAAGATGTCAAGCAAAGCTTTCATGAATATGTACAACGTCAAGATATTCATTTGCTGCCTAAGGCTACTGATTTTTCTAAGATTGGTGATGCTTTTGTTGATATGGGTTTGCCAGAAATTCGTGAAACCATCAATGCGCTATCCAACGTGTTTACACAGTTGGTAGATCATGAAATTGCAACGCTTAGTTGGGACGTCACTCAGGCATTGGCTGAGGGATTGACATCTATTGAGCTACTACTAGACTATCTTGCGCAGCAGGTTTTTGATCAAAAGTTATTGACTCAGGCATATGAGTACACTCTTAAAGCCACAGGTCTACTTAATGACTATATTGCCGCACCAAGTACCGTCAAAGAGACTTTTCTTACTCGAAAGCAAGCCGCAACTAATGTAATTCGTTACGATGATAGTGGTGAGTTGGCTCCTACTACTGCTCAGTCTATTCATGCTGAATCTTTGACTGATACCAGTGTTGATGATGTTCTTTTGCAAGAGAAAGATGGTGTCGAGAGTAATAGTCTAGAGAGTGAGTTATTAACGAAAGCTCGCACGCAAGTTCAACCCGATAACTTCGAGATGGATGCGGATATTCGTGACATCTTCATTGAAGAGGCGATTGAAGTCATCGCTGATTTAGATGACTTTCTACCTATTTGGCAGCAGGATGCACAAGATTTAACACCACTAACTGAAGTGCGTAGGGGTTTCCATACTTTAAAAGGCTCAGGCCGTATGGTAGGTGCTTTTAGTATCAGTGAGATGGCTTGGTCAATCGAAAAATTGCTCAATCGTCTTTTAGATAAGACACTGCCTGTCACTGATAATGTTGTAGATTTAGTCATTGAAACAGCAAAAAAATTGCCTGCATTAGTCACAGATTTTGAAGCACAGAAATCACCGAGTTTTGACCCTGCTGTTACTGTTCTACAGAGTCATAATTTAATGGCGCAGCAACCTATGAATGCTGGGTTAAGCATGTCTGAGCCTGTTGAAGCCGAGTTGTTAGTTACTCCCGATACGATTTGTGACTCTCAAACGACAGATGATAAAGATGAAAGCAGACATATAGTTGCTTCATTATCTGATATCGAGATTCCCGCAGTACTCGTACCATTCATGCAAGCTCCAGATCAGCTCGCAGCTGATGCTAACGATGCAGACCCTGATATTAAAGAAATATTTATAGAAGAAGCCAATGAAGTGCTGGCTGAAATTGTACCTCTATATGAAAATTGGCGCCTATCACAAAGCGACTTAAGCGGGTTGACAGATATTCGTCGCGGTTTCCATACCTTAAAAGGCTCAGGCCGCATGGTAGGTGCCAATTATACTGCTGAGCTGGCTTGGGCAATAGAAAACATGCTCAATCGAATCTTAGATAATAGTATTGCCATTTCAGCAGATATGAGTCAGCTTATTGCAGATGTGTTAGCTGCTTATCCTTCAATGCTAATAGTGTTTGAAAATGACAGTCAAGATTACCCAGCGACGCTACCACTTTGGATTGCTTGCGCCAATGCTTATAGTAAGCAGCATGGTGATGAGTTCAGCTATTCTGCTTTACATCAGAATGACATAGTATCTAATGGGTCTGATCTTGAAAGCACTCAAGCATCACTGTTGTCGTCTGAGCTAGGCGAGACCAATCTTGTCCATGATAATGGCAACAAAGAAATGGATGCTACGCTGCAAACGATTAACTCTGTTAATGAAATGATAGCAGAAGCATCTATTATCATAGTGCCTCAAAGCGATGAAGAGAAAGAGTTTTTTGAGATTTTTATCGACGAAGCAGAAGAGTTATTACAGGAAATAGACCAATTCGTCGATGAGCATCAAGATGAGCCTCATATTGAAGTCACGGATGATATTGTACGTGCATTCCATACTCTGAGAGGTGCTTCTGGTTCTAGTGCTCTTGCGGCTATTAGTGAAGTAAGTGCGACCATAGAGCATAGTTTAGAGTTGCTACAGCAAAAAGATAAAGCCATGAATGCTCAGCATTTAGAGGCGTTAGCAAAGTCATCTACGCTTATGGATGGTTATTTGAACAGTTACAAGCAAAACGTTCAACCAAAAAACATATTAATAGAAGACGTACAAAGCCAACAAGATCTAGCCTCATTACAGGCGATGCTTGGTAAACAACATGTCGCTAGTGATACTGAGTTGATGTCTGATAATAAACCGACGATAGAGCAATTATTAGATGATAATATTGATGAATTGTTAGATGCTCAGTGGGAGTTGGATGATGCGCTGAACCAAGCTGAAACAGCCAATATTCAGAAATATATAGATCAGCAAGTCTCACAAATAAAATATTTAACCAATAAAGCACAACCATTTCCCAAGTTCATCTCAATTCTTGATGAGTTGGGTAATACTTATAGCTATCTAAACGATAATCCTGAAAAAGCAAGAGATAAAGACATTCAAGCTATTTTGCATACTGGTCATGCTCAGTTGGTTGGTTTGTTTGATGCACTAGCGGGTAGTACCTCATTGAAGGTAGATCAGAAAGTTCTGGCTAATCTACAAAGTATCTACCACACGGATAGCGGCAGTGAAGATGAGGATGTTTTCGCGGTTCGAGCCATCTCGTCATCTGATCTAGAACTCGAGTCTATCGATACTGATGCTGAGCTATTAGAAATATTTTTAGAAGAAGCGCAAGAGCTAGACGCTGCGTTAGATGAGAGCTTTAACAAATGGCGAGCAGATATTAGCAACGTCAATGCTCTAAAAGTTTTGCAACGGCATCTGCACACTATTAAAGGTGGGGCACGGATGGCGGGCATTCGCAGTATTGGTGATCTGACCCACGAAGCTGAAAGTGTTTATGAAGCATTTGTAGAAAACAGACGAGTACCGACAGCTCAATGGCTCGAAATTATGCAAATGGTGCAGGACACAATGTCATTGCAAGTCATGCATATCGTGAGCTATAAAAAATCATTTTTTGCATCAGAGCTTATTGAGCAGTTACAACAGCTTCTAAAAGCACGAGTCTTGCCAGAAATGGTAGAGTTAATCATACCTGTACCAAAAAATCATTTTGAACCTGAGGCGCAAAGTAAGGTTGTCAGCAGTACGCATAGTAAAGATGATGTACTAGATAGCTCAAGCTTAGATAGAATGATTAAACAGTCATGGGCTAATGGTTTACCAGACCCTGATATATTAGCGGTATTTTTAGAAGAAGCAGAAGCCCTTACCAATCGCAATAAGTATCTGCAATTATTTTTAGAAAACACGGACAATAGAACAGCATTACAAGCGTTACAGCGTGACTTGCATACTATCAAAGGTGGTGCACGAATGGTCACTGCTACTGGTATTGCAGATTTGTCTCATGAGATGGAGTCTGTCTATCAAGACTTTATAGACAACCGCCGCCCTGCCACCAAAAAAGTATTGGAATTACTAGTTGCCAGCCATGATTGGCTAGCTGATGCGGTGTCTATTCTTAGACATCATGTCAATCCGCCAACGCCTGCGTTACTCATTGAAGCATTACAGCAATTTAGCAAAAATCCTGATAGTTTAAAGCAAGTACCTAAAGAGTCTTTACAGTCTCAACGTGAAGCAATCTTGATTGCTAAAGAAAATCGAGATTCACAATATTTGGCAAAAGATATTAGTGAAATGCCATCTATGATCCTCAGTACAAGCGAAGAAGATCAGAGTGCTAGCAACAATGAAATGATTCGTATCTCAGGTGGTTTGATTGAGCATATGATTAACTTGTCTGGTGAGTCAGCCATTAACCGTGCTCGTATCGATATGGGCATGAGTAGCTTGACTAACAGCATCGAAGATATGGGTATTACGGTGCAGCGATTGGCTGATCAGTTACGCCGAATGGAAATCGAACTTGAAGCACAAATTTTATCTCAAATAGATGATGAGTTGATTCAAAACGAAGACTTTGACCCTCTTGAGATGGATCAGTATTCTTCTCTAAATCAATTATCGAAATCTTTGACAGAATCAGCTTCGGATTTAATTGATATTAATCATACGTTATTAGAAAAGACACGAGATAGCGAAAGCCTGCTATTGCAATTATCACGGACACAAACTGAACTACAAGACGGTCTTATGAACTCGCGTATGGTGCCATTTACGCATCTGACACCACGTCTCGAACGTATTGTACGCCAAACTGCGAATGAGCTTAATAAATCTGTTGAGCTAACGATTATTAATGCTGATGATGAGATGGATAGAACCATCCTCGAGCGTATGACTTCACCACTTGAGCATATGCTACGTAATGCTGTCGATCATGGTATCGAAAATACTTCGACACGTCTCAGAGCAGGTAAGGAACGTAGTGGGCATATTACTCTCGAAGTCAGTCGAGAAGGCGGTGAAATTGTCATTCAGTTAACGGATGATGGTCGCGGAATCGACGTAGAAGCCGTTCGTAATAAAGCTATTTCTCAAGGGCTCATTGATGCTGGCGATACCAGTCTAACCGACCTTGATATCATGCAATACATCTTTAATGCTGGATTAAGTACCAGCAAACAAGTCACGCAGATTTCTGGACGCGGCGTAGGCATGGATGTAGTGATTAGTGAGATCCGTCAGTTAGGCGGTTCTGTGTCAGTTGTCTCAGAGCTCGGTAAAGGGTCTCGTTTTACGATGCGCCTACCGCTTACGGTTGCTGTATCTGATGCTTTGGTTGTGCGTGCAGCGGATCGTTATTATGCGATACCACTGGTACAGATTGAGCGCGTGGTTCGCGTTAATCCAGAAAAACTGTACGACTACTACCAATCTGGTGATTCAACGTTAAATTTTGAAGATGTTGACTATCGGGTACGCTACTTGAATGAGATTTTGTCGGGCAATAAGCTGAACGAGTTGGTTGTCAATACCAATACAAGTTTACCACTCATTATTATTAAGAACCGTACTGGACAGAATATCGCGTTGCAAGTTGATCAGATTGCAGGATCACGTATTGAGGTAGTCGTAAAACCTTTAGGGCAACAACTATCACATCTATCAGGTATCTCAGCTGCTACTATTATGGGTGATGGCTCGGTGATGTTAATTTTGGATCTAATCGCTTTAATGCGAAATGCACAGATGACTCAAAATATACCGCAACCTATCGACTTTAAACGAAGCGGTTTAGAGGCTAAGTCTACTATCTTAGTAGTCGATGACTCAGTCACCGTACGCAAAGTAACGTCACGCTTCTTAGAACGTCAAGGATTCAATGTAGCGCTTGCGAAAGATGGTGTTGATGCGATTGAGATATTACAAGATATGATACCAGACATGATATTGTTAGATATTGAGATGCCACGCATGGATGGTTTCGAGGTGGCTACCCAAGTCAGATATAGCAAGCGCTTACAGCATATTCCAATTATTATGATTACTTCGCGTACTGGTGAAAAGCATCGCGAGCGTGCACTAGAGATTGGTGTGAATGATTACATGGGTAAGCCTTTCCAAGAACAAGTACTGCTCAATAAAATCCAGCACATACTGGGTCAGAGGGTCAGTCTAACTCATGAAGGATAATACAGGTGTTTTGGCACTGAGGAATAAAAAAAAGAATGATATTAAGGTGATGGTCGTGGCAGAAGACCATCATCAGCGTATGGCATTTTCGGATACTGTCCGCAGCTGTGGTTTTACTCTAGTTGGGTGTATGTCACGGGCGCAGTTGCAAGCAAAAACTGTACTCTCTGATGTGGTCATTGATATTTGGCTGATAGATAGTGACTACGATGATAATATTGTGACTGCAACGACCGTCTCTAAACCTGCTGCAGTACTGGTGGGCTTTAGTCAGGCACCTTATCTCAATGAAGCCACGCAGTATGCAAAATGGCAGCGTAAGCTAAAACGTAAGCTTGCACAAATGCTTGAACTACCTATGCTAATAGATGCGCCAGTTCATAAGCATGATAGTACTGATACCGATTGGCATTATGTGGTTTTTTTGGGTGCCTCTATGGGTGGTCCAAGTGCGATCAAAGAATTTTTAGACAATTTGTCAGCCTCGCTGCCAGTTTGTATCTTATTGGCACATCATTTTAATGTAACCATGATAGATACCTTACCACGCATTCTAAATCGTCATAACGATTGGCAATGTCAGGTCATTACTTCTTCGCAGCGTTTGCGAGCCGGTCAGTGTCTCATAGCACCTATTGATAAACAGATTGTCTGTGACTCGACAGGTCGAGTCATACTGTTAGAGCAAGCTTGGGAAGGTGAGTATAAACCTGCCATCGGTCAAATCCTGAAGAACACCAGTGACGTTTATGGTAGTGATCTTATTAACATCATATTTTCAGGTATGGGTAATGATGGGTCTCAATATCTTGATCTCATTCAAGATAATAATAGTCAACTTTGGGTGCAAGACCCTAGTATGAGTGCTTGTCCTAGTCAGCCTCAGGCCATTATCGATTCAGGATATTGTGGTTTTATTGGTAGTCCGACAGATTTGGCACAAAAACTGACAGACTATATTGGCGAAAGGGCAGTCAAAGCCTCTTCACCCTAACTTATTGTGAGTGATGTATGAAACAAATTTTGAAACATTCGTTTGAAGCTGTGAGCTTGTTGACCACTACCAACGGGATGCTCGACGTTACTATTGTTCCTGCATTCAACCAGCCTGATTGGTTGATTCCAAGTAGTCTGATTTTGAGTGTGGATGAGCATGATCAACATACATCAATTTATGATTGGCAGGATCAAGAAGTTTCTGTGTTTCATTTGCTACCACAAGATAAGGCAGTAGATAAAATAATCGTACTAGAAGGTAATACCTCAGAGCATCGCTTAGCGTTGCAAACGGCAGGTGAGCTACACCAATTACAAGTACGTATTTCAGATGTCAAAGATATAGAAGTACCTGAAAATTTCGATAAAACAAACATCAACGAAACAGCAGTACCCTTTAATGAAAACGTTATGCTATCCTACCTTTTTCAGACCGTTATGATTGAGGACAAAGTCTATTTAGTACCAGACTTAGACAAAATTGCTCATCAGTTGGTTGATGTAAGCAGCTAGATTCGCTTCTATTTTTTATTCATTTACTATGAATTGAATGTTTAAATCATCTCAATGGCTTTTGAATGCTAAATGAGTAGCTGTTTTTATCTATATTGCTGATGACAGATAACTAGTAATGAAGGTGATAGGGTAGCTCATGAGTAATACGAATTCAAAGTGGTCAGTCAGTAGTCGAATTTTTCACTGGATCAGTGCAGTTTTATTATTGATTACGTGGATAATGATGCTGTTAAATAATAATCTTGATAGTAATATTTATATTGGGCTGCACAAAGCTTTTGGCGTTAGTTTATTGTTTTGGATGATAGCACGAGTGATTAATCGTGTATTTACTAAAGCACCACCACCTATATCGATGCCAAAATGGCAGTTATTATTGTCTCACTTGTCGCATTTTGGACTATATGCTTTGCTGATAGCAATGCCAACGGTTGGTTTGCTGATGACGGTCTATGGTGGTCGACCTGTTGATATTTTTGGCTTGTTCCAAATCCCTGTATTTGTCACGCCAGACAGAACTTTGGCTCGTTTCTATAACAACCTGCATACGGACGTTATCTGGCAAGCTATTATTGCCTTTACGGCTGTTCATATTAGCGCGGCTTTGTATCATCAGTTTGTCAAAAAAGACAATCTGATAGCACGTATGAAGTAGTCCGTTGTAAAATAGCTGTGTGTTAAAAAAATTCTGTGTGTTATCAAAAGTAATGTCATGACTTAAACTAAAAAAAGCCCTCAGTAATAATACTGAGGGCTTTTTTGAAATCCAGCATAAAAGCATCAATTGAAACTCTCTGCTGTTATATATCGCTTCAATTTAAAAGTAGTACAAAGCAATCGAGTGAAGATATATATTAAATACTTCAAGCGAGGTTGACGCAGTAATACTTTCATAGTGGAATGACGATAACTTTACTTTTTGTGCTCAGGCAAGCTGATATTCATCTCTAGTACGTCTAGGCTATCTTCAGAACGATGATTGATATTGACATCATCAATCTGCACGCCATTGACATACTTATTGACCACTTCTAAAATTTCACGCTTCATCTTTTCGATACGATCAGCAGTGAGACGGTTATTTAAGCGATTTTCACTAGCGACAATAACCTTAAGGCGTTCAGTCGCCAAATTAGCGCTACCTGCTGTGCCATTGCTGTCATCAGTACCAAATAGGCTACTCCAAAATCCTTTTTTCTTAGTCATCATTAACCCCCAAACCAGCGCTGTAATAAACTTTTCTTCTTCACGTCAAGATGACGGAGTGGACGCTCTTCACCCAAGAAACGGGCGACAATATCATCATAACACTGACCAGCAACCGAGTCGGTATAATGGATGACAGGCTCGCCATGGTTAGATGCTTCAAGCACAGCATGGCTCTCAGGAACAACACCAAGCAAAGGTACTTTCAGAATATCATTAGAAATCGTGTCGATATCCATCATTTCATTAGCCGCTGCACGTTCAGGGTTATAACGAGTAATAATCAAGTGCTCACGTACAGAGCCTTGGTTTTCTTCAACCTTTTTGGTCTGACTTTGCAAAATACCAATAATACGATCTGAGTCACGTACTGAAGAAATCTCAGGGTTTGTGACGATGATCGCTTCATCAGCATGATACATAGCCAACTGAGCACCGCGTTCGATACCAGCAGGTGAATCGCAAATAATATAGTCAAACTGTTTAGACAGCTCAGCCATGATCTCTGCCACACCTTCATCTGTCAGCGCGTCTTTGTCACGCGTTTGACTGGCAGGTAGGATGAACAAGTTTTCAAGCTGTTTGTCTTTAACCAACGCTTGCGATAAACGTGCATTGCCGTTAATAACGTCAACAAAGTCATAAACAATTCGGTTCTCACAACCCATGATCAAGTCTAGATTACGTAGACCCACATCAAAATCGATAACGACTGTTTTATAGCCACGCAATGCTAAACCAGCGGCAAAAGAGGCACTTGTTGTGGTTTTGCCCACACCGCCTTTACCTGAAGTGATTACAACTATCTTCGCCACAATGGCACACTCCTATGAATCAATGGGATATCTTTATATAAATAGCGCAATTATATATTACATTTATAGCATATATACGCTACCTGCGAAGCTAGCCTAGCATAAATAAACAAAAATTTATAGCGAGTCTGCACTAAAGCAGGGAAACTGCTCATATATAGGCTACAAGGTAATATTGCCTAAAATTTATTAGTCAATACTGCCTATGATGAATAATAAAATAAACACTTACGAAAGATACAAATAGTGGCATAGCCAGTGAATCATCATAGAACAGTTTTGTTAAATAAACTTACTATAGTATTTGAGAGTTTATTTAAAAGCCATTCAAATTAGGTGTCACTTATCACAGTAAACACCAAGCCTTCACCTTCTACAAATCTTACTTGTACGGCTTTATCAACGACATGTGGCGGTAAGTTATCTCGTAAGCAATAAGTACCTGCAACCGAGACCAATGAAGGATTGAAAACCTGACAAAAAATGCGAGCATCTTTGTCACCAGTAGCACCTGCAACCAAACGCCCTTGAGCACGGCCATAGACATGTAGGCTATTGTCCGTAATCGCTTCAGCACCGCTATTGACACTGTTGGTCAAAATTAAGTCACCACCGACGTGATTAAGACTTTGTCCTGAGCGTAGCATTTGGTCATAGATTAGGCTAGTGATATGATCATCACTTGCTAGTGACTCTGTTGATGTATCAGATATGGTTGTCTCAGTAAGTGGTTCGTTGACAGCAGTCGCAGGGTCATTACTGGTTGACTCTGTTCTACCGTCTTCTGGAGCTTTACTCACTTGAGCAGTGGGCTTTTTAGTGGGTACGATACGCTCGATACGTTTGCCATCGGCAGGGAAAATCGCCAACCGTTGCGCACGCGCTTGAGAATCCATCATACCCGTGACTACGCCGATGGGCTGTAGACCACATGACCATAACAGTTCTACTAACGCTGACAAATCTTGCTCGACTTCACTATCAATAAGAATGGGAATGTTGCTAGATTTGTTGCTAAAAGTCTCATTAAGCTGTGATTCAATAGCGCTCAAATCATTTGTATTGAACTGCAAACGTGAAAAGGTCAGCATCTTGCCATAAAATGCCAGTGCTGGCGTTGGTGCGGCGTTCGAGGTCTGGTTGTCACTATCTAAAACTGTCATATATAAATCCTCAAAAATTCATTCTATCGCTGTGTTCACGGTGCTGTTTTTATTATGGAGCCATACTGTTTTGTGCTGTGACTTTAGTCTATGTTATGGCTCTGCCATACTATTTTATCATCGAAGCATATTATTAGCAGTAGGGCTTATAGGTTAAGCATGTCTTGGTGTTTCCACTGTTGCACTTTTACCTGAGCTTCAAACTCAGTCAAACTGTCTTCAATGATACTCGAAATCAAAGTATCTAGTGCTGTATTATCCGTATTTATTTGTGCAACACCACGGGCAATCGCGACCATTAATGAATCGAGAAGCTTAGGGTCAAGGAGACGTTGATTCAGTGCGTAAACGACATTTTCACCTATATTATGCCCAACATGTTGCAATTGTGATTCAATCAAACTGCCAGCGATAGGAATCATGCGTAGATAACGACGTAGCTCAGGCGTATTGGCCAAGCCTTCTTCAATGGCATTGCCAACCTCGGCTGCTAAGATACTGCCACCACCTGATGCTGCCGTTAATTCCTGCAATTTTGGTGTCAGCTCTGTACGTAGTAAAGACAACAACACCGCTTCGATTTCATCACGATTTCGTGAAATCGTCGATTCAATAAATGATTTGTGCGCTTCAGGGTCGGTCAGCTCTTGCCGAAAGTTTTGGATGGTGGTCAATATGACACGGTCCGATAACTCTTCTAACAGTAAGTCGATATAGAACTTGATGCGATTAATCCACGGCTGCGGCAGCACTTGGTAGCCAAGCTGGTATAAGCGTCGTCCGATGACCACTGCTCGAAACAAACGTAAGGCGCGTAGTTGCGGAAAGCAACCTAGTACTTCATACCAGTGTACAAAGGGAAAAAAGAACCAGCGGTAGTAGGCTTTTTCTTTAATAGCAATCATCCAACGCAGTAATAGCTCAACGATTAAGAATATCGTAAAAAACCCACCAGCAGTACGCAAAGGATCATGCAAGGTATTTTGATACCAACTGAGAGCCTCACCAATGGTCAGCCATCCTGCGATATGAGCACTAAAATTACTCATTAAAATAGCATCAATACTAATCAATAAGAGATCAATGCTGATGATGATCATCATTACGATGTCGTAAGTCAGCTTTAGGCGATTTGGCTTGGGGCGATTTGGTCGTGACGGCTTATTATCCGACTGATTAGGGGATTGGTCCGGTAATGACGCTGAGTCGTCTAGCGGCGGGCTAGTAGTAGGAGAGGCGGGCACAGTCAAACCTTATAAATAATAAATGGCATAAGAAGTAAGCGGCTTAGCGAGGGCGTGTCATCAATTAGATTGTAAAGCTTAAAATGAGAAAAATTGTAGATAAACAAGGAAGAAATTGCCGTTAATATGAACATATTGGCAAAATTACTGACGATGTTTAGCAAAATTTAGCCATTTTAAGACCACTAAGTGAATTTATGTGCTAATTGATGATACGCCCTAATATAGCGTTATAAAAGTCGCTATTATTTAGAAAGTCATACGCTCATGACTGTTCACATTATCAATGAATAGGGCTAAAAAACAACCCATCTTTCATTATAATTAAGCATTACTATTTAAGAGTTATCATTTAAGGTCAGTGTTTAAAAAAATAGTGATTAATCTTGATACTGATATGCGCTGAATAAGGTTGCCGTTTGGTTTTTATTTTCCTAATGGTTTTAAGTATCTTTGATTTTGGGACTGGTATCGAAATCAGCCAGCATATTGGTAATGAGTTGGTCTTTTTCGCGCCATATCTGCTCAACCCAATCGAACATTTGGGCCTTTACCGCATCATCATTTTCGTAGCCACCATTTTTGATACCAGCAAATAATGAATCAGGTATCTCGATGTATCTGACATCAACACCCAAGCGCTTGATATTACCTTTCCATAGATCGCTATAGGTCGGTACACCATCGGGATAAACAATCGTCATATCGAGCATGCCATCGATATCTTCACCTAGTGCGTTAATTGCTAATGACAGTCCACCCGCTCGTGGTTTTAACAGGTGAGTATAGGGTGACTGCTGCTTAGCGTGTTTGGCTTTGGCGAAGCGCGTGCCTTCTAAGTAATTT
Source organism: Psychrobacter sp. SCQQ22 (assembly GCF_015864605.1). Taxonomy (NCBI): domain Bacteria; kingdom Pseudomonadati; phylum Pseudomonadota; class Gammaproteobacteria; order Moraxellales; family Moraxellaceae; genus Psychrobacter; species Psychrobacter sp. SCQQ22. The sequence continues at coordinate 136,506 of NZ_JADYWZ010000009.1, forward strand.
AATAAGGTAAACGGCTTGTCTTTTAACAGTGCACAGGCGCGTTTGGCTTCTTCGATGTCTTTGCCTTTTAATGCAGGGTTTTTTGCGACGGCTTCTTTGGAATGTCGGCGCATCATTGGAAAATCTAAAAAGTAAAAAGCTTGACCAACAATGGGGATATAGATTAATTCAAACTTGGTAAAGAACCGTGTCAGCGGCAGGCGTTTTTCGCTGATGTACTGCACGATACTGGTATCGACCCAAGACTGATGATTGCTGACCAGTAGATATTTGCCATTGATATGAACATCATCGGGTAAGTTAATACGCCAATCTTTACGCGGCAACATGTTGTCGATTAAATCATTATTACTACTGATCCAATAAGTGGCGATTTTTATCACGGTTTTATCCGCAATAGGAGCACCAGTGATAATCTTGCCAACGCCCATCAACCATAGAGGAATACTACCGCCGAAACTATTGGCTGCGATAACGCCAGTTGCCGTCGCAAGTGAAATCGCTTTTGCTAGTTTAGGCGTGCGTTTGTGTATTTTTTTAATAGTGGAGGTCAGTCGCATGCTAATCCTTTTAGGTCAGTCTTATTGGTCTATAAGTTATTCAGTGCTTTACTAGGGCGTGTCATCAATTAGCACATAAATATATTTAGTGAGCTTAAAATGGCTAAATTTTGCTAAACATCGTCAGTAATTTTGTCAATATGTTCATATTAACGGCAATTTCTTCCTTGTTTATCTACCATTTTTTCATTTTAAGCCTCACAATCTAATTGACGACACACCCTAGTGACTATTTCGTCAGATATGCTTAAAAAGATAAATAAAGTTAAAATTCCGACGAATATGGGTGTTTATTTAGCAAGGTTGTTCATATTTTTGGCTCTGAGTATTGCTGCAGCATAATTCTAGCAGAAACAAATCATAGTGTACGAATACAAACGTGACTTGTGATAACACCTTATAGTCAGTAGCTAAAGGTCTCATGTTGATGGCTAGAATCATGAAAAGTTACTAGTCACTTCTCGTACACAGTTGTGACAAAATATTACACATAGTTAGACTGCAATTGCCATAATGATGAAAGTGCATGTAACTACATAGCGTCAATTAATAGACAATATTTATAAAAAGCACAATTTTTTAAACTTAAGAGGAAATATTATGCGTAATACATTAATGATTGCAGCAGTAGCATCAGGTTTAGTTCTTAGCGGTTGTGTTACTGATCCAACTACTGGGCAACAAAGTTTGAATAAAACAACGCTTGGAGGTTTAGCTGGTGCACTTGGTGGTGCCGCTATCTCTAAAGCGACTGGTGGCGATGAGACTGGTCGTGATGCTGCTATTGGTGCAGCTTTGGGTGCTGGCGTTGGTTACTATATGGATCGTCAAGCCAAGCAGCTTGAGCAGCAAATGGCTGGTACTGGTGTAACTGTTGAACAAAATCCAACAACTGGTAACATCGATCTAGTAATGCCAGGTAGCATCACATTCTCTTTTGACAATTCAACACTAAGCTCATCTTTCAAGCCAACGCTTGATAAGCTTGCTACTACTATGAATCAGTATAACCAAAACACGATTACTATCGCAGGTCACACTGATAGCCAAGGTTCAGATTCTTATAACATGGGTCTATCACGTGATCGTGCTTACTCAGTTGCTAACTATCTAACGGCTCGCGGTGTTGCTTCTAATCGTGTTAATGTTGTTGCTTATGGTGAATCACGTCCAGTAGCAGATAACAGCACTGACTATGGTCGTCAACAAAACCGCCGTGTTGAGTTAACTGTTAATGCGCCACAGAGCGTAAACTAATTAGTAGTTCTATATAATTATTGTTTAAATAATCTTTATAAGTGCTAAGATTATTCATAAAAAAGATCAGCGATAAGCTGGTCTTTTTTTTGTGGATTGAATTTGATAATTTTATTTATTTTCAGACTATGAAGCATCGATAGCATGAAACCAACATAGTAGGTAGGCGCTTAAATAGTGCTTTCAATATGATTACTTTTGCAGCTCAAAGGCTAGTGAAAGACCAGTTCAAAATTAAATATTGATAATGATTATCAATACTACTATAATTTGTAAAGTTTTCTTAATGTTTTAATGCTATATGTTTTAGTTGTGCATAATAAAAAATCTATGCATGGATAAACTAGCTTGCCGTAACATGCACTAATATCATTGATGAGCTTTCATCAAAACCAATTTTTTTGCTATATTCTGAGGATATGTATGACGATTACTACCGTAATGAGCCGCAAGACTTTACCAACTACTTTAGCTGCTGCGCTTGCAGGGTTGTTATTGGTGTCAGGTTGTACCAAGCAAACCGAAGAAAATACTGATACTAGTGTGGATACTCAAACAGAAGTACAAAACGCAGAAGCTACTGACAATACAGATCTATCAGCTGCTGATAAAGCGCACAATGACAGACTGATCAGCAGTTATGCAAATATGGCACACGCTGCGTACAAAGACTCGCTAGATACGGCTAAATTGTTGCAAACAGCAGTAGAAGCATACGTAGCAACACCAACTCAAGAAAACCTTGATGCGGCAAAAGCTGCTTACAAAGCCGCTCGCCAACCGTACTCACAAACTGAGATTTTCCGTTTTGACGAAGGTTTTGTGACTGCAAACGACAAACGTGCTATTGGTAGCATCGATGGTTGGGAAGGACAAATGAACGCTTGGCCACTTGACGAAGCATTGATTGATTATGTCAGTGACAGCTATGAAGGCGAGTACAACAGTCAAGACAACATCATCAATAGCGATACTATTACGGTTGGTAGCATCAATCAAGATACCAGCACTATTACGCCTGAGCTGTTAGCAGAGATGAATGAGATTGGTGGTAGTGAAGCCAATGTGACGACTGGCTACCATGCCATCGAATTCATGCTATGGGGTCAAGATACCAATGGCGTTAACGAAGGTGCTGGTAATCGCCCTGTGACTGACTATGCAACAGAAGCAGGTCAATGTACCAGTGGTGATACTGTCAATGATGATGCTAGTACATGTGAGCGTCGCGGCGAATTTTTGACATCCGCTACTCAATTGCTAGTAGATGATCTAACCGCGATGGAAGCCGAGTGGCAGCCTGAGAGCGAAAACACCTTGCGTAGCGATCTAATGGCACGTAAATATGACAATGGTCTGCGCCAGATTATGTATCAAATGGGTAGCTTAGCACTGGGTGAGCTTGCCTCTGAGCGTATGCAGGTTGCGTTTGTGACTGGCTCTACTGAAGATGAGCATGAGTGCTTCAGTGACTTAACACATCTAAGCTATGCCAATAATGCTCGCGGCATTCAAAATGTCTTTAACGGTAACTACAAGACAGTCACTGGTAAAACGGTTGGCGGTTATGGCCTAAAAGACTACCTCGTTGATACTGATAACAAAGCGGCTGCTGATCAATTGGTTACAGATTTTGCTAAAGTAGAAGCTGCCTTTAACGTGATTGTTGAAAAAGGCGAAAAAGAAGGTATCAAAATCGATCAAATGATTGCTACTGCAGGTCAAGTAAGCAAGCAAGGTATCTCTGCTGAAGAACAAAACGTTCGCCGTGGATGGGTTGAGGCTGGTATCACTAGCTTACAAGAGCTGACCGTTGGTATTGAAAATGCGGCAAAAGCAGTTGGTATCGATAATTTAGATGCTGATGCAGGTTCGCAGTTTTAAGTTGAGAGCTATACATTCTCAGGATGTCAAAAGCCTAACTGTATTTGTTTATAATTCCTGATAAGTCGCTATAAGCTAGGGCATGTCCTCAATTCAATCGATAGTTATCTAAATGGGTTAAAAATGGCTAAATCTTGCCAAACAGCGTCAAATAGCTGACTAATATCTCGATATTATTTGCGCTATTCTCCTTGTTTGACTGCAATTTATCTCATTTTTATCACCATTTTTAAAATGAGGACACGCCTTAATGAGAATTATTTTCCTAGCAAAATAATTTAGGTATAATACGCACGTTGTCGACCAAGTTGGCAACGTGTTTTTTTGCCGTATTAAAATAGCTTGAGAGGTCGGTGTCTAGCTGTGCCTTATCGACTAAAAGTGAAGAACTTTATAGCCCGCGATTTTAATGGTTCTATGCTAGAACTAAGGTACTTTTTTTATGAACACCGCAAACGTCTTAAAAATCAAAAAACCTGCCTCATTTTATTCTTCTTTTATCAATAAAAATATACCGTCAAAACTGACAATTGGTATCTTCTGTGCGCTGTCTCTCAGTGCTTGTCAGCCGAATGACAGTACGTCTGATGGTTCTGATGAACAAGCTGCAGTAGAAAATGGTGAAAACCAGGCAGTCGCTCCTGAGCGTATTGAGACGATAGAAACGCTCGCTGGCGTGCCAATGCAGCAGTTAGCAAGTTTTGATCCACAAGAGATCAAACAGGGCGGTGATACTGGTATCAGCATCAGTAGTGCGGAGAGTTATTCGAAGCCGTCATCAAACCTGACGGCATCACGTAAAGGCTCGTTTTTTATTGGTAATGCGTTCTTTAAGCAGCCGTGGGTCATTGCACCTGCCAGCACAGACAGTCGTGATGGTTTGGGAGCACTATTTAATGTTGCTGCTTGTCAGTCTTGTCATGTAAAAGACGGGCGTGGTCATGCGCCTATGAACGCCGATGATGATGCCGATAGCTTGCTCATTCGTCTGGCGATGCCTGCGACGACCGATGAGCAGCGTCAACAGCTAAAAGATTCTTTGATCGAAAAAGTAGTGCATCCCATGTATGGTGGTCAGCTTCAGGATCGCGGCATCCAAGGTGTGCCTGCTGAAGCGAGGATATCGGTACAGTGGATAGATAAGCCAGTTACTTTTGCTGATGGCTACGTCGAAACGTTACGTGCACCTACTTTTAACCTAACCCAACCTGGTTACGGTAAATTAGATGATGAATTGATGGTATCACCGCGTGTGGCTTTACCTATGATTGGGCTTGGGCTACTGGAGCAGATTCCAGATGAGGCTATCAAAAATCAAGCTATGAAGTCAAAAGGTGATATTAGCGGAAAATTCAACTGGGTAATGGATCCACAAACGGGTAAAAATGCACTCGGACGCTTTGGTTGGAAAGCGGGACAAACCAAGTTGATTACCCAAAACCAAAGTGCCTTTAATGAAGACATGGGGCTGACGTCAAATATCCGCCCTAATGAGTCTTGTATGCCGACGCAAACCGCTTGTCTGAATGCGACGACGGGTGCTGATGAGCAAGGTAACGGTAAACCACCTGTTGAAGTTAATGATGACGTGGCAAAGTTTGTAGAATTCTATACTCGTAACCTAGCGGTTCCAAATCGCCGTGATGCGGATAATGAATTGGTCTTGGCTGGCAAAAAACGATTCTATGACATTGGCTGCCAGAGCTGTCATACGCCAAGGTATCAGTTGCCAAAAACCGACGATGATCGTCTTGAGCAGCATGGGCAAGTGATCTATCCTTATACCGATCTACTGATACATGATATGGGTGATGATCTTGCTGATCGTACAATTGCTGGCAAGCTACCACCAAAAGAGGCGCAAGTTGAATTTTTGGCCACTTCTTATGAATGGCGTACCCCTGCATTATGGGGTGTGGGTCTTGCTCAGATTGTGGATCCACAAGCGACATTCTTGCATGATGGTCGTGCTCGCACCTTGATGGAAGCCGTTCTATGGCATGGTGGAGAGTCTGAAAAACAACAGAAAGAAGTGCTCAAACTTGATAAACAAGGGCGTGCTGAATTGAATGCGTTCTTAAAATCATTATAAAAGCGCGGTTGTTTATTTACGTTTAATACCTAAATAGGGCAGATATTAATAAAATAGTCTGCCCTATTACAGATACAACGATTGAAATAATTACTTATATAAATACCGAGAAACCTATGAAAATAAACCATGCTTTGGCAATGGCGTTATCTGCATTAAGCGCTGGATTGCTAATCAGCTGTGTTAAGCCTGCTGATGACAATAAAGCACAAGAGACGGATAGCCAAGAAGTTGCGCAAGACAGCGCTGCTGCCAGCAGTCCAGCAGAAGAGAATGGTGATATTACTGCTAAGATTAATGCAGTAGACATCAGTACCGATACCGAAACCGCTTATCTGACCCATGTGGCTGATGACATTGTCATTCCAGCGTATGCTGATGTGGCCAAGCAAAGTGACCTATTGCATGATTTGGCACAAACGCATTGCCAGTCAGGACCAGTCAGTGGTGAGGAACTACAAGCGCTGCGCGATCAATGGCTCGTTTTAGCACAAACATGGGCAAGCGCTGAGATGATTAACTTTGGTCCTGCGACTGCCAGTATGAGTAATTTGTACATTAACTATTACCCTGACGAACGTGGCTTGGTACATAGTGGCGTTGCAGATCTCATCACTGCTAATCCGCAGCTGACCGCTGAGCAACTCGCTAACGAAAGTGCGATTGTCCAAGGTGTCCCAGGACTAGAAGAAGCACTATATGCGAATGACAGTTTAGACGCTGGCCAATGTGCTTATGTCATCAGTGCAAGCAGTGCGTTGAGCACACGCCTAAAAGAGATTGAGAAAAACTGGCAGCAGAATTCAACGAAGTTATTGGCAATCGATAAAGTAGCTGACAGTGACCAAGGACTGAATCAATGGTTCAACTCTTTGCTATCGTTGGTCGAAACCATGAAGTCTAACGCCATCGATCAACCATTGGGTCTAACCGGTAAAGCGAAAGGTCACCTACCTGCTGCTACTGCCGCACAAAGTCGCGCGATTATCAATGCGAAGCTTGCGACATTGAATAAAGTGCTGACTGACCCAGTATTGACCGAAATACTAAATAGTAATAACGACAGCGAAGTGGGTAATAATTTATCAACCGAACTGGCTGAGACCACCACGCTACTAGCGCAAATGCCAGAGGACTTGGCGACGGCAGATAAAGACTCGCAGCAAGCGTTGTATGATCATCTAACGACGATAACACGCCTGATTAAACGTCAATTGATTCCAACACTCGGTATTCGTGTCGGATTCAATAGCACAGATGGTGATTAAGCGATGCAGACACAGGGTGATACAGTAAAAGACGCTACCGAAATAGATGCTACTGAAACAAACGGTATCAAGCGTTTAGTTCTATTGGATAGATGCTTTAAGCAGGAAGTGCTTAAAACGTCGGCATTGACAGCGCTTAGTACGGCAGCGTTGGTTGGAATACACCATCGCTACCGTAAGCAGCGTTATCCATCTGCGCGTTTGCAAGACTATGTGGTCGGGCTAGGTACGCAGTTTCAGTCATTGTCGTTACAGGTGTCATCACAGCTATCATTCCTAACGTCACCCCAATCCGCCGCTACGCAACAATTATCAAGGCTACAGTACGCCTATCAGCAGACTACCAATACTTGGCATCAGGCTTATCAAAGCTACTCATCGAGCATGGATTATGATGGCGATAGTTGTGTTGATAGTCATGTTGATAGTCGTATTAATAGTGCTGATGTAATTCCGGATTTTTCTACAGTTCATACCACCACCATGCTGGCACGTCCCGTATGTTGGGTGAGTGGTGTCGCATCAATGCCACAAGTGGCAGCATTGACGAGCGATGAGGAAAGCGTTGATGGCTACGGTGTAGTCGGCATCGATGCAGATCGCCAAATTGTCTGGCAAACGACTATGCCAGAGCGTGTGCATGATATTGTCGTTCAACCAGTGTTGTCTGACTCTCATAGCCAAGCAACTCGTGATGTCGTCGTCATGGGTCGCCGTCCCAGTGAAAAGTTTTGGGTATTGGATACGGCAAGTGGTCAAGTAAAGCATGCTATCGAAGCATCCGTTAATCGTCATTTTTATGGTCATGCTTGCTACAGCTTGGATGGCAAGTTGCTGTATGTCACCGAAAATAATACGGTAGATTTAGCGGGTAAAGTTGGTATCTATGATATCAATCAAGGCTATCAAAAAATTGTAGAGTTTGACTCACATGGCATCGGTCCACATGAGCTGATTATGCATCCAGATGGCGAGACGCTCGTTATCGCAAATGGTGGTATTAAGACTGAGCAAGCTTCTCGTGAAGAGCTAAATTTAGATACCATGCGACCATCGCTGGTGTATCTGAACCGTCATGACGGCACATTGCTTGAACAGGTCCTTCCTGAGCATAATCAGATGAGCGTACGCCATTTAGCCATGCATGATGATGGTACGGTGATGATTGGTATCCAGTTTCAAGGTGAGAGACATATCAATGTGCCATTAGTGCTCACACATAAGCGCGGTGATACTGATTTTGAGCCGCTTACGATGCCGAATAATCAATGGCAACGCTTTCATCAGTATATCGCCAGTGTGGCGGTCGATAGTGAGCGCAATCTATTATGCGTAACGACACCTATTGGTGGATGTGCGGCTATTTATGATTTAACCACTCGCGCGCTGATTGATACAGTAAGTTTGCCAGATTGTGCAGGGGCATCGGTATCATCTCGTAATAGTTATAACGAGTCTAACGGGCACAATGCGCTGTTATCAGAAAATCAATTACTAGGTTTTATCGTTAGCGATGGGCAAGGGCAACTGACAACTTTGAATGTGGCTCCATCAGCTCAAGCGGCAAACCAAGCAGATGAACAATTAGATAAGAGAGTGGCGTTAGCTGATCGAATTATTCAAGACAGTCAGCGACACAAAATGTCTTTTGATAACCACTTGCAGGCATTGTTGTGATAAGTGAGAGAGGCAATAGATAACGATGGCGACACAAGATACGACATCGATATCAATACTCGCCAAGCAACAACTTGCACAAGCAGGCATTGAGCTACAGGTTACTAAAAAACGTGTCAAAAATATTAATTTTCGTCTAAAGCCTTATCTGTTGATGGTATCTGTGCCAGTATCTATGAGTGCTGCACAGATTGTACAGGCTGTTGCTCAGCGCGTATCGTGGGCAGTGGCTAATCATGCACAAGTATTGGAACAGTATAAGCGCAAACAGCACACCTTAACCGAGTCCTCAACTACCAATAGCCCACTATTATTATGGGGTATAGCGCAGACCTTTACACTCAGCCCCGATGAAAAAATCGCCTATTATCGGCAACAGCTCTCCGACGTTATTCCTACTTTGTTTGACAAATGGCAGCCCATCGTTGGTGCCCGTGCTAATGAAATACGCCTAAAAAAAATGCATACACGCTGGGGTAGCTGCAATACGCGTGTGCGTCGGGTCTGGTTATCTGTCTATCTTCCCGCTTATCCCATTGAATGTACCGAATATGTCATCGTCCACGAGCTGTGCCATTTGCATCATACCAACCATAGTTCTGCATTTTGGCAGACAGTAGCGACAGCGATGCCGGATTATCAGCATTGGCATAATATGCTGGCAGGTAAAATGGGAAAGTTAGATTAAAGATATACGTCAGAAAATAAATAAGACTGATATGATAGGTGAGAACGGTGCGTTTTGTGTCGTTGTAATTGTTTGTGTTTCAATGATTAAACCAGATAGATAAGGATGTCATATGGAGAGTGTCAATCAGGCTGATTTTTGGCAGCAGCGTTATGAGCAAGACAGTATCGGTTGGGACATGGGCGAAGTGTCGCCACCGCTCAAAGTATACATTGATCAGTTACCTGAGACTGCGAAAGGTCAGGCGATTTTAGTTCCGGGTGCGGGCAATGCATACGAAGTAGGTTATCTACATGAGCAAGGTTTTACCAATGTTACCTTGGTTGATTTTGCGCCTGCCCCGATTCAAGCATTTGCTGAGCGTTATCCTGACTTTCCAACTGAGCATTTAATCTGTGCAGATTTCTTTGGTTTATCACCTGAGCAACATCAGTTTGATTGGGTGCTTGAGCAGACGTTTTTTTGTGCGATAAATCCAGCACGCCGAGATGAGTATGTCGAGCAAATGGCTGCGTTGCTAAAACCTAAAGGTAAGCTGATCGGCTTGCTGTTTGATAGAGATTTTGGGCGACAAGAACCACCATTCGGTGGCACGAAAGAAGAATACCAACAGCGTTTTGAGAGCGTTTTTGATATAGAAATAATAGAGCCGAGTTATAACTCGCATTCTGCACGGCAGGGTAGTGAGCTATTCGTTAAGCTGCAAGTGAAGTAGCGACTTAATCTCACGCTTGATATTATCCCGAGCTTGCGTTTCTGACTGCTCATAGTAATGGTCACTCAGATAGAGTTTGGGATGCGCTAATAATCCTTTTAAGACTTCCGTTCGTCCAACGCAGTAATCTGCCATTGAAACATGTATGTATTCTTGGCGTACTGCTTTAGCGTATTTCTCATATTCAGGCCATGATGCACCCAAAATACTTAAATCCATATCCAATAAGTACGCCGCATCGCTATAGCTGTTTTTCTCTTTAGCTATGCCTGACCATTCATCAAACTTATTAATTTTATGGTTAGCAGTCATCATAATCAGAGCGTATATATGTTGGCATTGTTCAGCATTTAAATAAGGCCCTAACACATCTACAGCAAATTCTGCACTTTTCAGCTCATTGTCTGAGCGTGTTGGCTCATATATCACATCATGATAGTACATTGCCAATGCGATAATATTTAGCTCGTTAAGGTGGTGCTTAATCTGTTCGAACTGTCCAAATAACTGCTGAATATGTTGAAGGGTATGATAAGCACGTTGGTGTTCACTATAACGCACAGCGATATCTTGCCAGAGTACTTGTGCGTTTTCTGGCGTGACATCGCTATTCATAGCAGATAGATGCAAATAAAAACGATTGCCCAGCTCAGTGTGAATTTGCGACAACTCGTTCATATTTACCCTTCATAATCTACTATTTATGCTTTATTAGCCGCATCTTCAAAAGCTTGCTTGAATACTTTGCCAAGCAGATTGACATCATCGACACGAGCGTAATTCAGACGGGTGACAAAGGCAATATGGCGATGAGGGCCTTGCTCAGCTAATGGTACCGCAACGGCATTTTGGTTTTGTAGATGAAGTTGATCTAATGCCATCTCTGGTACCAATGTTGTGCCCATATTGGCAAGGGCCATTTGAATAAGTGTGTTCAAGCTGGCATCTGAAAAGCTTGATTTCATCTGTGCACGATCAAAATGACAGACAGAAAGCGTCTGATCGGTCAAGCAATGCCCTTCGCCCAGCAGCATGAGGTTGGCAGTTGCTAGCTCATCTGCATTGATGGTTTCAAGCTTGGCATGCACGTCCTCTTTTGGGAAGACAGCAAAGAAATCTTCGCTCCAAAACTCAAAGCTATGTAGCCCATCTACCGCATAAGGTAATGCAATAATAGCAGTATCGATATGACCGTAACGTACTTGCTCTAGCAAGCGCTCTGTCTGTTGCTCAACGATGGTCATGCGAAACTCTGGATGGTGAGCTCGCAGGGCAGGTAACACTTTTGGTAGTAGGTACGGCGCAATCGTTGGAATAATGCCGACGGTCATCGGATACGCAAGCGGTGATTGATGGCTATGGGCACGTGTGGTCAAATCACTAACTTCAGAAAATACTCGCTGCGCCCGCGTTAGAATGTCTTCGCCAATAGGAGTAATCAATACTTGCTTATTATTACGTTCAAAAATCTGTGTATCCAACTGCTTTTCTAACTCGGCAATACCCAAGCTCAGCGCAGACTGAGAGATGTTACAGTCTTCCGCTGCACGTTTAAAATGACGGTGTTTGGCCACTGCTAAGGCAAACTCAAGCTGACGTAAAGTAATCATAAAACCTCTCTATTAATGGGCATTTAACAGGGTACACTGTAGTGACTTATTTGGTGTGTCCGTTCGATATCTGACCTTGGTGTCACCTTAATGTAATCTATGTGTTATATAGTCAATGACGTATCACGCACTGATGATAAAAAATAGAGATAATAGTTTAACAAGTTTAATAAAACAAAACATCACATTAAAAACTTTTAACTGGATTAACGATAGAATTCGCGTATAGTTTGTCAGGTAGCCCAAAGTACTAAAGGCTTAACAGAAACATCCATACCAAAAAATTCCAATTAACTTAACTATAAAGGAGCCAATCATGGCGTCTATCATCAATCAAGAAATCCCAGAATTTTCAGCAGATGCGTATGTAAACGGTGAGTTCAAAACCATCACTTCAGAAGACGTAAAAGGCAGCTGGGCTATTTTCTTATTCTACCCAGCCGATTTTACTTTTGTTTGCCCAACTGAACTTGAAGACATGGCCGCTCATTATGACGAGCTAAAAGGCCTAGGCGTAGAAGTATACTCAGTATCAACTGACACTCATTTCACGCATAAAGCATGGCATGATTCTTCAGACGCAATCGGCAAAGTACAGTATCCAATGATCGGCGATCCTACTGGTAAAATCACCCGTGGCTTCAACGTTATGATTGAAGAAGCTGGTCTAGCTGAACGTGGTACGTTCTTAGTAGATCCAGATGGCTTGATTCAAGTTGCTGAAATCCATGCTGGCGGTATCGGCCGTAGTGCAAAAGACATGCTACGTAAAGTGAAAGCAGCACAGTACGTTCGTGAAAACGACGGCGAAGTTTGCCCAGCAGCTTGGGAAGCTGGTCAAGAAACGCTAAAACCAAGTCTTGATCTTGTTGGTAAAATCTAAGTAATGGCTTAATCAGTCAAATCATTTAGATATTCGTAGTGTTAGATATAGAGTTATTAGCTATATCAATGCTATAAATAAAGACCCCATCAGCATAAGTTGATGGGGTCTTTTTATGTCGTTTACTAATCAGTATTTTTAATGCTTAATCATAAATTAAGCATTAAGCATGAGATTGTAATTTGTTTTTATCGATTATTTTATAAATCTCATCTTTTAGTTGCAGCTTTCGCCGCTTCATTTGTTCTATTTCTTCATCACGGCTAGCATGCTTTACCAAATCTTTTTCCAGATGATTAATCTGTTGATCAAGCTGAGTATGCTCATCAAAAATACTGGCAAAATGGCTGTCTTTTTGCCTAAGTTCAGTAATAACATCTCGGTTGTCTTGCAAAGTATCAGTCTTTCTCATGTGTTCATCCTTGTTATGAAGCGCAAGCTAACAATAAGCATCCGCGCATTGTCGTTATGATTTTGAGACTTGATTTTTATTAAGCCAAAACGCTCACTCAATATTGATAAGGCTTAATACCAGCAGAGAGGCCTCATGGTAAACCTATGAAAAAGCCAATCTGTTACGAGACAAATAAGAATTTTTCTTATCGGCCTTACTTGATTGTAGCGAAAAAACAACCTCTATACTATGATAATTAATCTGCATGTGAATTAATATTTAATTTTAAATAATGATTTATGATTGGTTTTATAAAACATAAGGTTTGAGTTTCTCAGCTTGCCCAAATCCTTCGAACCTATGATAATAGAGACATCAAAGGGCATAAGCTTATTGCCTATAATATTTTAGACAACATTATTAATACTAAATAATCCATATTTGAACGCGCAATACAACAGTTGCCGTTACATATCCAGTAATGAAGAGGAACAAACATGATAGATCAAGGTTTATTAGACGCGATTAAGAGCTACAGTGAAAACATGACTCGTCCTATTACTTTTGTATTGGGTAGCGGTGAGCATAGTAAGCGTGCTGAGTTGATTGATTTTTTGACTAAAATCGCTGGTACGACGGATAAAATCAATTTTGATGCGACAGCGAATGATGACAGTTTGCCAAGCCCAATCAGTTTTAAAGTAGTCGGTCATATCGATGGCGCACTGACAGACACGGGTATCGTTTTTAGCGGTATCCCAGGTGGTCATGAATTTACCTCGCTCATTTTGGCTATCTTACAAGCGGGTGGTCATACGCTAAAATTGGATGAAGGTATCCAGAAGTTAATCAAGCGTTTTAATAAGCCCTTACAGTTCCAAACCTATGTATCGCTGTCGTGCCATAGCTGCCCAGAAGTGGTCCAAGCGTTAAACCAATTTGCGCTACTGAATGACGATATCAGCAATGAGATGATCGATGGTGCATTGTTCCAAGAGCAGGTAGAAGCGAACAACATTCAAGGTGTACCAGCGGTATTCTTAAACGGTAAGCCGTTTGCTAACGGACTAATCGACACTGCTAAATTGATCGGAAAATTGCAAGAGCAGTTCCCTGATTTATTGTCAGAAGTAGAAGGGGACGATGCTGATCAACTAGAGCAGCAAGACGTGACCATCATTGGTGCAGGTCCTGCAGGAGTGGCAGCTGCGATTTACACCGCTCGTAAAGGCCTAAAAGTGACGATGGTTGCTGATCGTATCGGTGGTCAGGTCAAAGACACGCAAGACATCGAAAATTTGATCTCGGTACCATTAACGAACGGTACTGATTTATCAAACAACTTTGTTAAGCATCTGCACGAATACAACATCACGTTAAAAGAACACGTGAGCGTGAAAGAAATCAGTGAAACTGAAGATGAGAACTACCGTATCCATCTGAATACTGGTGAGATATTTGAGACTCGTAGTATTATCCTAGCGACCGGTGCTCAATGGCGTAAGCTTGGCGTACCGGGCGAAGATGAGAACATCGGTAAAGGCGTGGCGTTCTGTGCTCACTGTGATGGACCTTTCTTCAAAGGTAAAGATGTATCGGTCGTTGGTGGTGGTAACTCTGGTATTGAAGCTGCGATTGATTTATCAGGTATCGTAAAACATGTCACGGTATTCGAGTTTGCTGATGATTTAAAAGCGGATCAGGTGCTCATCAATAAAGCCAAAGAAAAAGCCAATATTGATATCATTACTAGCGCAGCGACCAAAGAGATTAAAGCTACAGAGGGTAAAGTTAGCTCTATCGTTTATGAAGATCGCAATTCGGGTGATACCAAAGAATTAGATTTGGCTGCGGTATTTGTACAAATTGGTCTAGTACCGAATACTGGATTTATCAAAGGCTTTGTTGATTTAAATCGTTTCGGTGAGATTGAGATTGATGAGCGCTGCCGCACAGATCGCAAAGGTATCTTCGCTTGTGGTGATGTCACGACCGTGCCATTTAAGCAGATCAACATTGCGATGGGTGAAGGTAGTAAAGCAGCCTTGTCAGCATTTGAATATTTAGTCATGCAATAAGCTGTTCAGATCCAAACCGTAAAGTGCTAATGTTAGTCTAAGAAGCCACCTCTTTTGAGGTGGTTTTTTTATGTTCACTAAAATCAGTTCTTATTCCGAATCAACGCAATAACTGGCAGCGCAATTACATACATCAACACACCATATACCGCCGCAGGTAAAGCGATGGCAGGCAAGCCAACGGCTGTTCCCATAATGATAGGTGCTAAAGTAATCGCAGTCGTACTGTTCTGAATACTGGTCTCTATTGAGATGGTTTTGGTATCAAACCAGCTCAGCTTTAATAACTTAGAGGTTAAGATACTAAATATAAATAAAGCCATAATAATAAGAACAAGTTCAAGCCCCATTGACGTCAACTGTGACTTTAGCAGCTCCCAGTTAGAAGCGATGGCAGCGAATACTATCAAGACAAAAAATATACTGGCCAAGCCATTTAAGATATTGCTTCTGCGTACCATAAAATCAGTGAATTTATAGCGAGCGAGCATACCAAGGGTAACCGGTAACGTCGTCAAGAGAAACATGACAGCACCGATCTTTACTGCGCTGATAGAGCCAGTTTGGTCTTGCATAAAGTGGTTAAAAGCTAAAGTAATTAAGATGGGCAAGGTAACGACTGATAACAGGCTGACCACGCCAGTGAGCGCGACTGACAGCGCGACATTGCCTTTGGCATAATAGGTGAGCATGTTACTCGTGACACCGCCTGGACAAAAGCTAATCAGCATAATACCAAAAGCGATTTCTGATGGTGGTGCCATTACTAAAATCACTGCCAAAGCAATCAAAGGCACAAAAATGACTTGATTAATAAGTCCTACGAAAAAAGCTTTGGGGTGATTGACGATAACCTTAAAGTCACTGGGCTTTAGCCCTGTTCCTAAGGTAAACATAATGTAGGCAAGAGCCAGTGGGAGTAAAGCCAGAGCAGTACCGCTCATAAAACATTCCTTGTTGAATTAAAAGCCATATTAAAATGGCTTTCTAAATAGATCACATTCCTTGTGTCTCTAACATCTTAAGTGTTATTAAAAATTTAGTAAACCTTTCACCTAAAGTTTGATGTGGGCTTGATTCAGTTTTACTCTGCCAATGCCCCAACCAATGAGACTATCTGGCCCGCTTCATCTTCTTCAATGATACGAGTTTCTGTAAGCGCAGCATTTCGCCAAGTTTGTATATGAGGGTTGTTTAGCATTGCCTCACAGTACTGTTTGGTCATCGGTTGTAACTTTATGCCTGAGGCATCCGCATAAGTTTGCAAGCGTAGAACCACAGGAGCGAAAAAAGCATCGGCAGCAGTAAACTGACCAAACAGATAGCTGTCTGTTGAGCGAGATTTTAAACAATCTGCAAAGATATCTTCTATACGGGCGATATCACTCAAACATGCAGCACTTGGCTGTATTTTTGCAGTGGCTCTGATATTCATCGGCATCTCACTACGAATACCCATCAGCCCTGAATGCATCTCAGCGACGATACTCTGGCAATAGGCGCTATTTATTCTGTGGCTATTATCATTAGTAGTGTCAGCGTCAGATTTGCCTAATCCGGTCCAAATATCTATATCTGTCAGGTAATCATTGGCATGAATGGCAATCGCTAAAGTATCCCATACCGTCACCTTATCATCACCTTGACCATATACTAAAACGGGCACTTTTCCCGTTGGGGCGTGCTCGTCGAGAATTTGTGTAGATGACGGATGAAGCAACTCAATCAGCTGTTCATCGAAATCAATGTCGAATGCCTTCAGCAATAACCAAGCCCGCAATGACCATGACGAATAGTTTTTATTACCAATAATGAGTAGAGGTTTTTGTGAATTGCTCATAATGATGTCCTATTAAGTTTTATAAGTAGCATTTAATTATATTCTCAGCACTACAATCTTATTAGTACGATATTCTATTAGTATTGGAGCAATAGCAAATTCATTATTAGCGATAGCTCTAACAGAAAACGCCCATCCAAATGTTGGACGGGCGCAATTATTAATGGTCTGTGACGATTGTCATAATTCATCAATCAACGAATTAGTCGTCTAACAAATCCATTTGCTTGGCTGCTTCATAGATACCGTTTGAGCGGTTACCCGTACGGCAGAATATCAGCATTGGCTGCTCAGCTTGATTGAAAAAGTCCGCAAACGTTTCGACGTGCGTTTGATTTAGCTCATTACCAGCAAAAGAAATCTCTTTATAAGCAAGTCCTGCTTCTTTCGCAGCGGCTTCAATATCAGCGCTGGTCGGTTGATTTGGTTCTTCACCATCTGGACGGTTATTGATAATAGTTTTGAAGCCGTTTTCGGCAATCATTGGTACTTGATCAGGGGTGATTTGTCCAGTAAAACTAACTTGATGGCTCATAGGAGCTCCTTGTTATTTTTTATATGAAAGAGTGAAGTGTTTGGTCTGTAACGACTGTACTAAGCCTAAGCTGAATGCGCAAAATTCTAAAGATGAGCTATGTAAACATCGTAACAGTTTTTATAAATACAACGGTTTTTATGAATCCAACAATTCTATAGCAGACCTTGCATTAACGCACTTTGATAAAGCAATTTGGCGCGTGCACCAGTACCACAGAACATAAGTATAGGCTTGGGCATAGAGTGATAAAAATCGGCAAACTGTTTGACAGTTAGCATGCTCAAGCGCTCATCATCAAATGGTAGGTGATGATAGGTCAAATTTGCGTTTGCAGTTGCACTGGCAAAGTCACAGCTATTCGGCTGCGTTTCTGTCTCAGCATCAGGACGAATATTGAGCACAGAGCGGTAGCCAAGTTCAGCAATTTTGAGACATTGGCTTGGATAGATTTGCTTATAAATAGTGATGTTATCGGTCATAAGTCGCTTCGGTTACGGATATAAAAAGGCATTTGAAGATAGAAGTATGGCTAGATGCCGCTTCTCTATAGTATGTTTGATGACTAGCATAACACAGCTTTTATCATAGCTATATCTTGCCACAGACAATAATGGCTATTGATTTAGTCTATAAGCGTTGGTTCATATATCCTTTAGCGCATCTACTGCATCCATCGTACTTAAATAGACGTGTCCTGAGAGGTCGGTGATCACAGGGGTATTTTCAATGATATCCATGACCGGCCCTTTAATAAAGCTAAAATTTAAGTGCTTATCCTGAATCAGCAGCTCTTTATTTAGGCTGATGAGCATCTCTTGTCCAGTCAAATCAATGTGATTGACGGCTGACATGATAAGGACGATCTCGTACGCTTGCGGGTATTGTTGTGTGGCGTGTATCACGCGGCGGTGCACGGATTCACTATTACCAAAAAACAAGCTTTCATCGACACGTAACATCAATAAGTGACTAAATGTCAGCACATCATGACGATTGATATTGCGAAAATGCCCCGTGCCGGCAAGCTGTCCGACGATTGCCACATGCGGTTTGCTCGATTGCCAAATCAGGCTAGCAAACGAAACCATAAGACCAATGACTAGGCCTGTATTTAGCCCAAATATCAGCACGCCTATAAATGCCGCCATAAAGCTGGCAGCATCTAAGCGGTCTCGTTGCCATGCTGACTTCAATGTCGTCATATCAATGAGGCCGATAATAGAGGCCATGATGGTTGCGCCTAATATCGCATAGGGCAGTGGCGCTAGCACGTTGCCAAAAGCAATCAAAGCCGCAATCATTACCAGCACCGTTACCAAGCTAGCAACAGGCGTTTTGGCACCTGAGTCAGCATTGATAGCAGTACGAGAAAATCCGCCAGCGACTGCAAAGCTTTGAAAGAAACCACCTGCGATATTGGCAAACCCAAGTCCAGTCAGTTCGCGGTTGGCATTGAAGCTCTCACCGCGCAGACGGGCATAATTACTAGCGACTGAGCTGCTTGAGACAAATACAATCAGCGCCATTAGCCCCGCGCTAGGTAATAGGTTGAGGGCGACATCGAAGTTGGGTACATAAGGAAAGGTAAAGGTCGGTAGCCCTTGCGGAATACTACCAATCGTTGCGACACCGCTTGTGGTCCAATGCAAGCTCATACTCATGACAATCGCAATGCCGAGCAGAATAAGCGGAAATAAGCGCTCTGCCCATTTGGCATATGTAGATGGCAACCAAGATCTCCATACCCATTGGCTGCCGTAACGATTGGCAACCAACAGTGCAAAAGCGATCACACCAATGAGTAAGGTGAGCGGATGCAGCTGACGGGCATACAGTTGCATACTGGACAAATAACCGAATAAGCCATTTCCTGCTATGGGAATAGCCGTTAGGTATTTCAGCTGACTGATAAAGATAAGCACCGCGGCACCACTGATAAAACCAGCAGAAACCCCTCGACTGATAAATTGCATGATCCAGCCAAGCTTTAGCCACCCAGCTAGCGATAACATCGCCCCAACCATCAATGATAGCAAGCTGGCCATCAACACATACTGTTGAGCGCCTTCTGCTGCATAAGGATGCAGACTACTGGCGGTCATAATCGCAGTGATAGCGACAGGCCCCACTGCTTGAATATTACTTGAGCCTATCCATGCATAGACCATAACGGGCACGATAGCAGCGTACAGGCCATATACAGGTGGCAGACCTGCTAGCACCGAATAGCCTAAGCTTTGCGGAATCACGAGCACACCAACGACCAATCCTGCGATGACGTCAGTCGGCAGCGCAGATAGCTTGTATTGACGCAACCAAGCGGGAATTAGACGAGTGGCAATAGAAAGCATAGCAATACGTCATCATGATAAAAAAGTTAGAGTGTGTTGAACGTTATTACAGCCGATTCTTAAGCGGATAATCTATCCGTCTGTTTTGGCACAAAAGCGTTGGTAAAGGAGATCTAGAACCGCTAAAGCATCGTCACTGGCAATACTATAGTAGATGTTCTTGCCTTCACGGCGTGTCGAGACCAGCTCGTCTTTGCGTAGGATACCCAATTGCTGTGACAAGCTTGGTTGTCCAACACCGACTAAGCTTTGAAGTTCACTGACGCAATACTCTCCTTGAGTCAGCTGACATAGCAGTAACAGGCGATCAGGATGCGAGAGTGACTTTAATAGCTGGCTGGCTTGCATCGAAGCTTGTTTCATTTGCTCAGCAAGGTCTTTAGGTGCAGACTCTGTCTCACTAGGTGATATAGGGTCGCTCGGGCTAGTAGTTGATGTGCTCAATGCTGAAGGTTTCAGAGCGAGCTCCTTATATTAAGTATAAATAGTAGGGTATAGCATTTATAGATAAACGTGATTAATTATCAATGATACATGAGTCTTTATCAAGTTATGTTTATTTACATTATATAAATTTATAAAATGTATAATAACTGCTATGTTAGTATGCACAGTCAATTGATATGTCGCTGCAGATACGAGAGCTGAGCGCATATTATACTTAAGAATTTATTAAAAACTAAAATATTCATAGAAATACAAAGAGGCAGCCATGCAAGTCCATTCATTCTTACATAGCGATACAGAGACCTATACTCACGTACTGGCAGATGTTCAGAAGCAAGTATGTGCCATCGTCGATCCCGTATTAGACTTTGATGCCAAGTCAGGACGTACTGGCACTACGAGTGTCGATGAGGTGATTGAGTTTGTCCGTGAGCATGGCTGGGGGCTGGTCTATATTATAGAAACCCATGCCCATGCCGATCATATCTCAGGGGCTGCACACGTCAAAGAATTGTTAGGTGGTCAGCTCGTCATAGGGCAGCATATCACCGAAGTACAAAAAACATTCAAGCAAATCTTTAATTTCGATACCAGTTTTCGCACGGATGCCAGTCAGTTTGATATTTTGACAGATGATGGCGAGACTTTGGCGCTTGGCGATATTACTATTACGGTCATGTATGTGCCAGGTCACACGCGAGCTGACATGGCGTATGTTGCTGCTGATGATGAAAAAACAGTGGTCTTTGTCGGAGATACTTTGTTTGCGCCAGATGTGGGTACGGCTCGCTGCGATTTTCCCGGTGGAGATGCCAAAACCTTGTATCATTCAATCAAAAGGCTGCTGGCACTCCCTGAAGATACGATGATGTATCTGTGCCATGATTATCCAAGCAAGGGTCGAAAACACTGTCCAAGCACTACTGTGGCAGCGCAAAAACTGGGTAATATCCATGTGAAAGAGGGGATCAATGAAGCCGAGTTTGTAGAAATGCGTGAGCGTCGTGATGCTACGCTTGATATGCCGCGCTTAATTATTCCTTCGGTACAAGTTAATATTGATGCAGGTCATTTCCCAGAGCCGGAAGACAATGGTATCCGTTATCTGAAAGTACCGATTAACGCTCTTGGTAAATAAAAAAACGGTGTAGTAAGTAAAAGTTGTTACCCCGTGCAGCACGATGCAAGTATCGTATGCTAGATCTCTATAATAATGCTAATCTGTAGATGGTCCGCTATATAGAAGCTCGGTATATCTACCTGCAAGCGCTAATCTCGGCGATAACTGGAGAGAGCAATGAACCCTTACAAACGTTATGTATTGCCCAAGCTGATCGATGTCGCTTGTAGTGCGGGTAATGTGATGAAAGCGCGGTCTAAAATTGTTCCTCAAGCACTAGGCGAAGTACTCGAAGTTGGGATTGGAAGCGGTTTGAATCTACCGTTTTATAATGCCAAACGAGTCTCTTCTATTGTTGGTATCGACCCAGCCGCTCAGATGCAGACACTCGCACGTAAGCGGGCGAGTGACATCAGCATTCCAGTTGAAGTGATAGCCGTGGATGTCCAAGGCATTCACGCTGATACGGATCGATTTGATACGATTGTGATGACCTTTACTTTATGTAGTATCGATGATCCGGTATCGGCACTTCAAGAAATGGCACGAGTGCTAAAACCTGATGGTCGCTTGTTATTTTGTGAGCATGGATTAGCGCCAGATCTTTCTGTCGAGCGTTGGCAGCATCGATTGACACCTTTTTGGAAACCTATCGCAGGAGGGTGTCATTTAGATCGCGATATTCCAGCACTGATTAGGGCAGGTGGTTTTGCCATCGAGGAGTTAAGCGAAGCGTACTTGCCAGGTCCACGACCGATGAGCTACGTGTATAGTGGTGTGGCAGCGCAAGTGGTATAGAAAATGACCATAAATCATCATAATAAAGTTGCTTGTATAATCAATTTATACAAGACGAACTGTTAAGACAATAGAGTAATTAGAATAGGAATTAAATCATGAATGAGCAAAACTTCCATCTAGTCTGCCCACATTGCCACGCGACCAACCGTCTCCCTGCTGCACGGCTTAGCGCTGCACCAAAATGCGGTAAATGTGGCCAGCCACTACTGACGGCTAGCCCTCACGAATTGAACGCGCAAACGGTCAGCAAGTTCATTCAAAAGAATGATGTGTTGACCATCGTTGATTTTTGGGCAAGTTGGTGCCAGCCTTGTATTATGATGGCACCGCAATTCAAAGTGGCTGCCAGTCAGTTGCCGCAAGTAGTTTTTGCAAAGATACAAACCGATAAATACGAGCAAGCAGCAGCTCCTTATAATATTCGTAGTTTGCCTACTATGGTTGCCTTTAGAGGCGGTAGAGAAATCGCGCGGCAGTCAGGCGCACTGCCCAGTGACCAAATCATCCAGTGGGTGCGAAGCTTAAGCGTTTAAGCTTCAGAGAAGTTTACAGTCGTGATGATGAGTCATAAAAAAGCCAATACGTTGATTGCGTATTGGCTTTTTTAATCACAATAATCGTCTAACATTATGGGTACTCGAAGCTATCGAATATAGCTCATTTTATTTAAATGCTACTCACCATAAATTTTGATACCGTTGACGAAGCTACAACGTTGAATACGTGCAGATTGTACTATGGCATCACTCTCGCCATAGAGCCGTGATAACTTGGCATCGCGTGCTTGAGTACTGTTGCTTTTGCCAAGACCAAAACTGATGTTAGGAGAGATACCCCAACGTCCTGCAGAAATCCCAACCCCGACACCTGAGGCAGATAAGCTTGACTGCTCGTTACGTGCTGCGTCTGCATAGCGATTGACTCGAGTATATTCTTGGCTGAGTGCTTGGCAATCATAGCTTTGATAGGTGCTTGGCGGCACATACTGCGGTGTGACATTACCTGTAGAAGCACAGCCTGAGAGCCCCAAAATACCAGCTGTGGCTAGTAACGTCGCTGTAGTAAGAGTTTTCATGGTGGCTCCATTAGGCTGAATTATTGTCTTTGTATGTATTCAAGATAGCAAAAATAATGTGATTAAGATATTGAAAGTCCATCGATTATCCAATATTTTGCCTCTGAGTAGTCTTGCTATATGTGCAACTTTAATACGGCAGACGGATCAAAATAAGTTGCCAGGCTTTGTAAAGGCCAGTACTACAATACCAAAATACGCGATACTCGCAATGACAATACCCGCTTTTCTTTGGGCAGGTGTTGCATGATTTTTGAATGCTTTTACACTAGCGCTAATAGCAGTGAAGAGCAAAATTATTTTGGCGAAAGCCCATTGGACAGGGGCATTGACACTCATTAGCTGCATGAGCATCACTGCGCCTGATACGATAATGAGTGCATATAAAATATGAGACGCTATCTTCACCGCACGTGGCGCTCGTCTATTAGAGCTTAATACCAAATAACTCTGGTATATAAATACCACAATGATCAGTAATGCCATTAGCATATGTAAATGTTTCATTGAATATGGTTTTCCTTAAATTTGCATTGGTCAGCTTGTTTATAGCATTCAATTATTATATGAAAACATGTGATCTAAACAACAACATTCTAAGCTTTGTTTTGTCCAGCGCATAACGGGCTATCAGGGCTTTGGCCTTGCCACTCGACGGGCGTATAAGCATGAATAGCTAGAGCATGTACTTGACCACCTTGTGAGGTCAGTAGCGCATTAACCAATCCATATACGAGCTGATGGCGTGCGACCAAGCGTTTGCCTTCAAAAGCATCACTGACAATAGTAAGCTTAAAATGGCTTTCTTTACCATCGAAATAACCAGCATGATTCATTGACTCATTGACCAGTTCTAAATGTTGTGACTGCAGAACTTGTAGCTCTGCATTAAGTGCATTAGCAGTCGGTGTGGTAGTCATAACAATCCTTCCATATGTTTTGCTCAACAGTATTTTGCTTAATAATATTTAGCAATGTGTAGATTATATATTGTGGGCATTATAGCAGACACAATTATCCAGACTGCATGCTCTTGAAATGCGTAGACAAATAAATTGTTCTTACTTACCAAGTATAGGGCTAACAAATATAACCATCAGCAATAACGCGATTAATAGCGATACGCTCAATTGCCAAACTCAATAGTTATTGTCATTTCTTACTAAAATTGTCATTTCTTACTAAAAATGAAAAGAGCAGAGCACAATACTTCATGTGCACTCTGCTCTTATAATCTATAAACATTGACTCAAAACGTGACATCTACCAATAAGTTTTGATTAACGGCGGGCTTGCTGATACAGCGGCGTTACTTTAGGCATCAATGCCTGTAATTGAGAAATACGACTGCTACTAGATGGGTGAGTGCTTAAGAATTGTGGTGGCTCGCCTTCGCTTGCTTTCTGCATTTTTTGCCATAAGCTAACGGCTGCCTGTGGGTTGTAGCCTGCACGTGCCATCAGCTCAAGACCGATTTGGTCAGCTTCAGACTCTTGAGTACGACTGTGGGGTAGGCTCAAACCTAAATTGCCAGCAGTACCTGCTAACTCAGCCTGTCCTTGTGATAAGCCAAATATGCTAGCAGCCACACCGATACTTGTTTGCGTTGCATATTCACGCGACAGACGCTCACGTGAGTGTTCACGTAGCGCATGTGACATCTCATGTCCCATAATCGCTGCAATCTCATCATCAGTTAGGCTCAAGCGATCGATAATACCTGAATAAAACATAATCTTACCACCAGGTACAACAAAAGCATTCAGTTCATCAGATTGGATAGTATGCACTTCCCAGTCCCACGCTGCCGCATCTGTACGGTAAGTACCAACCTGGCCGATTAAACGATTAGCAATAATCTTTAGGCGATTAAGCTGAGCTGTATTTTTGTCTAGTACGCCCTTTGATTTGGCTTCTTTCAGTGTGTTCGCGTAGCTTTCTGCTGATAACTGAAGGACTTGCTCACTAGAAACTAATAGCAGCTGCTGGCGGTTGACACCAACGGCACCCGTGTTGGTCGTGCTAGTACAGCCTGCTAAAGTCAGTGTGGACAGTGACACTGCCATCACGGTAGTGGTCATTAGCTTTTTCATAAAAATATCCTCGCTGTAAATGATAAAAGTAAAAGTTGTACAAAGTATATATCTATAAAATAGGTCAAATGATAATTCTTAGCTGATATGTGGACAGCACTTATTACTCTATTTATCTGTCTTAATAGTAAAATTTTACCCGAACCGGCATTGCCCATAAGTATAATAATGTTAATAGGCTAAAACCAATGTAGAAACAGTAACAACACAACGTATGATTGTAAGTGGAATATCATCAAATCTTGATTGCTCTGCTACCGTATCGACTTTGCTATACTTATTATCTCTACTTGGTTTATTTGTATCGAACACCTTAAGCTTTGACTGTGGTCATATGCAGTAGAGTGGAATATGTTCTTAAGGTTTGTTTATAAAATAACGTAGCGGTGCACTACGAAAATAGCAGTTTGGTTGATGGGCATGGGCGTGATTAAACATAGTTCATGATGATGGTACATAATATTTTCATCACTAGTGAAAATAATGATTACTTCAGTAAATGAGATACTTATTATTAAATCAATTACTTATAGGTAGACTCTCTAGAAATAGAGACTTAAAGTGCAAATATTGGAAATAAATATAAAAAAAGGTGTTGACACACTCAGGAATTTTGATAGAATAGCCAGCCTATCGAGACGGAGTTGTTGTTAACAACACTGCAATTCGATAATCAGCGGGAATAGCTCAGTGGTAGAGCATAACCTTGCCAAGGTTGGGGTCGAGAGTTCGAATCTCTTTTCCCGCTCCAAATATGGCTTGAAAAAGCACTAAATCCTCACTTCTTATCATAAGAAGTGAGGATTTTTTTATGGATAAAATTTGGTCGAGACTAATCAAAGATAACCACTCATTCGCACCCAAAGAGTCTGGCCGATGAACTAATAGAAGTACGGAGTACTAATAAAAAGCCAGCAACCAGTCACGCGCGTGGCCACAGAAGAAACCAGTAAACCCTTAAATATCTCAAACCAACCTGCATCATAAGGGCGCATCATGCCTCCAAGAATTCTCACCCATATCTCCCCTCAGCAAGCCTTCATCATATCAGCCATCGTCATCGCCATTATGGGTATCACCATGATTGGCTTTGGTTGGGTGCCGCA